>NZ_VISI01000002.1:1305000-1630000 GCF_007827365.1 Olleya sp. Hel_I_94
GAGCTAAACCCGTAAATATAAATCAAGGCACTTCATAACAAAGTGCCTTAATTATATATATTATAAACTATTAATTAGTCTAAAATTTCAGTTACCTGACCTGCTCCTACTGTTCTACCACCTTCACGTATTGCGAAACGTAATCCAACATTCATTGCGATCTTTTGGATTAACTCAACATGAATAGTTAAGTTATCTCCTGGCATAACCATCTCAACTCCTTCAGGTAACGCTATGTTTCCAGTTACGTCAGTTGTACGAACGTAAAATTGAGGACGGTAATTATTATGGAATGGAGTATGACGTCCACCTTCTTCTTTTTTAAGGATATAAACCTCAGCTTTAAATTTAGCGTGTGGTGTTACTGAACCTGGCTTAACGATTACCATTCCTCTTGAGATTTGAGATTTCTCAATACCTCTTAAAAGAATACCTGCGTTATCTCCAGCTTCACCTCTATCTAATATTTGACGGAACATTTCGATTCCTGTAATTGTAGATGTTAATTTTTCAGCACCCATACCAATAATCTCTACAGGATCTCCTGTATTGGCAATACCAGTTTCGATACGTCCTGTTGCAACAGTACCACGACCTGTAATAGAGAATACATCCTCGATAGGCATTAAGAAAGGCTTATCAACCTCACGTAATGGCTCTTCGATCCATGCATCAACTTGCGCCATTAATTCCATTACTGTATCCACCCATTTTTGCTCACCATTTAAAGCCCCTAATGCAGAACCAGAAACTACAGGTCCATTATCTCCATCATACTCATAGAAAGATAATAATTCTCTAACCTCCATGTCTACTAACTCTAAAAGCTCTTCATCATCAACCATATCCACTTTATTTAAGAATACAACGATTCTTGGGATACCAACTTGACGACCTAATAAGATGTGCTCACGTGTTTGTGGCATAGGACCATCAGTTGCAGCTACAACTAATATAGCTCCATCCATTTGTGCAGCACCAGTTACCATGTTTTTTACGTAATCGGCGTGACCTGGACAATCTACGTGTGCATAGTGACGATTAGCTGTAGAGTACTCTACGTGTGATGTATTAATTGTGATACCTCTTTCTTTTTCTTCAGGAGCGTTATCAATTTGATCGAATGATCTTGCTTCTGATAAACCTGCATCAGCTAATACTTTAGTAATAGCAGCAGTTAAAGTTGTTTTACCGTGATCTACGTGTCCAATTGTACCAATATTTAAGTGTGGTTTTGAACGATCGAAAGTTGCCTTTGCCATGTTTTAATAATTTAATCTTAGTTATATAATAATATTAGTGTATTCTTAATTTGTATTCTTTATTCTGAGCCAATGACGGGAATTGAACCCGTGACCTCTTCCTTACCAAGGAAACGCTCTACCCCTGAGCTACACCGGCTTAAATATTAGAGCGAGAGACCGGGTTCGAACCGGCGACATTCAGCTTGGAAGGCTGACGCTCTACCAACTGAGCTACTCTCGCAATTATTTAAAATCCTTTGTTGTTTAAAATAAACTTTAAAAAAAAGTGGGGAGAGCAGGATTCGAACCTGCGAAGACGTAGTCAGCAGATTTACAGTCTGCCCTCGTTGGCCGCTTGAGTATCTCCCCAATTTTAAACTTTTCACTCTATTAAAGAACTTATGCAAAGTTAAAACAAATAATTATCTATTTTAACTTTATTTTGAGCCGATGGAGGGACTCGAACCCACGACCTGCTGATTACAAATCAGCTGCTCTAGCCAGCTGAGCTACATCGGCTTTTTTCTGCTAATTTTACTTCTAAAAAAAGCCCGCTATTTCTAACGGACTGCAAATGTAAATATTTATTTAATTATTCAAAACATTTTTATGAAATATTTTTAAAATTTTCTCTTAATTTTTGTTTTCGCTTTTTTAATTGCCTTTCCAAAGAGGCTACAGCTATGTCTGCTCCCTCTTCAAATGTCTTACATTGCTTTTTAACAACCAAGCAATCACCTGGCACATTTATTTTTGCTTCAAATATTTTATTAAGCTTAATACTACTCTTTTCTACTTTAAGATAGACTTCTGATTGAATTACTTTGTCATAGTACATTTCAAGTTTATCCATACGTTTTTGGATGAACTCCAATAATTGGGGATTGGCATTAAAGTTTACTGCCTGTGTGTTTACCTTCATACTTTAAAATTTTGTGGTTAAACATTTATTTTTTACTTCTAGGGTGCGCTTTTGCGTATACTTTTTTTAATTCAGCGATACTATTGTGCGTATAAACTTGAGTAGCTGCTAAACTAGAATGCCCTAATAGTTCTTTGACTGCATTTAACTCTGCACCTTGATTTAATAAGTGTGTAGCAAAAGAATGTCTTAGAATATGTGGACTTTTCTTCACCTTAGTTGAAGCTTTACTAAAGTAATCATTTATAATTCTGTAGACAAGAGTTTCATATACTTTAACTCCTTTTTTTGTTAAAAACAAATACTCATTATCTGTAATAGTTTCTAATTTATTTCTTTCTAACTTATAAATATCTACACTATCCATTACCATGTTTAACAAAGGAATAATGCGTTCTTTATTTCTTTTACCTAAAATTTTAATTGTATTATTTTCTAAATCAATATCTTTTAATTTAATGTTTATCAACTCTATACGTCTAATTCCTGTAGAGTAAAATAATTCTATTATTAATTTATTTCTAACACCTTCAAAATCTTGATTGTGGTTAATTTGATCTAGAACTGTATTAATTTCATTTTCTGAAAAGGGGATTTGAACTTTTTTACTTGTTTTTAATGCCTTATGTTTTGAAAGTGGATTTAGCTTTACTTCTTCAATTTTAAGTAGGAATTTAAAGAAGCCATTTAATGCAGAAATCTTTCTATTTATACTTTTGTTGGTTATTCCTTTTTGAACTAAATTAACAATCCAAGATCTAATTTGCGAATAATTTGTTTCTTGAATAGTATTTGTTTCTTCTTCACTAGAAATAAAAGCCATAAAGGATTCTATATCTTTTTTATAGGCATTAACTGTTAGCTGGGAATATTTTTTTTCAAGCAACAGGTAATCTAAAAAGGCTTTTAGTAGCATTAAGCGTATAGTATTTAAGTGTTATAAATATACCTTTTTTGTTTTGGGTATATGTAAAAATAAAAAAACCACTAACTAATTAGTGGCTTTTTTTTATTAATTGAAGCTATTTATAAAGCTTCTTGATCTCTTAAATGTTGTACATATTGAGCTTTCTGAATTTTAGCTCTATTTTCTATTGACGGTTTAACAAATTGCTTACGACCTTGTAAAACTCTTCTTGTTCCCGTTTTATCAAACTTACGTTTGTAGCGTTTTAATGCTCGTTCTATATTTTCTCCGTCCTTTATTGGAATTATTAACATAGTGTCTTAACCTCCTCTCTTTTAAAATTTTGAGGCGCAAATATAATTAGTTATTTATATTTTACAATAAAAAAAATTGCTTTTTATTGTTTAAAAAGTGTGGAACGTTTAGTTAAATCCTTAATTAACTTTTCATCTTCTTCACTTTCTAGTAATGTATTGTAGTTTTCCCAAAATGTTTTATCGTAAGGTTTTATAGAAAAAATATCCGAATCCCAGTCTTGGTTTAAAGCTGCTTGCACTTGTTCTTGATCTTGAATTATCTCAGTAAACAAAATTTCTTGTACTGTATAATAAAACCGTTCTTCTTTATTAAAAAGCGCTTCCTCTTCTTTATCAATTTTACCTACTGGCTTATAACCAACATTGACAAGTTTTGGAGTTTCGTAATAGATATAATTTGGATACATTCTATCTTGATATTCCATGTAGGATATAACTAGTTTATGGTTTATTTGCGTATCAAATAAGGTTTTACTTCTACTTTTTTGCGCATTAGATCCTGCTTTTAATTGATATTCAATTTTTTTAATTGCAAAATTATCCCAATAAATGTACATCCAACCTTCTGCAATATAACCTTCGTTATAAATGCCTTCTGTGTCTAAACCAACAAAATCCTCACTTTTATCTATCTTAATTTTATAAATTTTTCTTTCATTATCAACTAAAATCGTATCCAATTTAAATTGATGTGTTGCTAACACATCTTTACCTAACAATGCTTTTGGACTTTTAGAATTACGTACTAAATTAAGTTTTCCTTTAAATAAATTATCTAAACCATTTACTCTAGTATCATTCCATTTAATAGACTTTATTAGTGATGATTTAGCGATAGTATCTCTTCGTAAATTTTTAGGTTTTAAATTAACATTGGCATTATATTTTAAATATGTAGCATATGAAAACAAACTATCTACATCACGTAAATCGTAACTTTTCCTGACCTGATCTACGTTTATTTTAAGATTATCTTTTCCTCCTGTGACATAACTAGAATCATCATACAAAGTAATTGCACTTTCAACCAACCATTTAAATTGTTTTTTATTTCGCTCTTTATGTCTAATAAAACCTTTTTGTAAGTATGGTAATTCTGGAAGGTTGTTTTCTAATTTTTCTAGCGCTCTAAGTACAATATCATTTCCAGTTTTGGGTCTGTTTTCTGCGATAATCAAAATTTCATCTAAGGATGCTACATCTTCCTCTAATAAAATATCAAACTCGTTATCAAACTGATCTATTGTTGTTTTGTAGCTTTTAAAACCAATTGAAGAAATGATAATGGTATCCTTTTCGTACGTTTTAGGCACTAATAACACAAACTTACCATCTGCATTTGTAATAGTACCAATTGTTGTGTTTTGAATATAAACACTTGCGTTTTCAATTGGCATCATACTCATAAAGTCGACAACTTTATTTTTTAATTCGGTTTGTGCCACAGCAACGCTTCCTACTAGTAAAAATATTATAATTACTGTGGATTTGATCTGAGTCAATTTCATTTTAAATACTTTTAAATATTATTTGTTAGCAGAAACATAATCTTTTTAAGGATTACTATTTTAGCGAAAATAAACATTTATTTTCGCTAAAAAGCTAATCAAATTATTTTGTAGCTAGCTTATAATCCTTACCATCGATTACCATTTTAGCGATAATCTTGAATAATTTTCGCTAAAAAGCTAATTAAATTATTTCGTAGCTGGCTTATAATCCTTACCATCGATTACCATTTTAGCGATAATCTTGAATAATTTTCGCTAAAAAGCTAATCAAATCATTTTGTAGCTGGCTTATAATCCTTACCATCGATTACCATTTTAGCGATAATCTTGAATAATTTTCGCTAAAAAGCTAATCAAATTATTTTGTAGCTGGCTTATAATCCTTACCATCGATTACCATTTTAGCGATAATCTCTCTTAAGATTTCGGAAGTACCACCACCAATTGGTCCAAGCCTACTGTCTCTTAATAGTCTTGCTAATGGATATTCTTCCATGTAACCATAACCACCTAAAAACTGAAGACAATCGTAAATAACCTCGTCTGCTACTTTTGTAGATTTTAATTTAGACATCGTAGCTTCTTTTACTACGTACTCACCTTTTCCTAATCTATCTGCAATTGTATAGTTAAATGTTTTACAGATTTCTACTTCAGTAATATGGTCTGCTAAACGGTGTCTTAATGCCTGAAAACGGTCAATTGTTTTACCAAAAGCTGTACGCTCTGACATGTATTGCATCGTGTAATCCAAAGCAAACTCTGCTCTAGCATGTGCATTTACACCCATAATTAAACGCTCTGTCGCAAAATGTTGCATGATGTATGCAAACCCTTTATTTTCTTCTCCCATTAAGTTAGATGCTGGAATTGTTACATTATCAAATGCAATCTCTCCAGTGTCTGATGCTCTCCAACCTAATTTATCTAATTTAGTTGCAGACACACCAGGCGTATCTCTATCAATTAAGAAAATACTAATACCCTTATTACCTATTTCTGGATTTGTTTTTGCTGCAACTACTAAATAATCACTGTATACTCCGTTTGTAATAAATGTTTTTGATCCATTAATTACATATGTATCTCCTTTTTTAACAGCTGTAGATCGCATTCCTGCAACATCACTACCTCCAAAAGGTTCTGTAATACAAAGACATCCAATCATGTCTCCAGTAATACTAGCTGTTAGATATTTTTCTTTTATGGCATCACTACCTTCTGCTTTTAAATGCGTCATTGCTAAATAGGCATGTGCCCACATTGCTGCAGCAAAACCAGCTGAGTTGATTTTTTGTAATTCTTCTAGCAAAATAACCATATAGAAAATATCTAAATCCATTCCGCCATATTGCTCTGGGTAACTAATACCAAAAAAGCCCATATCGCCAAATTTTTTCCAAATAAAGCGTTCTATACTTCCTGTTTTTTCCCATTTATCAATATGAGGTACGACTTCTTTTTTTAAAAATTCGCATAAGCTTTCTCTAAATAAATTATGCTCTTCACTGAAGTACATATTTTCCATAATACGTTGTGTTATTGTTAAGTTCTAATCTAGACGTAAAGATAACTTAATTATCTCTAATTTATTAACAGGAAAACCGTTAACTTTTGTTAATTCGTCAATGGACTTAAACCCATCACGCAAGGTGCGTTCTTCAATTATACTGTGTGCTACCTCATAATCAATATACTTAATAGTCACCAACTGCTCTTTAGTTGCTGTATTTAATGCAATTTTAGTAATTGCTCTTGGTGTTTTAATACTAAAATCCGATTTAATATTATCTATAACCTCTGGCGTTAATCCGTATACTTGTTGCAACTCAATAAACGAGTGAAATCCATTAATTTTATTCCTAAATTTAATGATACGTTCAGAGTATGACGGTCCTATGCCATATACTTTTTGTAATTGTATCGCTGTAGCGGAATTTAAATCAAGCTTCTGCGCTTCGGTTTTTACTGTTTTTGAATAACCTGTTTTAAAATTAGCCTGCTTTGGCTTTGGATTTGTTACCCAATCAGGAAATTTAAAAAAAGGCGAAATTTTGTTCAATACCGAATCGGATACCTTAGTAACGTCTTGAAATTGTTTTACAGAATTAATCCATTTGTCTTGCTTTCTAAAAGCTAACAATCTATCAATCTCTTGATTGCTTAATCCTAAAGTGTAACCTTTATAATCTGTAATAAAATTTGGATTAAAGGGATAAATCTTTGGCTTACGTTTTTCTAATTGAATTGCTTTAAGCGAGTCTATTTGTTTAACAAATGCAATAACTTCTGTATCATTTGAAGCAAAATCAGGATTTGTATCCATCAATTTTGGTAATACAAAGTGATAAAAACTTTGCACAACAATCAAAATTAATAGCAATAAAAAAATCCCACTTCGTTGTTTTTTAGAAAACTGGAAGTGGGATTTAAAAGTCATTATAATGTTTTTTATATTTTACATTTCATCAACTAAATCTGTTGCACCATCTTCAATTGCATCTTCTTTTTTGTTGATAGCATTCATATACTTAGTAAGCTCCTTTTTAATAACTGGAGATAACATAACTACACCAATAATATTTGGCACTACCATTGCAAAAATCATAGCATCAGAGAAGTCAATAACAGCTCCTAAACTAATCGAAGCTCCTACAACAACAAATAATAAGAATAAAATTTTATAAATTAAATCTGTGATTTTTCCTTTTCCGAATAAGAAAACCCATCCTTGCATACCATAATATGACCAAGAAATCATTGTACTAAAAGCAAATAAAATAACTGCTATTGTTAACACAATTGAGAAGTGAGGAATAACCGTATCAAAAGCTGTAGCTGTAATCTCTACACCTTCTTTAATTTCTACTCCATATTCCATAAAACCACCATCAAAGTTTGTAATAACAATTACTAATGCTGTCATTGTACAAATTACAACTGTATCTACAAAAGGCTCTAATAAAGCAACAATACCTTCACTTGCTGGATATTTAGTACGTACAGCAGAGTGTGCAATTGCTGCAGACCCTACACCAGCTTCATTAGAGAATGCTCCACGACGTACACCTTGAATCATTACTCCAATAACACCACCTAATCCTGCTAATGGTGTAAATGCACCATTAAATATCGCCATAAACGCATCATCAATTAACGTGAAGTTAGCAAACAATATAATTAGTGCTGCTAATACATAAATACCAGCCATAAATGGCACTACTTTTTCTGTTACTGATGCAATACGCTTAATACCTCCAATAATTACAATAGCTACCAATACAGCCATTACAATACCAAAGTACATTCCTGCATTTTCTCCTGTAAGATTAAATAATTTTGTAAACTGAGCTGCTGCTTGATTGGCTTGGAACATGTTACCACCTCCAAAAGATCCACCAACTACAAATATTGCAAAAAGCACAGCTAAAACTTTACCAATTCCACCTGCTCCTTTTTCTTTTAATCCTTTAGTTAGGTAGTACATTGGTCCACCATATACTGTTCCGTCTTCACCTACATCTCTATACTTTACACCTAAAGTACACTCGGCAAACTTAGATGCCATACCTAAAAGACCTGCAATAATCATCCAAAATGTTGCACCTGGACCACCAATTGATAGCGCTACTGCAACACCTGCAATATTACCTAAACCTACTGTAGCAGATAATGCTGCTGTTAACGCTTGGAAGTGAGACACTTCTCCATCTGCACCTTCAGCCTTCATTGTTTCAATAATGTCTCCTCCTGGTGTTTGATCTCCATATAAAGAGTCTACACCATGTTTTTCAATATCTTCATATTTACCTTGTACTACCTTAATTGCAGTTCTAAATCCAGTAAAATTGATAAACTTGAAATAAATTGTAAAAAATAAAGCACCTCCAATAAGAACAATTAATACCCATGGAATTCTTATAGTATCTGTAAAAGGAATTTCAGAGAAAATACCTTCAACAAACCAACCTGTATATTTTTTAAAGATAGCGTCTATATTATCTGCTGTACTATCTTGAGCAAAGGTTAGCAATGGTAATATTAATGTAAACATCGAGAGAAGATATTTCTTCATAATTTATTTATTTGTTAGTTAATTTTAAGTTAAGATTAGCAAGATGCAAAAAAATGCTGAATTTTTAAAAGAATTCTTGTTAAATACATTAATTAGTCTAAACTAAAAACAGTGTTTAGTTTTTGGATTTGTTCTGGTCGTCCAAGGACAATAACTTTAGAGTTAGGCACTAATTTTAATTCGGCTTCAGGATTTACAATATACTCGCCATTACCATCCTTAAAACCAATGACTGTACATCCTGTCTTATGACGCAAGTCTAAGTCTTTAATAGTCTTGATTCCTGTTTTAGGATCGTAAAGTTTTTCTACTTGTACTTCTTCAATATTAATATTACTTTCTCCTACTATAGCTAGATTATCAATAAACTCTATTAAATCTGGTACAACCACTAAGGAAGCCATATGATCACCACCAATACGATCTGGTAAAATCACGTTATTGGCACCAGCTAGCTTTAATTTTTCGTAAGAAGTTTCTTGAGAAGCACGACTTATAATGCGTAAATCATTTTTCATTTGTCTTGCAGATAATACCACAAATAAATTATCTGCATCATTTGGTAAGGCAGAAATTAAGGTGCTTGCTCTAGTGATTCCAGCTTGTAATAAAATTTCATCTTCATTAGCATTACCTAAAACAAAAGGTGTGTTTTCGTCTTCAAATTTTTCAATAATCTCTTTGTTTCGTTCTATAATTACAAAAGGTTGCTTATGCGCCAATAATTTGGTTGCAGCTTGTTTACCGTTTCGACCAAAACCACATATAATAATATGGTTATTTAGTGCATCAATTTTTTTCTGCATTTTCTTTTGTTTTAGTTCTTCAATATTATTTTTACTTAAAATAAATTCGGTAATAATAGTTAAAGCATAACCTACAATTACAACACTGTTTAAAATTAAAAATATTGTAAAAATTTTAGACTTATCGTCTAAAGGTTGCACCTCTCCAAAGCCAACAGTAGTTATAGTTATTACTGTCATATAAAAAGCGTCCACCCAAGTGTAGTGAGACATAAATCTAAAGCCAATAACACCAATAACTAATAGTATAATTAATAATGCAATTGCAGTATATATTTTAGATCTGTAAAGCGTAATTAGTGGGTTAGTCATAATTTAAAGGTCAAACACAGATGAGCGTTTAGTGTATACAATATCTTTTATGCGCATCCAAAATGCTAAAAATAAGTACAACGCAAAACCAAAACCTAGTGTTGCAAAGGTTAAATACATAAACGTGGTGCGCACCACTTTGGCTCTAATACCCAAACGATCTGCAATACGCTGACAGACGTGATAGCCTCGTTTTTGAAAATAGTGTAGCTGTTTATATAAAAATTGCATACTGCAAGATAATTAATTTTGTGCAAGTATAGTATTACCAATTGCACATTTTAAGCAACGGTTTGTATCGCAATATAAATTTTTAAGCTGAATAACTGCTTGACTATCCAACGCTGATCCGGAAACCACTTTTAAGCTAGCAAACTTATCTACTATTCCGTTTTTTTCTGGTTTTAGTTGTTGCATTAAACTAACAATCTCTTCCTCAATAGATTTACCTTGTTGTTTTGCATAACAAAATTTAAGCGGAATGATTGTGTTTATTAATAACAGATCCACAAAAGACTTTGTAATTTGCTTTTTTCTAGTTGAAGATACTTTGTCAAACGTATAATGCGACTCCCAAAATGGTGAGGTTGACACCGAAAATAATTTATAAATATCCGCAACACTATCCGAAGCAATAACTTTTGAGAACACGTTTTGGTGCAAATGGTATACATTGGCTAATTGTGACAACCTAATCGTAGGAAAATTTGGTGGACGCAGTCTAAAAAACTGAAACGGACTAACACTAGCATTATCAATTTTAAATTTTTGTTTTAAAAACGCATAATCTTTTTGTAGTGCAATATAATACGCCTCCTGAATATCCTGATCCAATAAACCTGCTTGACCAAAAAACAAAGCTTCTAAACTTTGTAAATTACTTTGCTGTTTTCTAACGACCGAAAAATCAAAACTATTAGCCAAACTAAAAAAAGCGTCGTCATTAACTTTAAGACCAAAATTTTTAGCAAGTAATTTAAACAAAACAGCTTCCCAGTTATTATTAGAAGTTTTTAATATCGCTTCAATAGCTTTTGCTTTACTCTCTAAACGCTCAAAAAACAAACGCTCTAACCAATTTGTGACAACAAAAGGAGTAACATTAGTAATCGTGTTTTCGCAATTAATCCAAGTTTGTTTACTATTAAATAACTTAGCATAATTATTTAAAGCCACTTGTGATACATAATTTTTAAGCTGGATGGTTGGGATTTCTGAGTTGTCTTTTCTAAAAACAGGTGTGTCATGCTCCCAAACAACATGTAAAATTACATTATCGTAATTTGGATCAACTTCATGATTATGCACGTACCAATCGCTAGATTTACTATGGATCTCGACGTTGCCAGCCCATAATTGACCAGCAATTATAAGTTGCGCATTAAAAAAATCTGGACCAGTATGATAATTATGTGTGCCTACATTTTGGATAACAACTTGCTCTCCTTTTGTGGTCTGGAGATTTAAGGTTTCAAATTTTTTAAGTTTCCAGAGATAGTGTAAAAAATCTTCTTGCATGGCTTAAAGTTACACTTTTTTATGTAAGAAAAATACGTAGTTATACGTATTGATTTCTAAACTTAAAACTATTAACTTGACTGAACCTTCGATAAAGCAAATTAAAAACTTGTCTTATCTATATGTTGCACATCATAAACACAAACCGCTAACCAATGATAAAATTTTTTAGAAAAATTAGACAAAATTTACTTTCAGAAGGAAAACTGGGAAAGTACATTAAATACGCAATCGGAGAAATAATACTTGTAGTTATTGGAATTTTAATTGCATTACAGATTAACAATTGGAATGAGAACCGAAAGCAACAATCTGAAATTATAGATATTTACAACCAGATTGCACTTGATTTAGATAATGATATTAGCGAGTTTTCAAGCGTTATCAAATATTACGACTCTATTAAACCCATTTATGATGCTGTCATTTTAGATACTAGAACAGTAGATTTATTAGACGATGGATTATCTAGAATAATGGCTGGAGGTCCAATAATTAATATGAATAAAGGTGGTATTGAACGCTTAAAATCAATCGCTTCAAAAGATAGTTTATCGTTGCACTTAATTGAATTATATGATACTTCAACAACCCTTAACACTATAGAGAAAAAAATTTCTGACGAATGCTACCAAGTTGTAAATATATTTAGAGATAATTACAAGTGGTATCCAGAATGGATAAGCAAAAGAATAACAAAAGATAATAGCAGTGAAGAGCTGCAAGATTATTTTGTAAATAGTCAAGAATATAGACGTTATGTTATAAGTAGTTACCAGAAATTATACAATGCTTATCTTCCAAATTTGCAATTCGGAATAGTTGAATTTAAAAATATAAGAGCAGCTATTTTAAAACGAATAGATAAATAACCAAACCACAACATATAAATAATTATAGCTAATTTGATCGCTAAATCACGCTACTAAACCTACACAAACACACTTAGTAAATCAATTAAAACCTTTAACTTCGCTTAACAGACCATAATATAGCCATCTACTAGTATTGAAACGCGCTAAACTAATACTACCCATAATTGTCATCGCTCAATTTTGCTGTACCTCACTTTGGTTTGCAGGTAATGGTGTGATTAATGACATGGTCCTAAATTTTAATTTAAAGCTTAATGCTTTAGGGCATTTAACATCTGCTGTACAATTTGGATTTATTATTGGAACACTAGTATTTGCTATTTTAACAATTGCAGATCGCTTTTCGCCATCCAAAGTGTTTTTTATAAGCGCCTTGTTTGGAGCAACCTTTAACTTAGCTATTATCTGGAATGGACATACTTTAACAAGCTTATTACTGCTTCGGTTTTTAACAGGTTTTTGTTTAGCTGGTATCTATCCTATTGGTATGAAAATAGCAACGGACTACTTTAATACAGGTTTGGGTAAATCGCTTGGTTTCTTGGTTGGCGCTTTAGTGCTTGGTACTGCTTTTCCGCATTTATTAAAAGATTTTACAAGTAGCTATCCATGGAAGTCTGTATTAATTACAACATCCACACTTGCTGTAATTGGAGGTTTATTAATTTTATTTTTAGTACCAAATGGTCCTTATCGTAAACCTAGTTTACACACTACTTTTAAAGCGTGTTTTACAATCTTTAAAAAACACAACTTTAGACATGCTGCTTTTGGTTATTTTGGTCACATGTGGGAATTATATGCGTTTTGGGTTTTTACACCAATAATGCTTAAACAATATAGTATTAACCATAGTATTGCAGATTTAAATATTCCGTTATTATCTTTTTTAATTATTGGATTAGGAGGTGTTGCCTGTATTATAAGTGGCTATGCTGCACAACGTATTGGGACTAAAAAGACTGCTTTTATAGCATTGCTATTATCTTGTATTTGTTGTTTACTATCGCCTTTACTATTTACAGTAACCTCAACAAATATATTTGTTGGTTTTTTAATGTTTTGGGGAATGGTGGTCGTTGCTGACTCACCATTATTATCGACTTTAATTGCTGAAAGTGCAACACCACAACTTAAAGGCACCTCACTTACTATTGTAAATTGTATTGGTTTTACAATCTCTATAATAAGTATACAATTATTAACTGCTTTAATTGAAACGACTACTTCCAACGGAATTTATGTGATTTTAGCTTTAGGTCCAATTTTGGGTTTACTTGCTTTAAGTGGTAAAAAGAAACCTACTATTAGCCAATAAACAAAAAATCCCAATACTAATTGCTGTATTACTACACACAATCCGTATTGGGATACTTTTAAAATAAGCGACTTATTTTATTTGGTAACTTGTATTATTTGATGTCTACCACTTCTAAATCAAAAACAAGATCTTTACCAGCTAATGGATGGTTTGCATCCAAAACGATAGTTTCTTCTTTAACTTCTACTACCATTAAGTTAGTCTCGCGACCATCTTGTGTTTTAGAAACTAATCCCATACCTACTTCTGGCGTCATATCCTGAGGTAAATCTGCTTTACTTACTTCTTGAATTAAAGCTGGATTAACATCACCATAAGCTTCTTCTTTAGCAATTGTGATGGTCTTTTTTTCGTTTAATTTCATATCAATAACTCCTTTTTCAAAACCAGGAATTAATTGTCCTTGACCTAAAGTAAACTCTAAAGGCTCTCTTCCTTCAGACGTATCAAAAATTTGTCCATCAGATAATTTACCTGTGTAATTTACTTTAACTGTGTTGTTTTCTTTTACTTGATTCATACTACATTATAAATTTTAAAACGTACGTTTTGCATAATTTTTATGCTGTAATTATTATAGTTTAAACGTACTGACAGGTTAAACGCTAAAACCAAGCCAAACCCTACACTAAGGGTCAACAAACCTATTTTAGCTTAAATTGCGATTTACTAAACGCCTCCCATTCCTTTGGTGATAGTACTGTAGCTGTTTTTAGTGTTTATAAAATTTAAAAAATATTTATTTACGCAAATCAGCAACTCTGTCATGTTTATGTAAATAACAAAAAATTAAGGTGTCAAAACTGCAAAATACCCATGTAACATTTTAGTAAATTGTAGGTCATAAAAAAAGCCCACAAGTTACTTTGTGAGCTTTTTAAATTATTAAATTAATTAGGATTAGTCTATGTAACCCATTTTACGCATCCAGTCGTCGTTAAACATTTTACCAACATAACGACTTCCATGATCATGGAATAATACCACTACAACATCGTCTTTAGTAAAGTGCTCTTTTAATTGTAACACACCTTTAATTGCTGCTCCTGCACTATTACCTAAAAACATACCTTCTTCTTTTGATAGTCTTTGTGTATATACTGCAGCATCTTTATCTGTTACTTTAGTAAACCCATCGATAATACTAAAGTCTACGTTTTTTGGAAGGATATCTTCTCCAATACCTTCTGTTACGTATGGGTAGATTTCGTTTTCGTCAAAAATCCCTGTTTCGTGGTACTTTTTAAATACCGATCCGTAGGTATCTATTCCCCAAATTTTAATATTTGGATTTTGTTCTTTTAAGTATTTACCAACTCCAGAGATTGTTCCTCCTGTACCTACACCAACAACAAAGTGCGTGATTTTACCATCTGTTTGTTCCCAAATTTCTGGTCCAGTACTTTGGTAATGTGCTTTGGCATTACTTGGATTATCATATTGGTTTACGTACCAACTGTTTTCTATTTCTGTGCTTAATCTTTTTGATACCGAGTAGTAAGATCTTGGATCCTCAGGCTCAACTGCTGTTGGGCAAACCACTACCTCTGCGCCTACTGCTTTTAAGATATCTACCTTTTCTTTACTTTGTTTATCTGCCATTACAAAAATACACTTGTATCCTTTTATAATTGCTGCTAGTGCTAATCCCATTCCTGTATTACCCGAAGTCCCTTCTATAATTGTTCCTCCTGGTTTAAGACGTCCATCTGCTTCTGCATCTTCTATCATTTGTAATGCCATACGGTCTTTAACGGAGTTTCCTGGGTTAAAGGTTTCGTATTTAGACAATACTAAACATGGTAACTCTGCTGTTAGTTTGTTTAGTTTTACTAATGGTGTATTACCGATGGTTTCTAAAATGTTATTTGCGTATTTCATTAAGGTATTTTATTTTTTTTATTGAAGAAAAAAGCGTCTAATTTATGATTAATCCTTTAAGCTAAAGCTTGAAATTAAGACGTGCTTGTTTCTAATTTAGATTTTGCAAAAGTACGTTAATTGTCTAAAATTGAAAGTTAAAACTACATTAATTTATTTTAAAACTGTCCTTAGCTTTGATTGCGTTAGCGGTAGAAACGACATCCTTTTTTGTGCGCGCTTATGCGCAAAAAAGATATAGTGGATGACGCGACCCTTGTGGTAACGCCCAAATTATTTAATCAAAACGGATGGCCTTTACTGGCGAAATTTTTGAAATAATATATGATGGGACTAACAGCATTAACAAACACAAAATAAAGGTACCAATGTTTAACGCTATTATGTAACCTATATTAATGTAAACTGGCACTGCAGAGACGTGATAGGTTTTTGGGTCTAATGGGAATAAACCGAAATATTTTTGTAATAATAGTAAACTTAATCCTATGACATTACCCCAAAATAGTCCTTTTAATATTAAATAGGCTGCGTTGTATAAAAATATTCTACGAATGCTATTGTTAGCACTTCCTAAGGCTTTTAAAATACCTATCATTTGGGTACGTTCTAAAATTAAGACTAGCAATGCTGTGATCATGTTAATACCTGCTACTAATATCATAATCCCGATGATGGCGTAAATGTTATTGTCAAAGATTTTAATCCACTCGAATATAAAGGGATATTCTTTATCAACCGTTTTAGCATTTAATGTAGAAGGCACCTCTTTAAAAATGGCATCTCCTGTGGCTTCTAAGGTATTATAATCGTCAATAAAAACCTCGAAACGCCCTACTTGGTCGTCCTCCCATTTGTTTAATCGTTGGATTTGTTTGATGTCACCAATCATATATAGTTGGTCCATCTCTTGCAAACCTGAATTGTAAACACCCACAATATTATAGGTAATCACACGTGGAGGTTTGGTGGTGTCCTCTCTTAAAAAATAGGTGTTTATACGATCGTTTAATTTTAATTGTAATCTATTAGCTAGGTATTGCGATATTAAAACATCTGTACTGATATCCTTTGTGTAGTCAGGTAAGCGACCGTCTATTAAAAATGTTTTAAAATATTGCCAGTCGTAGTCTGCGCCTACACCTTTTATAACAACATATTCAAAATCGTTTTCTAATCTAATAATTCCGGATTTAGTTGCAGTACCTTGTATATGTGTTACTTCTGGTACATTTTTAAATGTTGGATAAAAGTCTTGATTGGTAGAGATTGGTCTTATGCTTTCTTGCGAGTTGTTATTATCGTAATTTTGAATAATACTATGACCATTAAAAGCGATTACTTTTTCTCTGATTTTTTGTTGTAAACCAATACCTGTTGCAATAGCAATCATCATTACAATAATACCTAATGCAATTGCTACGATACCAATTTTTATTATTGGTGCCGATATGCTACTTTTATACGCTTTACTATCAATTATGCGTTTAGCTATAAAAAACTCGAAATTCAAACTAGATTATGCGATTTAATGTTTTCAAAAATACAGCTTTATTATTTGTTTTAATACTAATTTCTTGCGCTTCTAAAACGAAAAATAATATAAATGAAACTAATACTGTTTTGGCTAAAACCGAAACTACTTTAGACAACAGCACAACTAAGCCTATTATTGTTGGTGCCAACCAAACCGAAGCGTATTTACCTTTATTAAATGGGAAGCGTGTTGGTATAGTTGCTAATCAAACTAGCGTGATCTTTAAAAATACTTCCCTTAGTAAAACACCAACCTATGACAGTAATACCCATATTGTTGATACTTTACTAGACCTACGTGTTACTGTTAAAAAAGTATTTGCTCCAGAACATGGTTTTAGAGGCACTGCAGATGCTGGCGAAGTAGTTAAAGATGGTATTGATACAAAAACTAACTTACCAATAATATCATTATACGGAAATAATAAAAAACCTACCGTTGCACAATTACAAGATGTTGATGTTATAATTTTTGATATACAAGATGTTGGTGCACGTTTTTACACCTATATCTCGTCTTTACATTATGTCATGGAAGCTTGCGCTGAACAAAATAAAACCTTGATTGTTTTAGATAGACCAAATCCAAATGGACATTATATTGATGGTCCAATTTTAGAAAAAGAACATACTAGCTTTGTCGGTATGCATCCTGTACCTGTAGTGCATGGTTTGACTATTGGTGAATATGCACAAATGATTAATGGCGAAAATTGGCTAAACAATGGCGTAAAGTGTAATTTAAAAGTAATTACTATAAAAAATTACAATAGACAAATGGCTTATGACTTACCTATTAAACCGTCTCCAAACTTACCTAATGCTCAGGCTATAAACTTATACCCTAGTTTATGCTTTTTTGAAGGTACCAATGTAAGTGCTGGTCGTGGTACGGATTTGCAGTTCCAGATATATGGTTCGCCTTTTTTACCAAAAACAGATTATACTTTTACGCCTAAATCTAACGAAGGTGCTAAATACCCAAAGCATGAAAACAAAGTATGCCATGGTTATAATTTAAGTAATATTAAACAACAAAGTGGTTTAAACTTAAGCTACTTGATTAACGCTTACAACACTACATCCACTAAATCTGATTTTTTTATTGCTAATGGCTTTTTTACAAAACTTGCTGGTACTAAAAAACTGCAACAACAAATTGAAGCAGGTTGGAGTGAGGACAAAATAAAAGCCACTTGGACAAGTGGCTTGAATGATTTTATGGTTAAACGTAAACCTTATTTATTATATCAATAAAGATTAATCTTCGTAAGGCAAACCGTTAGGTCTTAAGTTTTCTTTTCTGTATTCTTCTCTGGTTTGCTTTTCTACAGATCCATCTTGTATGACAGAGATGTTATATTTGACTTCTTTTTTCTCATGCTTATTGTCTTCTGTCGCTACAGTTTGAACATTTGCAATACGTGCATCTGCTTCTTTTCTTTCAGCTTCAGCAATAGCTCTTAACTCTTCTCTTCTTTTTTCTGCTAATGCTCTCTCTTTTATGGCTTGTTTATTAGCTTCAATTTGTGCTAATTGTCTGTCTGCTTTCTCTCTTTCAGCTTTTGCTCTATTAGCTTCCGCTAAAGCGTGTTCTTGTTTAGATCTAGCTTCAGCTTCTTTTTTAATTAATTCTCTTTGCTCTTGCTCTTTTTGTTTCGCTTCAGCTAAAGCCTGATTTTTTCTAGCTGTATCTTCTGCTGCTCTTTTTATCAACGCTCTTTGTTCTCTTTCTTTAGCTTCAGCAGCTTCTTTTCTTTTATTTGCAACACTAGCTAAACGTGTGTCACTACTTGCATTGTGTCTAGGCTTGATATTTCTTTTACGTTGCTCGTCATTAGACAAACTGGCTCTTAAAACATCTTCTTCTAAATCTGCAATAGCATCTATTGGCTTAGTAATAGCACCAACTCTGTTTAAAGAAATTGGATATACAGCATCTTCGCGATAGGCAACAACAGTATATTGTCCTACTTCAAAATGGTGTAATGGAATTTTTGCTTCCTTACTATCTAGATCCATTAAAACAGACTCTTTTTGAGAATGATATAAAAAACTAAATCTATAGATAGATGAGCTACTTTTAAGAATAATAGTATCTCCTGTTCTGTTTAGTACATGAACAAGTCCTGCTTTGGTTGCATTTACATTTTCAACTATAGTTGTTTTAACTTGCGAAAATACCGAAGTACTTAGCATTAACATTAAGAATAGTAGGAATGTTATTTTTTGCCTACTCATAATATAAATTTTATATAGTTACGCTAAAAATCAGTTATAAGGGAGACCAAATGTATTATGAAATTGGGATATTACATACAAATCTGAACATAATTTATATATAATTAGCCGAACTACATAAAATAGTCGACGAATAGTTAATTTATCTGATTATCAATGATTTAAAGCTTTAACCGCTAATTAATTATGAGATTTTCAATAAATATACCAAGATTGTAAGTTTTTACTATTTTTTTAAAACAAAGTCAATAAACTTCTCAAAAAACACACATCGATTATGACTTGATTAAATAAAAAAATACCACGTATTAATATTTAATTCGTTTTTTCATCTCTTCAACTATATTAAAAGCAGCAGGACAAATAGCTACATTTTTTAAAGTCAAATTAGATATTTGCTGAAACTTTTTACGGTCAGTATGCGGAAACTCTGAACAGGCTTTTGGACGCACATTATATATTGAACAGTAGTTATCTGCTCCTAAAAAGGTACAAGGTACAGATTGTAATACATAGTCATTCTCTTCATCTAGACGTAAATAGTTATCTATAAATTGTTGTGGTTTTTGCTTAAAATGTTTAGCAATACGTTGGATATCTTTATCTGTAAATAATGGTCCAGTAGTTTTACAACAATTAGCACACGTTAAACAATCGGTCTTTTTAAACTCGTTATCATGCAACTCTTGCATTAAGTAATCTAATTGCTTTGGTGCTTTCTTTTTTAGCTTAGTAAAAAAGGTTTTATTTTCCTTATGCTTATCTTTGGCAAGCTTTGGAAGACCATTTAAAAATTGTTCCATAGTGCAAAAATAGTATTTTAAATGAAAGACCTTTTCGGAAAAGCATTATTAGATTACCAAAATGGTAATTATACAGAAGACTTAATAACGTCTACTAACATATCTGACGAAGATGAGTTACCACTTCCTTATCTTTTTAGGGATTATCAAGACATGCCAAAATTAGAACAAAAAGCTTTGCAACTATCTAAAGGACTGACATTAGATGTAGGATGTGGCTCTGGAAGTCATAGTTTATACTTGCAAGACCAAGGACTAAATGTTAAAGCTATTGACATCTCAAAAGGTGCTGTTGAAGTGAGTCATGCTAGAGGTGTCAAACAGGTTGCACACCTTGCGCTTTTAGATGAGACTGAAACTTTTGATACAATTCTATTATTAATGAATGGTACTGGTATTTTTGAAACCTTAAATCAGGTATCCACGTATCTATCGCATTTAAAATCATTATTAAATACAGGTGGTCAAGTTTTAATAGACTCTAGTGACATAAAATATATGTATTTAGATGAAGATGGTGGAATTTGGCAAGATATGAATGCTAATTATTATGGCGAATTAGATTATTATTTAAGTTATAAAGGAGAAGTTGAATTACCAATGAAGTGGTTATATTTAGATTTTAAGTTACTACAACAAGCCTGTGAAACTTCTGGTTTAAAATGCGAAATGCTCGCTGAAGGCGAGCATTATGACTATTTAGCAAAGCTATTTATTTAGATATCGTATCCTTTTTCTGATAATTTTGCTATCATACTTTTGTATAAATCACCACTCCACATTACAGAAATATCACTCATTGAGGCGTTCATGGAGTCTTGAGAACTTACGATTTTTTGACCAGTATCGCTTTGATAAAATTCTTTTAAAATTATTTTATCGCCTTCTGTTAAGGCTTCAGGCTTAAACATATTTTTACCTGCTTTTGTTTTATATAGCGCATTCATATTTTTTACATCATCATGAGTAAAATGAGCTTTGTAAGCAGATACTATCATTACAGCTAAATCATCCATTGCATCAGGTTTAACTTTTTTTAGATCTTTCCATACAGCTGCTGGTACGTCCTGAGACTTAAATTGTTCTTCTAACATTGTAAACATTTGGTCTATAACCCCTTCATAATAAGTTATTGTTCCGTTGCTTTGTATGCACGTTTTAACATCTTTACTATACTGATCATTTTGAGCAATACTTACTGTACCTATTGCTAAAAAGCACACAAATGCGATAATTTTTTTCATTTTAAAATTGTTTAAGTTATTATAAAATAGCAACTACTGTGCCACTCCATTAATGTACGTTTGATTTACCTTGATATTAGGGATTTCTTTCTCTTCGATAGTCATTATATTGTTATCTAAGATAATAAAATCCGCAAATTTACCAGCTTCAATACTCCCTTTTTCTTTCTCTTCAAAATTAGCATACGCTGCCCAAATAGTCATTCCTTTTAAAGTTTCTTCTCTAGTAAGACCATTATCCTTATTAAATCCTCCTGCTGGATATTGGTTTAGATCCTGTCTTGAGACAGCTGCATAAAAGGTTAAAAACGGACTTACTTGCTCTACTGGAAAGTCTGTCCCTAAGGCTAATCTTCCGCTTTTTTCTAGTAAGGTTTTATAGGCATAAGCACCTTTAATACGGTCTTTTCCTAAACGGTCTTCTGCCCAATACATATCACTTGTTGCATGTGTTGGTTGTATGGAAGGTACGATGTTTTCGTTTTTAAAATAGTCAAAATCATTATCTGTGATAATTTGAGCGTGCTCTACTCTCCAACGTCTGTTAGTTAGATCTTTTAATGTTTTTTGATAAGTCTGTAAAACAAATCTGTTAGCTGAGTCTCCAATAGCATGAGTATTCATTTGGTATCCTGCTTTTGCTATTTGGTCAGCTAAAGTAATAAAAGCATCAGTACCAATAACTAAAGCACCAAAATGATCATGTTGGTCTGAATATTCTTGTTTTAAAGCTGCTCCTCTAGAGCCTAAAGCTCCATCTGCATAGACTTTTACAGATTGCACATTTAATCTGTCGGTCTTAATTTTTCCTTTTGATAGGTAATACTCTAAATTTTCTTTTTTATTGCTAATCATAGCATACATACGCATATCTAATGCTCCTGCTTGTTGTAGACTATCAATTAATTGAATGACTTGTTTGTCCAAACCAGCATCAGACACGGTTGTTAAACCTAAATCTGTGCATATTTTATGTGCTTCAAGCAAAGCATCAATTTGTTGTTGTTTTGTCGGTTCCGGAAAAATAGCCTCAACCAACTCCATTGGATTGTCAATTAATACTCCTGTAAGTTTGCCATCTTTCTTTAAAATTTCGCCTCCTTCAATTTTTGTATTAATATCTATTTTAGCTAAATCTAAAGCTGCTTGATTACATAACATAGCATGACCATCTATTCTAGTTAGAGCCACAGGTGTATCTGGATATAATTTATCCAATAATGCTTTATTTGGGTAAGTTTTGTCGTCCCAATCATTTTGATCCCAACCTCTACCAATAATAAAATTAGATGGTCGGTTATTATGAAAATCGATAACACGTTTCATTACCTCATCAAAACTTTTAGTATCCCTAAGATTTACTTGTAATTGGTTTAAACCTAAACCGTAAAAGTGACAATGTGCATCGATAAATCCAGGCAAAATGGTTTGTCCTTTAGCATCAATTGTATTGGTAGCTTTGTATTTTTTATTAATATCATTAGTTGCACCAACTGCTACAAATTTACCATCTTTAATGGCAAACGCTTCTGTAGTGTTAAAATCTGCATCAACAGTATAAACCGTTCCGTTGGTAATGATAGTATCGACTTCAATTTTATCTGAAGCACAGGAAACTATAATTAAGAATAATAATAAAACTTTTGTGATTCTCATTTTTAATATTTTTTGTAAATATAAACATAAAAAAAAAGCCTCAAATAGAGGCTTTTAATTTAAAATATTAGGGAGTTCAAAACCTATAAGTGAATTATTTAATTTTACTGAAAATCAAATTTATACGTTGCTCCTGCTAGAAACTGTATACCTTGAACAGGTGTGTTTTGCCATTTAGTATACTCCTCTCCTACAATATTATTAGCTTTAGCAAATACTGAAAAACGGTCATTTATATGATAGCCTACATGTGCATTAGCATCAAAATAACTATCTAAGGTTACAATACCTGAGTTTGGACTAATCAAGTTAGGAATGTTAAATTGATCTTTACGCTCACCTACATAAAATAGATTAGCTCCTGCAAACCATTGATCGGTTATTTGATAATCTAAAAAGACAGATGCTGTTAAATCTGGTAGATTCCAAGCTTCCATTTGGTTAGTAACATCATACGAAAAATACTCACCTTTAATACCTAAAGTAAAGTTACGGTTTATGTCTACATTTAATTCTCCAGCAACACTAAAAGTAGTCACATCATCATACACTAAACCAAACGAGTTACCGTAAGTGTAAGGCTCTAAGTTTGTTGTAATATCATTGTTTGTATAAAGTGCTTTGTTTTTTTCTGAATAATAATTTCCGCTAACCGAGTAACTCATTGTATTAGACAGCTTACCTTTTATTCCTGCAAATGCCTTATACTGTTGGTCTGTTGGTGCTATAAATAGATTTGGTGAGACAAATGGATTTTCTTGAGCAAAATCATAATACGAATTTTGATTTAATCCTCCTGTTACACCTCCAAAAGCAATTAAAACCTCATCCACCAACCTGTAACTTGCTGCTATATTTGGATAGATAAAAAACTTACTTTTACTTGCTTCAGTATCATTTAAATACACAGCCTTAACACCTAAATCTACAGTTAAGTCGTCTTGTTTTAATTGAAAAGTTGGTGCTAAACCAATCTGAAAGTTACCATAGTTAATCTGATTAGGATCTGCATAAGCCTTATCAAAACTACCACCAATGTAATCCATAAACACTTCAATATCTACATCGTTATCCTGAATATTAATTGTACCAATTGCGTTAGCTTTAAATCTATTTTCTCCTGATCCAAAATTATCTCCAAAGCGTCTATATAAAATACTTCCTGAAGATACTATAGCGTCTTCAAAAGTAATATCTCCTCCAACATAGCCATTAATAAAACTATGACCAACATCTAAGCTATCTGCTGTTGCTTGATTAAATAATGGCTGTTGTAAACCATACCAATTATACGTTTGGTATTGAAAACCACCTAAAGCAGTCCAGCTATAATCACGATCTTTTTTAGTATATGTTAAATTAAGCTTTGAATCTGAAAATCCGTTATCTGTCAATACATTTTCTATATCACCTTGTGACGAGTGATGTCCTACATATGCACTAAAAATCTGATCTCGACCTATGGCATGATTAAGATACGCTTCTCCAACTATTGTGGTATACGTACCAACGCCTAAAGTTGCATAGTTATCGTATAACTTAACTTTTTTTGCTTTATCTACAACTGCTGCTTTTCCTTTTGCAGGCGTAAAAGTAGAAGCTACGGGAAATGAAAAAATATTATACTTTACTTCTTTTTTAGTTGCAGTCTCAGTATCGTCTAATGTTGGTGTTTCTTTAACTTTAAAAGCGTCAGAAATACTAGGCGTATACGGTTTAACAACATCTATTACTCCTGTTTGAATGGTATCGCCTTCTCTTTCTTGTGCAAAAGCGAAGACAGTGATTAATAGTGATGCTATCGTTAAAATGATTTGCTTTTTTGTACTAAACATAATTTATATTTATGAATTACGATTGTGTCGATTGCTGTTATTAGTCTTCAGATATAACTGAAGAGTTTGTTTTAGCTTCTTCTGTTTTAATTTTATTCAATTCGGTTTGTGCTTCTGTTTTAACATCTTCAAAATTGCTAAAGTTTTTGATAACACTTTCTAGAATGTATGTCGCTTGAAAGGCGTCACCTAAGGCATAAAAATTCTTAGCCATTACCACTAAACCTTTAGCTCCATAATATTTATAACCGGAATAATCTTTAGCTAAACGTTGTGTCACTTGGTTAGACTCTGCGTATAAACCATCTTTGTTTTTAAAATATGCGTTATAGTATAGTGCTTCTGCTGCAGTTTCACCAGTTGCAAACGTTTCGACTTGTGCATAAGCTGTTCTTGCTTTAGCAGCATCGTTAGTTTTAATTGCCGAACGTGCAATAATAACATGAGCATCACTTCTAATTTTGTTATCTAAATTACCATTACCTAGCACTTTTTCCGCGTAAGCGACCGCTTGATTATAGTTATTTAATTGATAATTAGATTGCATTAAATTAGACTGAGCAAATAAACTGTTTTGCGGAAAGTTTGCTTCTGCCTCTAAGCGTTTTAAGGTTGGTATTGCTGCATTCCAATCTTTTTTATCTAACTGAATTTGAGATAAGCGCAATAAGGCTTCTTCTGAAAATTCGCTTTGAGATTTACTGACTACATAAGCATAATGTGGCTCTGCATTAGATTTTAAATCTTTTTTAAAGTACAATTGTGCTAAATAAAAATGAGCTTGAGTAGCATGTAATCCATTAGAAAACTGATTTAAATACCCATTAAATTGCTTTATGGCATCATTTACGTTTTCGTCTAAATATTGTTTTTCTGCTGCTTGATACGTTGCGTTGTCTAAATCTGCGTCTGTAACCTCTACAAAATCTAAAGTTCTAACCCAAGCTGCATACTCATCCACTTTACCTAAATCTATATAAATTAGTCTAGCTGTTGCTACCGCTTGATTAGCTTCTGGTGTACTTGGATAGTCCTTGGCAACGGACTTAAAGGTTGATAATGCTTGTTGGTTTTGACTCGCGTTATAATAGACTAAACCTTGACGTAACTGAGCCTTGCTTGTAAAAGGACTTGTACTATATTCTTTTTTTAACTGACTATAAATTGCAATTGCTTTAGCATCTTTACCTGCTTTTACGTAGCTATTACCTAAAGCATACATAGCATCATCACGTAATTTTGATGTTGGGTATTTTGCAATAAATTGTTCTAATTGATTTGTTTGATCACCTTCTTGACCAATGTAACCGTAGCTCATCGCTTTTTGAAAATACGCATAGTCATTTTCAATTTTACCTACTTGCATCGCTTTTTCATAAGCTGTTATAGCTTCAGTATAACGACTAGACACAAAATAACCATCTGCTAAACGTAAATACGCATCGTTTAACCTAACTTTATCCGATTGATTTTTCTGAATAAATTGATTAAAAAACACTGTTGATTGATCGTAGTTTTTTTGCTTAAAATACGTGTAAGCTATATTATAATCTAAATTTTCAAATTCCTTTGTTGACGAAGCTTCACCTTGTTGTTTAAATTGTTTAAATCCAATTAAGGCATCTTCGTAGTTGGTTAGATTATAATCTGTTTCGGCTTTCCAAAATGTTGCTCTTGCAGTAAATTTTTGATTTTGTTGTTCTTTCAAAGATTTATCAAAAAGGGTTTCTGCCTCTTGGTATTTACTTTCGTTATACAATTCTAAACCTCTATAAAACGCTACTTTTTGTAACGCAACTTTACTTTCAAAACTATTTTTATTTTTCAATAACTCTAAAGCTTCCTTGTAGTTTTTAGAGGTAATGTACGAGTCTATTAATAATACCTCTACCTCATCTTTATATTGTGTGTCTGGATATTTATCTAAATAACCTGTTAGTATTTGAGGTACCGATTGATAAGCGTTACCAATTTCGTAACTTATTTTAGCGTAGTTTAACCAGGCGTCTTCTTGGATTTTTAAATCGTAATCCATTTGAGAGGCGTTTCTAAAAGCATTTAACGCTTCTTGTTTTTTGCCTACATTAACATAGCTTTCTCCTAAATGATAGTAAGCATTTTGAGCTACGCTATTATCTGCACTTACAATTTTGTTAAATTCTGAAATGGCTTTATCATAATCCTTTTGCTTGTAGTAAGCGTAACCTAATTGGTAATAATCTGTATTACTCCATTTTCCTTTTTTACCTTTATATTGGGTTAGGTATGGAATAGCTTCGTCATATTTTTTTAAGTTGAAATAACTTTCACCTATAATTTTATTTAATTCTGAAACTTCGTCTCTATCACTAGTTTCTAGTTTAGATTTAGCAAGGTCTATTGCTTTATCAAATTTTCCTAATTTAAAGTTTAAATCAGCCTGATAGTAACTTAGTTTTTCTTTATATTTTTCTTCTTGACCAACTTGCTCAAAATACTTATTAGCTCCATCATAATCATCACCTTCATAGGACATAAAACCTAAATAATATTTAGCCTGAGAACCATATTTTTGAGAGGTCTCTACACGTGTTAAATACTTTTTAGCATCTTTATAGTTTTTAGTTGTAAATGAAGCATAACCATTATTAAAGTTATAAGATTCCTTATCTGCTTTGGACAGTCCATTCTCGTCTACTTTTGCATACCACTTTTGAGCATAGGCGTATTTACCATTAGCAAAGTAATATTCTGCAACATCTAAAAATGCTGTATTTTTTTTTGTACTGGTTGGATAATCTTCTACAAAACGCTCCATTAAAACGTCTGCATTTTGCTGATTTAATCTTATGGCTGCATTTGCAATATAAAACGCGCAATTGCTTTTTACGTTTTGGTCATTGGTCTCTTTTTTAATCTGACTAAACAAATTTTGAGAAGCTAAATATTGCTGACTGTTATAAAGCTGTAACGCTTTTTGATAATCGCCTAGACTATTGGTATAAACTGCAGTTTCTTGTCCAAGTAACTGGAAACAAAAGACTATGGTAATGAAAAATGTAAGCTGTTTTTTTACTAACATTGATACTATTTTTAAATTCAAAATCAAAGATAAATTAATCTATATCTCTAACGATAGATTTAACTAATAATTATAAACCGATTTATATATTATCAAAAAAAGGTAGATTTAATTATTCTATATTTACAGTCTTATTTAAAACAATCCCATAAATGTCTATTAAGAATAAATTACAACATTTAATAACTAATCATGCAGGACTTTTAGTTGTTATTTATGCTGTAGTTATTCGTTTTATTTTTGTTGTTTTATATAATACAGTAACCCTATTTCCTGACTCTGAAGATTATATTAATTTATCAAAAACTGTTTTTGATTTAACTGGTTATGACGGAAAAAGAACACCTGGACTACCAGTAATTATCAATCTACTTGGATATAATTTAACTTGGGTTGTAGGTTTCCAATTAATTTTAGGTGTAATGACAACCTATTTTACATATAGTATTACTAGTGTCCTTAGTAAGGATAAAGCAATTGGCTTTTGGACTGCCATTATATTTACATCTTTTGCTAACGTTGTACTATTTGATTTTGCTATACTTACGGAAACATTAACTACTTTTTTATTAATCTTTAGTATATGGCTAATAGTCTATTGCAGATTATTTGAGAGCAAAACCAAATGGTACTTTTACTTTTTATTATCGTTAATACTAACCTGGTTATATCTTACAAGACCTTTTTTTATATATGTTCCTGTAGGTTTTGCTATGTTTTTTATTGTAGCATCTTTTAAAATTAATTTAAAATCGGTTATTTTAAAAAGCACAATCGTTTTAAGCTTGCCACTATTGACCTATTATATGTGGAACAATCATAATAAAAAAACCATTGGACACTTTACAAATACTACATATTTTGGAATTAATTTAACACAAACAGCAACTCCTTTTTTTGAACTAGCAAAGGACGAACATGCCCAAATAAGAGATATTATAGTTAGACATCGAGATTCTATACTTATACATAATCCAAAACTTGAAGCTATGAGTGTTTGGGACGCACAAATTGAGTTATTACAAGTAACAAATTTATCTCAAAAGGACCTGTATTTTAAATTAGGAGATATCTCTAAACAGCTTATAAAAGACAACCCACTACTTTATCTAAAACAAGCAGGTAAATCTTGGCTACTTTTTTGGGGTAATCAAAGTAGTTTTTATTGGAATATTGAAAAGATAAACAATGTTTATTTTAAGCAAGGCACGTTGATAGTGTGGATTTACATACAACGCTATGCCTTAATAATATTTAATGTCTTATTTCTAATATTTGCTTTCAAAAAAATAATCCTTTTTTTAAAAAACAAAATGCGCACTTACGACCCTGACCTTTTTATAGTTTGTATAATCGTTTCAGGATCCTTAGCACAAGCATTAATTGCCTACGGAAACAATAGTAGATTTTGTTTTCCATTTTTCCCATTAATTGTTTACTTTGTCATCAATAATATTTGGTCTTACAAAGACGTTATTACTTCAAAAAAATAAACCTTTTTATGTCAAACGCTGTCTTAGAATTAAAAAACGCCTCTATTTTTCAGGGTGAAAGTCTAATCCTTTCTGAAGTTAATTTAGAAGTTAAAAAAGGAGAGTTTGTTTATCTAATTGGTAAAACAGGTTCTGGTAAAAGTAGTTTTATGAAAACCTTATATGGTGATTTAAAATTATCACAAGGTGAAGGACATATTGTTGAGTTTGACTTACCGTCTTTAAAGGAAAAAGACATTCCGTTTTTACGAAGAAAACTAGGTATTGTTTTCCAAGATTTTAAATTATTGACTGACCGTACCATTAATGACAATTTACTATTTGTACTAAAAGCAACAGGTTGGAAGGATAAAACTAAAATGAATGAGCGTGTCGCTTCTGTTTTAGACAAAGTTGACATGAAAACTAAAGGTTTTAAATTTCCGCATGAATTGTCTGGAGGAGAGCAACAACGTATTGCAATTGCACGTGCGTTGCTAAATGATCCTGAATTAATTTTAGCAGATGAGCCTACTGGTAATCTTGACCCACAAACTAGTATTGAGGTCATGGAAGTATTACAAGACATTAATAAAAATGGTAACACAATCTTAATGGCTACTCATGATTATGCTTTACTTTTAAAATACCCAAGTAAAACATTAAAATGTGACGATAACAGAATTTTTGAAGTGGTACAGCGTAAGACTACTGTATAATTTGGTTTAAAATTACTGTACATTTTTTAGCACCTTTAACATTAAGGTGATTAGCATCAAAAAAATCTGAATCATCAAATCGGTTATCTTCAAACAAGTTGATATACGTTGTATTACTATTACCTAATGCTAAAGCATCTGCTGTATCGTAAATTTTAGCTACTTTTTTAGAATTTACTAAATTTACATATCTATAATTAACTGGTAAACTTACTAAATACACGTTAATATCTCTAGACTGACATTGCTTGATAATTTCTTGGATCCTTTTGGTGTTTTGAGTAAAATCTAACAATCCATCTTCATGGTTTATAGTAACCCGTTTGGCAAAACCATCTAAATCTTTAGTACTATTTTCAACTAAATTAGTTGTAATAAATCCATGAGTATCACTAGTTACTAAAGTACCGTTTTTAAAATAATCTCTGACATATTTAATAGTTTTGGATAGTTTGTGTACTAATGCAAGACTATGTTGTTTTAAATCATATTTAGAGATCAAAGGAATGGTTAATCCCATGTGGTTTTTATAAAAATACTTTCGCCATTTTAAGTCTAACTTATCATCTACCTCACTTAGCGTTGTATAAGCAACAGTTAAAATAATGTTTTTTAGTTTAGGAAAACTATCCACATGTTTTTCAAACAATAACTTATCAAAATATATAGATTGGCTAACATTAGAAATATTAAAGGTTGGTCTGTCAAAACCTTTAGGATCTATTCCATAAAAAGCATGAGAATCCCCAAAAACTAGTGTTTCTATATTACCATATTGCGTTTGTATTTGCTTGTTTTTGTATGAATAATTATTTGGAACATACCTATAAAAACATTCTATAGCAATAAAAACTAAGAGTAATGGAATGGTAAAAAGTAATGCGTTTTTAAAAAAAGAATTCATTAATTAAATAATAATATCATTTGTAAATATATCACTTTGAAAATTATCAACTTGTCTATTTATAAATCTATATTAATGCTTAGATTTGAAAAACTGCTACAGCATATTAAAACTGTAGGTCCATAACAAACCAAATAACCAAAATTTAATAATTATAATGTCTTTTTTTTCTGTAATTATACCGCTTTATAACAAGGAAAAATATGTTTTAAAAACTATTACATCTGTTTTACAACAAAGTTTTCAAAATTTTGATATTGTAATAGTCGATGATGGCAGTACCGATCAAAGCTTAGCAATAGTTAAGAGTCTAAATAATGACAAAATAACAGTCATCCAACAAGAAAATCAAGGCGCATCCATAGCAAGAAACACTGCTATTGCAGCCTCAAACGGAAGCTATATAGCCACATTAGACGCTGACGATATTTGGGATAAAAACCATCTATTACAACTAAAAAAATGCATAGACACTTGTCCTGAAGCTGTACTATTTTGTACCAATTATAATATTAAGCGTCATGATGGATTTATAACTAAATCTAAATTTAATTTTGAATATGACAATAGTTGCTTGATAATTAACGACTTTTTTAAAGCTAACATTATTAATTTTATTCCTACTTCATCTTCCGTTGCTTTTAAGAAACAGGACTTTTTAAAAGTTAATGGATATAATACTAAATTAAGAACAGGTCAGGATATTGATTTGTGGATTAAATTTGGTTTAATTGGCAAAATCGCTTTTAACCCAAAAATAACGATGCTATATAACTTCTTTGATCAATCTAGTTTATCAAATAGTGATTATAATGAGGACAGATATTTACTAATTAATAATTATAAGAATGAAGCACAAAACAACGCTTCATTAAAAAAGTATTTAGACATAAATAGATATGCATTAGTCATTCGTTATAAATTATTAGACCAACCAATTGACGCTAAAAAAGTAAAGCAAGACATCGATTTTAAAAATTTAAACTATAAACAAAAAGTCCTTGTAAATTGTCCTTCCTCTATTTTAATTGGATTAAAAAAGCTTCATAGTTTTTTAATAAAAAATAACATTTACTTATCAGCTTTTAAGTAATTCAAATTCGCTATAATCTCTAACATAATCCTCTTCATTGTAAACCTCTGATGCTAAGACTAAACATACTGCTCCTGAAGAAAAATTTTCAAGTTCTCTCCAAATACCTGGTACAATCATCAACCCTTTATTAGGCTTATTTAAACTGACTGTTTTAGTGTTTTTACCATCTTTTAAAATCACATCAAAACTACCACTTAAGGGTATCAAAAACTGAAATAAAGCTTTATGAGCATGACCTCCTCTATAAGCATCACTAGGTACATCGTATAAATAATACACGCGTTTGATATCAAATGGAACGCAATCTTTTTCTATAACTGACAAATTACCACGTCCTTCTTCATCAGTGATTTTAGGTATTTCTATAATAGATACTGCGTTTACAGTCGTTGATTTTAATTTCATTTTAAGACTTTTCAATTCCTAATTTAACTAGATTTTTATAAGTTGAAATTCCTTTTAAACCTACTTTAAATTTTTTAATAATTTGATTTGTTTTTATTGCACCTTGCTTATGTACAATGTATAAATATTTACATAGTTTTAAGTATCCCAATACACCAGAATATTTGTAATATAAGGCACTTCTGGCATATACTAATTTGTCATTTCCAGAGTCTTTGCCTGAACTAAAAAACGGATGCGACAATATTACCTTGGGCTCAAATATAGTCTGCATTTTTAATTTTAAAGCCTCTCGCATAAAAATATATTCGTCTGCGGTTTCAAAAGTGGACCCTAATCCAAAATTGACATTAAAAAGTAGGCTGTTTTGCTTTATTAATTTAGTGTTAAACGTAATCACTACAGAATTAACTTCTTTAATGGACTCTAAATCATGACACTTAACTTGAGGATAATTTTTAAATAAATTACCTTCAAAATCTTCCATTTTAAAAGTTATAATAGCTGCATTAGGATTACTATTATATGCTTCTAAAATAATTTTATCAAAATCTGGTTTAAATTTAACATCATCGTCTACAATTAAACATAACTGACCAATCGTATTTTTTATTGCCATGTTTCGGCTTTTAGCCAAACCTTTTTCAAAACTATTTATCACTCTAATATTATCCACAGTCGACTCCAAAATGTGAGATTGATCTGTTTGATTAATTATCAGGATGTTATAGTTTTTAAAAGAACTATTTGGAAACATATTTGATAGAAAATCCATAGATGTCTGAAACATAGTTGCTACTAACAACTCTAATTTTACATCTTTCTTTTTGGCATTGCCCATTAACTTCTATCTTTGAAAACAAATGTATAAAATATAAATGAAGATATTATTAATTGGCGAATATAGCAGACTACACAATTCTTTAAAAGAAGGTTTGATTGCTTTAGGACATCAGGTGACTTTAGTTAGTTCTGGTGATGGCTTAAAACAATTTGAATCTGATTATCTGTTAACTTCAAAAATTAAAAATAATCGCTTTTTAAGTTTATTAAACTCTGGATTAATTAGACTTTTTGGTGTTAATTTAATTCAGAATGAATACTACCAGCAGTTTAAAAAATTATTACCACAATTTAAAAATTTTGATGTTGTCCAATTAATAAATGAAGATGCACTTGGCGTAACACCAAAACAGTCTATAAAATTATACTCACAGCTTTTTAAGCAAAATAAGTCTATCTATTTATTGGCTTGTGGAGAAGATTATGTAACCATAAATTATTTTTTAAATCCAGCAAATGGCTATTCTGTTTTAACACCTTATTTAAACAATACTGCCTTAAAAAACACATTTAATTTTTCGTTAAAATACACAACAGAAGCTTATAAAAACTTACATGAGTTTATAAACAAAAACATTAATGGTGTAATCTGTTCTGATATGGATTACCACAGAGCTTATATAAACCATTCTAAATATTTAGGGTTAATCCCAAATCCAATTAACACAGATTTATTAGAATTTAAACCATTAAAAACAGATGGTAAAATTCATATTTTCCATGGTATTAACTCGACATCAAGTTTAAAAAAAGGTGCCAATTATTTTTCTGAAGCGTTGCAAATTATTGCTAATAAATATCCGGAAAAAGTTAGCATATCTAGCACCATTGACCTACCCTATACTAAGTACATACAAAGTTACGATCAAGCACATATAATATTAGATCAAGTCTATTCATATGACCAAGGATACAATGCATTAGAAGCCATGTATAAAGGTAAAGTGCTATTTACAGGAGCTGAAAAAGAATGGTTACAATATTATAACTTAAAAGAAAACAGTGTCGCTATTAACGCCTTACCTAATGCTGATTATTTAGTTGAAAAACTTGAATGGTTAATTAATAATCCAAATCAAATACAAAGTATAGGAAGTCATGCCAGCGCATTTGTAAAGCAACATCATGATTACATTACAATAGCACAACGTTATTTAGATACTTGGAATAAAAACTAGTTAATCCTCTTCTAATTTATCCGGAATTACACCAAATAATGATGAATAGAAAATAAGTAAGATAATAGCGTAGTACATAACATAAGTTGCAAAATGTGCCATATTTGCTCCAACTAAACCAAACTCATCTATAAAATACTTGCTAGTAAAGTACAATGTTGTAACTGAAAAAGCTTCGGTAATTATATAATGCCAAAACATACGTTTAGCTAAAAATTGGTAAGCTATAACAATTGAAAGTACTTTGATAAAATCGCCTAATAATTGCCATAAAAACAAGTCTTCAACTGGTCTAAATTCTTCAGTAAAAACTAAACTAACAATAAAACTTCTTAAAAAATAGACTACGATTAAACCTAAAGCAAATATTGGAATTATTGTTTTATAAAAACTAAATACCTCTTTTCTAAAATCCTTAATATTGTCTATTTCAGAGAATCTAGGTAAAATATACATGGTTAATAATGTACTTACAAATAGTAAGTAATATTTAGAAATCCGATTCATTGCTTCCCAAAAACCGGCTTGTTCTAAACCTATATTATCAATAATATAACTTCTAATTAATATTGCAACTAAGGGTAAAATAATTGCAGAAAACAACGCCATTCCTGAGTATGACCCAAGCTTTTTAGCAAAGTTTAAACTAAAGTTACTGGCTTTAATTAATGGAATAAAGTTTTTTCGGTTTGCAATACCTACAAGTGTTATTAAAAAAATAATGGACTCTGCTATCACAACTGCGATTAATGCACCATCAATTTTTTCTTGCCAAATCAGTAAAATGGTAATAACAGCACCTAAAATTTGACCAAAAATATTAAATACAATCAAGTATTTATATTTTGCAAAGCCATTCATTATGGAAAAAGCAAACATATTTAACGCGTAAAATGGAAGTGCCATAGAGAATATCCTAATAACGTACGCGTAGTTGTTGTAGTCTTTAAAAATTAAATCATTAATAAATTCTGCTTTAAAATAAACTAGAATAGACATTAATAGTGTAGAACAAAATCCCATGTAAAATACGGTAGAAATTGTTTTACTTAATTGAAAAGCATCATCTTTAAACTGAGCGATATACTTAACAACACCTTTGTAAAGTCCTAAAATGGATAAGGATTGCACAGAACCTACAAAGTTACGTAAGTTACCAACTAATGCCATACCCTCTGAACCCACAAATAATGCTATAAATTTGGATGTTAAAAATCCAGCTATAATTTTTACAATTACAGATACAGAATTAAGGGAAGCTACCTTAACTAGGACATTATTATTTATGTAGTCTAGAACTTTTTTCAATTAGTAATTATTCAATTTTTCAATCACTGTATCTACCTCTAAACTAGTCATTATTGGACTAATAGGTAAGCTTACACAAGTTTCGTGAATTTTTTCTGTTATTGGAAATTTTAAATGGTTAAATCGTTGAAGCGCAATTTGTTTATGTGGCGGAATAGGATAATGTACTGCTGCTTCTATATTATTTACTTTTAAATAGTCTAAAAACTGTTCTCTATTATCCACTAAAATCACAAATAAATGAAATACATGGTTTTTAGTACCATCATAAAAAGGCAGTTTTATTTTATTATTGTTGATTTTGGATATATATTGTTTAGCTATTGATTGCCTATGGCTATTATCATTTTCTAGCGCTTTAAGCTTTATATCCAAAAACAAAGCCTGTATTTCGTCCATTCTGTTATTAACACCTAGTACTTCATTTTCATATTTAGTGCTAGTACCATAATTTCTTAATTTAAAAATCATGTCAGCTAATTGGCTATTATTGGTGGTAATTGCACCTGCATCTCCTAAAGCCCCTAAGTTTTTACTTGGATAAAAACTAAACGCTGCAGCATCTCCTAAATTTCCTGCTTTTGTACTTAACCTTTTATGTAAAGCTCCATGTGCCTGTGCTGCATCCTCAATAACTAATAATTGTTTTTGATTTGCTAAACTTTTTATGGCTTCCATATCACTAAGCTGACCATATAAATGCACTACTAAAATAGCTTTAGTTTTATGGGATAAACTTTTTTGTATGTCTTTAGATTCAATATTAAAGGTAATTGGATTAGGCTCCACCAAGATTGGTTCCAACCCAACTTCTAACAAAGCCAAAATGGAAGCAATAAATGTATTAGCAGGCACAATAACTTGGTCTCCTTTATTTAATATACCAAGCTCCATATATCCTTTAAAAATTAATACTAAGGCGTCAAAACCATTGCTAACACCAATACAATGTTTAGTTCCGCAAAAGGCTGCATAGTTAGTTTCAAAGGTATTAACACCATCGCCTAATATGTATTGACCTGTACTTAAAAACGAATCAAATTGGTGTTTAAATTGGGTCTCAAATCTTGCGTTTATTTTTGGTAGGTCTAAAAACTTAATCATATAAACACTGAATTTAATAATTCGTGATTTTTTGTGCTAACACTATAAAAGTCGTGCACAATCATTCTTGCTCCAAAACTTTCTTTCCAATACAATAGTCCTTTGTTAATATTTAATCCATTATTTACATTTGATGTTCCAAAATCAAAAAATAATTTATCCTTAAAAACGGTATGTATTAAATATTGAAACAATACATCTAAACTACCAAGTTCTTGCTTATCACTATTAGCCGAAATGTACTGCGCATGTGCGACGTTTTTAGTTTCAAAAATAGTTGTTCCAGCTACAATGGTATCGCCTTTATATACATTAAACTGTCGTATATTATTTGGAAAATGGGATTGCAGCAATGTCATTTCTTCTAAAGTATGCACAGGTTTGACATTATGTTGTGCTTTTAGATTAGGTATTAAAATAGCATTCCAAAAATTTTCTAAACTGCTTTCCTCCTTTACTACTAAATTATTGGCTTGTCCTTTTTTAAACCCTCTTTTTCTGTTACTAGAAATCGATTCTGGCATAAAGTTATAATCAATAACAGATAATGCATCACGCCTTACTACATTAGCTTTTAGTAAAAACATTAAATAGGCTAACTGACTGTCTGGTCCTGAAGCATAAATTGAAGGTAAACTCTTGATATTTAAATACAATATATTGTGATCTTCTAAAAACTGTAAAAGTAATTTAAAGACCTCTAAGACTTCATTAAATTTTAGAGCCTTATGTGTTACCAATCCACCATACGTTAATCCTTGATGAGAATGTAGTGTGTCACCAACCTTATTAGCTGGTAAAACCGCAATTAGTTTTTCACCTTTAAAAATAAGCACTGAAAAATCATCAAATCGATCTTTATGGTATTCTATAAAATTTCGATTTAATAAAAATGTTCCATTGTTGGATTCAGTAATAAAACTGTTCCAAAGCTTTTTATGTTTAGCGGAATATATGGTTAAAGAAAAAATAGCGCACTTTTATTTAAGCAATGAAAGTACTAATTTTTATTGAAGAATTTACTATAAAAATAAGTTATAGCCAATTGCTGAATAAATATAAGGGTAGACACAGTATGTACCGCAGCAAACCTAAATTTAAAAGTATGAAACTGCAAGCGCTTTGATTAAACAGTTTTAGATCTATCTTAAAGCATAAAGATAGATTTAGTAGTAAACAAAAAAAAGAGGTTTCTAAACTAGAAACCTCTTTTAATATTATATAATTTAGACCGTTGTATTTACAACTAATCTAATATTAAGCAATCTTATTTCTCTTACGATCGTTTTCTGTCAAATAGATCTTACGTAAACGAATATGGTTTGGTGTAACCTCTACATACTCATCTTTTTGGATATATTCTAAAGCTTCTTCTAACGAGAATTTGATAGCTGGTACAATCTTAGCTTTATCATCTGCTCCAGAACTACGTACGTTACTTTGCTTTTTAGCTTTAGTAATATTTACAGCCATATCATCTTGACGAGAGTTCTCACCAATTACTTGACCTTCGTAAATATCTTCTCCTGGCTCAACAAAAAACTTACCTCTATCTTGTAATTTATCGATAGAGTAAGGTATTGCTTTACCATTTTCCATAGAGATTAAAGATCCTGAAATACGTCCAGGAATAGCACCTCTTAATGGTTGGTATTCTTTAAAACGGTGTGCCATAATAGCTTCACCTGCAGTTGCAGTTAATAATTGGTTACGTAAACCAATAATACCACGAGAAGGAATTAAGAATTCGCAAATCATACGATCTCCTTTTGTTTCCATACTTAACAATTCACCTTTACGTAAAGTTACAAACTCTACAGCTTTACCTGATACACTTTCAGGAAGGTCAATAGTTAACTCTTCAACTGGCTCACATTTAACACCATCAATTTCTTTAATGATAACTTGTGGTTGTCCAATTTGTAACTCATAACCTTCACGACGCATAGTTTCAATTAAAACTGATAAGTGTAATACACCACGTCCAAAAACCATAAATTTATCTGCACTACCAGTTTCACCTAATCTAAGTGCTAAGTTTTTTTCTAATTCTTTTTCTAAACGATCTTTAATGTGTCTAGATGTTACGTATTTACCGTCTTTACCAAAAAATGGAGAATCGTTAATTGTAAATAACATACTCATTGTAGGCTCATCAATAGCAATTGATTTTAAACCTTCTGGATTTTCGATATCTGCAATAGTATCTCCAATTTCAAAACCTTCAATACCAACAACAGCACAAATATCTCCTGTTTGTACGCTATCAACACGTTTACGTCCTAAACCTTCAAATATAAAAAGTTCTTTTACTCTACTTTTAGTTATAGAACCATCTCTTTTAACTAAAGATATTTGTTGACCTTCTTTTAATTCTCCTCTTTGTAATCTACCAATCGCGATACGACCTGTAAAAGAAGAAAAGTCTAAAGATGTAATTAACATTTGTGTTGTTCCTTCTGGAAAAACTGGTGTAGGTACATGCTCCACAACCATATCTAATAAAGGCTCAACGTTAGTTGTTTCTTTTCTCCAATCATCACTCATCCAGTTATTTTTAGCCGAACCGTAAACTGTTGGAAAATCCAATTGCCACTCTTCTGCTCCTAACTCGAACATTAAATCAAAAACTTTTTCATGTACTTCATCTGGAGTACAGTTTTCTTTATCAACTTTGTTTACAACCACACAAGGCTTTAACCCTAAGTCAATCGCTTTTTGTAATACAAAACGCGTTTGAGGCATAGGACCTTCAAAAGCATCAACTAATAACACAACACCATCTGCCATGTTTAATACACGCTCTACTTCTCCTCCAAAATCGGCGTGACCAGGTGTATCAATGATGTTAATTTTAGTATCCTTATAAATAACTGATACGTTTTTAGATGTAATCGTAATTCCACGTTCACGTTCTAAATCGTTATTATCTAAAATTAAGTCTCCTGTGTTTTCGTTTTCACGAAACAGTTGACAATGGTACATGATTTTATCAACCAGCGTCGTTTTTCCGTGGTCAACGTGTGCAATAATTGCAATGTTTTTAATATTAGCCATAATTGTGCCTTATTTTAAGCGTGCAAAGGTACTCATTTTTTATATAAAAAAGCGTTTTAATTTATATTTGACAAATTCATTTTAAAAAATTGTAACTTTTTGAACTTAACAGACACAGATAGTTAGGCCTATTTAAAGAAAATATTTGTAAATTAAACCAATAAATTTCTTCAAAAACAATATATCATTAGTTTTGTATTCTTATTAATCAACGACTTAAAAACCATTATCACCACATCATGAAAAAAATTATCTTTGTATTACTTATCGTATTATTATTTGCTAGTTGTAGTAAAAAAATTGAAGAATCATACTTTGTACCAAAAGACGCTATTGGTGTTATGTATGTTAATTTAAAATCGCTTTCAGAAAAAAGTAAAGATTTAGACTTTAATCAATTAAACATTAATACACTTATTGAAGATAAAGCACCCAAAGAGATTAAGCGTTTTGTGCAAGAGTTACTATCAAAAGATAATTTAGATAAAACCTTTAGAAAAGAATATATTTTAGGCTTTGGTACGTTTAAAAGACTATCTGGTGTTGGTGGATTAATATTACCTATTAAGGATGCAGCGTCTTTTGAAGCCTTTATACAACCAATGATTGATGAAGTTCCTAATTTAGAAAAAGAAACTAATGTTGGTAAAGATCAAGAATTTACTATTTACGCAAACAAAGAAATTGCAATTGGATGGAATGGTAAAACTGCATTAATTATTGGTGCAAATAATTATGCTGCTGCAGAATTAAAGGACCTTACCACATTAAAAAGAGAAAATTGCATATTAGCAACCAACTATTTTGATGCCTTTTTTGACACTAAACAAGACATGGGTTTACACATAACCTCTACTCCATTAGGAGATGCATTTGATGGATTACTAAATACTTTTGCAGGTTTGGATGTTAATCTAGAAAACAACAACCTATCTTATTATGGTAGCTTTGAGCAAGACCACATATACACTAAAACCAATTTAAAATTAAATGATGATTTTAAATCATTAATTGGTTATAAAAAATGGATGTCTACGTCCTACGATAAGTCTATGCTTAATGCATTGCCTGATAACCCATTGTTATTTGCAAAATTATCTATTGATCCTGAAAACTTATACGAGCATATTTTAAGTCTACAAGACAACAAAACTTTACCTATCCAAGCTAGAGAAGAATTAAGAAAAAACATAAAAAATTCTAATAACGAAACAGAAAAAGAACTAGGCATGGACGTTAAATCTTTTTCTAAAATATTTGATGGATCATTAATGTTTGCCATGACAGAAGGTAAAACAATAAAAGATACTATTTATGATTATAATTATTTTACTGACGAAGAAACCTATGAAGTAGTAGATAAAAAAACACCTAACATGTATGGTACAGTAGCCCTGAAAGATAAAAATAAATTTGACCAGTTTTTTAATATTGTAAAAAAGAAAGGTGCACAAATAGAAACCTTAAACTCCAATTATTTTAAAATAGACGGTAGTACTTTTATGGTTATTACAGAAGATTACATCTTTTTTACAAACGATCAAAGTAAAGCTGATGAAATAAGTAGTAACGGAAAACTTGCCAACAATTTAAGCGACTTTAAACATAAAGATAAATTATCACACAGCGTTTACCTTTACACAAAAGGAAATATTGCAGAACTTAGCAATGACTTTACAAAAAGTTTAGGCAATATGTACAATCCTTATAGTAGTTACAATAGATATGGAAACGATACAGCTATGGATGAAATTTCAGAAAAAAGCAGTGAGATTTACACTAAATATTATGGCGAAAACCATTATTTTATTGACACAGATGGAGGCGAATCTTTTACTTATACTAAAGGAAACAAAAACTCATTAATACAGACCATTTTATATGGTGACGAAGTAGCAAAAACTATGAGTACTATATATGAAAACAATAATAAAGATGAGGATGAGGATGAAATAGAAATTGAAGAAACCGTTATAGAATCTATAGAATCAAACTAGACTAAGTGCAAGTCAATATACAATCCATAGTACCAGATTATTTTACTCCAGCTTCGTCAGAAGTCTGGAGTAAAAATTTTGAGTTTCAACCTAATTCTAAATACTTGGTTAAAGCTGTGTCAGGAAGCGGAAAAAGCTCGTTATTTAATTTTATGTACGGTTTAAATAATAGATACTCTGGCTCTATTTTGTTTAACGACACCTCAATTTCGTCATTCACAGATACTGATTGGACAACTATTAGAAAGCAACAAATCGCTATTGTATTTCAGGGATTAAAATTGTTTCCAGAACTGACTGCTTTAGAAAATATTCAGTTAAAAAACACTCTTACAAATCATAAAACTGAGACTGAAATCTTAGAGATGATGTCACAATTAGAGGTCGACCAATTAGCACATAAAAAAGCTGAAACCCTGTCTTACGGTCAACAACAACGTATTGCTATTATCAGAGCATTGTGCCAACCTTTTAAATTGTTACTACTTGACGAACCCTTTAGCCATATTGATGAGGCTCAAATTGCAAATGCCATCACGCTTGTAAATAAAGAAGTTGCCACTAACAAAGCAACCTTAATAATTGCTAGTTTAGGAGACACATATAATATTGACTACACTAAAACAATATTATTATGATTGATCAACTTTTAAAAAAACAGGTCCATAAATCACAGCTATTATTTTTTGCGCTAAGCTCTAGTTTAGGATTAGGTATTTTATTAATTGTAGTTCAATTATTAGTTGACACACAATCCATCTTTAATTCTAAAAACGACTTATTAGGCAACCAAAATTTAATAATATATAAGGACTTAGGACGTGATAATGCTTTTACATCTAATGAAATTACTGAGTTAAACGCTCAACCTTTTATTAATAAAACAGGTGGTTTTACACATGGTACTTATCGTGTTTTGGCTAGTGTTACGTTTCCTAATCATGCAGGAATATCAACCGAAATGTTTTTAGAGGCTGTGTCTGATGAGTTTATTGACATTACCAATGAAGACTGGAAATGGCAACCAGGAGATAAAGAAGTGCCAATAATTATTCCTAAAAACTATATTAATTTATATAATTTTGGATATGCAACTAGCTCTGGATTACCACAAGTTAACGAGAAAATAATAAGACAAGTCCCTATAGACTTAACGTTATCCGGAACACATAAAACAGAAAATTATCGTGCGTATATTTTAGATGCTTCAGAAAAAATAAATTCTATATTAGTCCCAGAATCCTTTTTAAACTATACCAACAAAAAATTAAGTCCTTTAAAGGCAAATAAAATATCACGTATTATACTTGATGTTATTAATCCATCTGACCCTAAATTATTAGAATTTTTAGCTTCAAAAAAATACAATTACTTATCCAACGACATTCAAAACTCTAAACTTAGCTATGTTTTAAAACTAATACTTAGTATTGTATTAGGTATTGGCTTATTAATTACCATTCTGTCTATCTATCTTGTTATTACTAACATTAATTTACTTATTCTAAAAAATAAGCAAACCATAACACAACTTCATTTTTTAGGATACTCTAAAGTACAAATAGCAAAAGTATATCATGCTATTGCTTTTAAAATTTTAGCTATTTCAATTATTATAGCACTAACCCTTAGTATTATTTGTAAGTATATATTTTCGCCATATTTAAGTGTTTTACAAGTACAACCAAATATAACTTCTATAATTTATTCTGTAATATTAAGCGTATTGATTTTTATTAGCTTAGCCCTGTATTATCGTAAACATACTAATAGTAAAATCAAACAAATGTTAAGACCTAATACAAGTCTACTATCTTCTGAAAATTAACTTATCTTTGCAAGATAAATTATTACGATTATGACACTTCAAGATATCCCTAAAATTAAACATACAGCTAGCAACAACTTTTTTTTACTTTGTGGTCCTTGTGCTATTGAAGGCGAAGAGATGGCTTATAGAATTGCCGAAAAAGTTGTTACTATTACTAATAAGTTAGAAATACCCTACGTATTTAAAGGTAGTTTTAAAAAAGCTAACAGAAGTAGGATTGACAGTTTTACAGGTATTGGTGACGAAAAAGCTTTAGAGATTTTAGCTAAAGTGTCTGAAAAATTTGACATTCCAACGGTTACAGATATTCACGAAGTTAGCGATGCTGCAAAGGCTGCACAATATGTAGATGTTTTACAAATACCTGCATTTTTGGTACGTCAAACAGATCTTGTAGTTGCTGCTGCAAAAACAGGTAAGGTTGTTAACCTTAAAAAGGGACAATTTATGAGTCCTGAAGCAATGAAGCATGCGGTACAAAAAGTAAAAGATGCAGGAAGCGACAAAGCTTGGATTACAGATCGTGGGACGATGTTTGGTTACCAAGATATGATTGTGGACTTTAGAGGTATCCCAACAATGCGTCAATATGCACCAACTGTATTGGATGTAACACACTCTTTACAACAACCTAATCAAACTGCTGGTGTCACTGGTGGAAGACCTGATATGATCGAAACTATTGCTCGTGCTGGAATTGTAAATAATGTTGATGGTTTATTTATCGAAACACATTTTGATCCTGCAAATGCAAAAAGTGATGGTGCCAATATGTTACACCTAGATAACTTGGAAGCGTTATTAACTAACTTAACTGCTATTAGAAAGACTATTAATAGCCTATAATATCCCTTAAACATAATAACAAATGAAACATTTATTAAGGCAAATAGCCATAGTGGGTCTTACCCTATTGTCTACATTAACATTTGCTCAAGACAATATTGACTTACAAAAATACACTGCTAACAACAAAGGAAAGTTTTATATCAGTTGGGGAGGAAACAGAGAAACATTTTCTGAATCTGACATTAGGTTTAAAGGTAATGGTTACGACTTTACTATTGACAACGCTACTGCCGAAGACAAACCTAAAGGTTGGCATATAGATTATATTAATCCAACTAGAATGACCATACCACAAACTAATTTTAAAGCTGGTTATTTTATTTCTGACAAATACAATATTTCACTTGGTGTAGATCATATGAAATATGTAATGAACAGAAACCGTAGCCAGAATGTTACAGGTTATGTTAACCTTCCTGCAGATGAAGAAGGTAGTGTGTTTAACCAAGAATTTGATGGAAGTGAGTATGTTGTTTCAGAAGATTTTTTAAAATTTGAACATACCAATGGGTTAAACTACGTGTATTTAGAGTTAAATAGATTTGATGATATTTCTTCTATCTTTAAAATTAATAACACTGATAAATTTCAATTAAATATTACTGAAGGTCTTGGTGCTGGAGTGCTATATCCTAAATCTAATACGACACTTTTAGGTAAAGATACTTATGACGAGTTTCATTTATCTGGATATGGATTTTCTGCAACTGTAGGTTTAAACCTTACCTTTTTTAAATACTTTTTTATTCAAACAGATTTAAGAGGTGGCTTTATTAATATGCCAGATATTAGAACAACAAGTAATGCTAATGAGAGTGCATCGCAACATTTTTGGTTTTTACAACGTGTTTTTTCAATTGGTGGACGCTTTAGACTATAGTCTATTGCAACGTTAAAGCTTCTTGCAATACAGCATTAATTACGGTATCATCTATTTTGTCCAAAGACTTGTATCTTAATGATATCATTTTTTTCCTGTTTTCAATAACATGATGTGTCTTAAAAACAGTTAATTGATTGCCTTTAACAAAAACCAAATCAACAAATTGTTTTTTATGACTTGCATTTAAATAACAAAATGGCATTCCGTTTACGTAATAAAACGGAATGCTCCATTTGTACTTTAATTCAAAGTTGATTATTGCATGCTCAATAATAACTTGCAAATGCAATAATATAGAACGATAGGGTTCCGGTTGTTTTAAAATATAATGCGCTGCAGGATTCACTTTTTTCTATAATATATGTAGTAAGCTAAGCACACCAATAGCTAATAATGCTACACCTATAATAGCTTTAAAAGGCATTAACTTGTCTGATATTTTTCTTAATGTCTCTTCTAAAGCAGGCACTTTTCCAAATACGTGAGTTAACAATAGTATACCTCCAATAATACTTACAATACTAAAAATACCAAACCCTCCTCCTAGTATAATTAAAATAGGCAACACTATAAGTGCGCCACCAATAACGGTTTGAAAAGGTGCTAAAACACCTGCAATTTTATTAAAAAAATTAGCTTCACCATCCCATTTATCTAAAGTAGCTAATCCTAATAATAAGCCTCCAGAAATGTTAGCAATGTCTAATAGTAATCCTGTTAATGCCATGATTTATTTGATTTAAATTGGTTAGATTATAAATTTATGAAAAATAAACCATGCATTGGGCAAATGTTAAAATGAAAATTAATAAACCTTTAACTTTTATATTCTAATTAATTAAACTTACTTTGTAATTCAAAGTACTTTAATTATGAGCGACAAAGATTATTTAAAAGATATCAGCGAGATTAAAAACCTTATGAATAAGTCTTCTAGGTTTATTTCGCTAAGTGGTTTATCTGGAATTTTAGCTGGTATCTATGCACTTGTAGGTGCTGCAATGACCTATTATTACGTAACCACCTATAGTTATGGTACATTATTATTAGATGGATGGGTTTTTAAAACCATAATATTTATACTATTTATGGTTGCTTTTTTAAGTATTGTTACTGGTATTTATTTAACTACTAAAAAGGCAAAAAAAAATGACGAAAAAATTTGGGACACCTCATCAAGACGATTAATATTTAATTTTCTAATTCCGTTAGTCGTTGGTGGTTTATATATTTTAATAATACTTAGCCAAGGTCGCTATGGTCAAACAGGTGGTTTGATGCTAATATTTTATGGTTTGGCATTAATAAATGCCTCTAAATATAGTATTGGAAACATAAAATATTTGGGCTATACCGAAATTATTTTAGGACTTATAGCAACACTTTATCCTGGTTATGGTTTTTGGATTTGGGTTATTGGTTTTGGCTTTATGCACATTATTTATGGTACTTATATGCATTTTAAATACGATAAAAAATGAGTATTGAAGTTCCGATTATATTAACAATCATAGCAATAATACTATTTTACACAACTTTCTGGGTTGTAAAAAAGTACAATCATAATTTAAAAAAAGCCAAAATCACAGCTATAGTTATAAGTATTATTAGCACTCCTTTAGTGTATTATGGTTTAATATTATTATTGATAAGTTATATCGAGTACATACCAGAGTCAACATTTAATGAACAAAAATGGCGTACAGAAAAAACATCAAGATATAAAATGAGAGATGACATAATTGATAATCAAATTTTAAAACTAAAAAACAAGTCTGAAGTTGTTACGCTTCTGGGAAATCCTTCTAATAGCACTAGTGATAATCAGTGGGTTTATGATTTAGGAATATCTAGTGCAGGCTTTGGTGTTCAATTTCATAGTTTACAAATCACTTTTAAAAACAATGTGGTAGCAAAAGTTAAAAAGTTTATGATAACAGATTAATTAGCAAAGATTCCTATTTTCGCATAATATAAAATGAGTATAATAACCAACATCAATAAAGTATTTGACCATAGGATTAGGCTAGGAATTATGTCTGTTTTAATGGTAAATGAGTACGCAGATTTTAAAACCCTAAAAGCGTTATTAGATGCGACAGATGGTAATTTAGCAAGTCACACTAAAGCATTAGAAAAAGCAGATTATATCACAGTAGAAAAACAATTTATAGATCGTAAACCAAACACACGTTATAGTGTTACTAAGTTAGGTCAAGCCGAATTTAAAAAACACATTAATGCACTTGAAAAATTAATCAAAAAACAGTAATCTATTTTTTTATCTATTTACTTTGAAAAACAAAGCACTTTGAAATATGAAAACACAACGTAAACAATTAGTCGCATGGTTATTTAAAATAACACAACATATTTACACCAAATACTTCAAAAAAAACAAACCTTGGCATATAAAAAAACAACACTTATTACAATTTCCAAAAGACACCTTTGGTTATCATTTAGGCCTGTTTTTACAACACAATGGGTTTGAGTTAATTCCTAAAGTAGAACGTCACGACGCCTACCACGTAATGACTGGCTATAATACCACTGAGGAAGACGAAATAGCCTTACAATACCTTTGCTTTGGTAATGGTAAACGCAGCATATACTTGTTTGGCGTGATTACTATAGGCTCCTTAATATTACCAGAATATTGGAAGTATTATATAAAATCGTATCGTATAGGCAAAAATGCAAATGCCTTTTACAATCTAAATTATAAAGGATTACTAAACACCTCAGTTAGCACTTTAAGAAGCTCTATATTTATTAATCTAAATTATTAAAATGAAAACCTATATCAAACTTATAATTATGGCCATAACTATAATGGTACTCGCCATTTTAATGGCGCACTTTTATATTAATTATAAAGCTAAAGACAAACTTTATAATGACGTAAACGTAATTCCTAAAAACCAGGTAGGTTTATTACTTGGCACCAGCAAATACACAAGTAATAACACTATAAACTTATATTACAAATACCGCTTGGAAGCTGCTTATTTACTTTACAAAAACAAAAAAGTTGAACGTATTTTGATTAGTGGAGACAACAGTACTAGTTATTATGACGAACCTTCAACATTTAAACAAGACCTTATCAATCTTGGTATTCCTGCAGATAAGATAATATTAGACTATGCTGGATTTAGAACATTAGATTCTGTTATTAGAGCCAACAAAATATTTGGTTTGGATAGTTTTACAATAATCTCACAAAAATTTCATAACCAACGTGCCATTTATTTAGCACAACACTATAATTTAAACGTTATTGCCTTTAACGCAAAAGATGTAATAAGGCGTTACGGTTTGCGCACCAAAGCAAGAGAGTATTTAGCACGTACCAAAGCAATTATAGATGTTATTATTAATACACAACCTAAGTTTTTGGGTCCAAAAATAAGCTTATAATGACAGTAAAAATTGATACTAAATTTTTAGCGCTAACACTAATTATACTTTTAACAGAAATTGCAATTGCATACTACTTAAAAAATGGTTTTATACGATTTACAGTTGGCGATTTTCTGGCTTCTATATTAGTCTATTGTGGCCTAAAAAGCATTTTTAAAATACATTGTATTCAGGCTTCAATTTGGGCATTAGCAATCTCTTTTTGTATTGAGTTTGCCCAACTAACAAACCTACTTGACACATTACATTTAAAACATAACAAAATAGCCTCAATCGTGCTTGGCAGCCACTTTAGTATAGCTGACTTAGTCGCATATACATTAGGTATTATCACTATCTATTTTATAGATACAAATTACATCACTAATGAAAACAATTAAACAAATCATCCAAGCAGAACATAAAACCATACTATCTATAATATTCCTAACTTTTTTTAGTTTGGTTTTATTACTAATAAGAATTAAATTAACTAGTAATTACTACTATTTATTTTTAATCTGGAATTTATTTTTAGCAGGACTACCCTATTTAATAAGTAGTTATTTAGCAACTCTTAAACACACAAAATCATCAACTCTAATTACTAACAGTTTACTATGGTTACTATTTTTACCAAACGCACCTTATATAGTTACGGACTTATTTCATTTAAAATATAGTAGTCAACATTTACTCTGGATAGACACGTTAATTATCACCATGTTTGCTATTACCGGATTAATTTTGTTTTTTAAATCTGTTTGGACCATGGAAATTATTTTTAAGACTTACGTCGAAAAACATATTGTTGCATTCAGTATTCCGTTGTTATTTATATTAGTTGGTTTTGGAGTTTACTTAGGTCGCTTTTTAAGATTTAATTCTTGGGAAGTATTAAATAAACCATGGACTATATTAGAAACAACAGTATTTATAATACTAAATCCAAATTTAAATTACACAGCGTGGCTATTTACAATTGTATTTGGATTGTTTTTATGTGTCTGTTATTACGCCATAAAAACAAATTACACTACAAACAAAAAAGCTTCCCATTAGGAAGCTTTTTTATACTAATTAAATATGAAATTAATTTTAATCATTATCTATAATTGAAATCGTAGCTTCTCCTATCGCACTTGCAGATCCACTTATTAATGTTCCTACAACAGTAAAATTTTCAGTCCCTTCAGCTTCTGTATCATCTGTAATTACAATTGCAAATACACCATTTGTGCTACCTGCTTCAATGGTAATATTAATATTGTTATTACCATAAATACCTTCAATTTGATAATCTTCAAAATCTACTTCACTAGAAACAATTTCAAAATTAATAACAATATCATCGATAGCTGGACTAGATAAAGTAAAAGCATATTCCAAAATATCTCCTTCTGTTACCGTTTGATCATTTACAATTATACTTGGACTAGTTGGCACACTAGTGTCATCACTTGGATCTGTACCATTAGCAGCTTCAATACAATCATCAAAACCATCTCCATCACTATCTGCCACATTAGGATCTGTTATATTACCGTTTGGATTACAGATAGAAAGGTCACTATCAATACCTGATAACTCTTCGCAATCTGTTAATCCATCACCATCTGTGTCTAAATATTCCTGATACAAGTATACTTCTGCAATATCAAATTGATTTGTTATGGTATTAACCGCTTTTACATAAATAATTTGCGTATTCCCATCATCTATAAATGGACTAGCTAATGGATTAACATCAGCTAATGCATCAGCTTCAGTTAAGTAAAAAATATAGTTATTATTAATTAATTCAAAATAAACCTCTGAAACAATACTATCAAAATCATAAATTAATGATGGGATACAACCTATTCCTGAAACCTCTGTTGCGTAAATTAAGACATCCAAATTATCTAAATAATCTGGTATTGAGTCACCATCACTATCGTCATTCATTGGATCTCCATCACTATCATAATCCTCATCAATAGTATCAACACCATCATCATCATCATCAGTATCCAAATAGTCAGGTACACCATCTTGATCTGTATCGTCATCAGTATAATCGCCATTAGCATTTAAGTCTTCATTAAAATCTAACACACCATCTGCATCAGCATCCAAAAGTGTTGTACAAGACATTTGCGTGCCTAAATCTGTGATAGGAACTGTAAAATTACCTGTTACAAAAGTTGTAGATTGATTGTTTGTTATATCAAAAAACTGCATGGTATACTCGGTATCTGTCAAACAATAATCTATAGATAAATCCAAGATTCCGTCGGTTATTGGAATAATAGATACAGAATTATTATAATTTAAAAAGACATAACCATTTGTAGCTGGAGTACCAGAACAATCGTTAAAAACACCAGTTACATTAGTCGTTTGTGCATTACTATCTGATACTGTTATGGTCAAATTAGTGTCTATATCAAACGGTCCAACAATCTCAGTATAATCATTATCAATACAACCAAAATCCGGAATGGTTACTGTTAATGTTTCGTTAGCAGGAATAATACCACAAACTTCACCATTTGCATTAGTGTACCCTGCAGTTGCAGATGTCCATGATACCGATTCGCGTTGCAATTGTACAATGGTATTAGGCAAAGGATTGTTATTATCATCCACTACAGTAATACACAGTTGAACGGTATCAAAAGCAATGTCACAGTTCCAAAAACTAAAATGAGATACCTCTCCAACGTATTTATTACCCTGTAAAACTGCTGTACCTTCTTCCTTCCAATATCCATATGTTTCGTCAAAATACCATAATGGTATTGTTTCCGGAGGATTAGTAGCATTAGTTGGCACAGGAACAGATAATTCTGCAGTGGTACCTTCTGCGATATTTAAAACCTCACCATTTTCTCCAATTAACTTAACAGCTATCATACCATAAGTTTCTAAAGCTTGTAAATTACCACTCGTATTTTCTGCTATTAAAGCTCCTGGCATTTGCAAAGCCATAGCCTCATTATCCGGATTTAAATGTCTTAAAACAACCTGAACATTTCCTAAATACTCAAAACCATTTTCAGTTTCAAAATCACCTGAAAAATTAACAGAAGTTCCGTTTGGCAAGCCAATATTAAAAGGTTGCCCTGCTCCAATTGTAGCATTTGGATCGGCATCCAACAACATAATTTCTACTTGGTTAACACCACTTGTAGGCACCAAAGATCTAGAACCATCAATAAAACCAACTTTAGACGCTTTTATATAGGCGAATTTTTCATAAACCGTTGCAGACTCCACTGAAAACACTCCGTTTGCATCTGTTACGGTCATCATGTTACCTACGTTAATACTAGCTCCAATAATTGGGTCACCTTCTTCATTTATAACCCTTCCTATAAATCTTGCATCCATAGATGCTCCAAAATTTTCTAAAAAAGGATTGCCAGCTTGACCATCTACTTGTTGTTGGTTTAACGGAATATTATTGTCTTTTTCGCAAGAAAAAATTAATAAAACAACAAATAATGATACTATAAACTTTAGTTTTTTCATCTTTTAAGTTTTGTAATGGTTATATTAATATAACAGATTAAGGCCAAAAAGTCCTAACTTGATATTACTCTTTACCGTCTACGTAGTTTTGTAAATAACTAAATCTTTTAGTCAATTTACCATTTTCGGTAATTTTAGCTCTTTTTAAAATACCATCTGCATCATTATTAAAAAACGCAGGAATAACATGTTTTAAAAACATCTCTCCAAAACCTTCACTTGCATCTTTTGGTAATTCGCAAGGTAAATTATCTACTGCCATTACAGTTATTGCATCTTTATCATTATAAGCTACTTCTTTTTCAGTTTTTGCATTATAACCATAAAAAGGGTCAGCAATAGTGGATGGACGGATTGTTGATGCTACAGGTCCATCAATATCGCAAGAAATATCGGCTATTAAGTTAATTTTAAAATGTGGATGTCTTGCATCTTCTCTTGTAAATAAATAAGGAGCTCCATCACCATAAAAGTGACCTGCTATAAAAAAGTCTGTTTGTTTAGCATAAGGCATAAAATTGCTTTCGTAACCTGAAGGATCTTTATAAAACTGTCCTTTATTACCCACTTTACCATCCTTACGCTTACTATATTCCATAACATCAATTAAGCAATAAACAGGCTCAGTAAAATTAGAGGTTAAGTATAAAGCATCACTGACTTGCTTAATTTTAAGATGATCTAAAATTTCTTGTGCACCTTTAGCTACTTTACCAGTACCAGAAAGCAAAATTTTTATGTTGGGCAATTTAATTTTATCCAGTTCGCTTTTTACTTCATCTAAATCTTTTAAATGCTCTACTTTAGGTAGTGTAAATAAATTATCACGAAGTCCTAAAGCTCTAAAACCGTTGTAAGCACCTACCAAACCAGCATAACGTCCAAAACCAATTAGTCTTGCGCCATTTTGTCTAACAATAGTTTCGTGATCATACATTTCAATATTTTTATCAAGGATAGCTTTTAAAAGCGCTCTATTATAGGGTTGCTTTTTTATTGTATGACTGAAGAAAAAATATTTTTTATTAGGAATAAGCGTTTCTATTGGCACTTCTTTTACACCAAACATCACATCTGCATCTGAAACGTCATCAAAAATCTGAAAGCCATTTTTTTCATATTCGGCATCATTAAACACACGAATGTCCGAAGCCTCAATCATTACTTCTGCTTGTGGAAAGGAAGTTTTTAAATCTTTTAAATCATTAGGAGAAAACACGACACGTCTATCTGGTGGATTTTTACGTTCTTTTATAATTGCAAATTTCATATATCTAAATTTATTCTTGCTAAATTACCTTTAATATTAGGGTTTAGCAAATCAAATTTACTATACACGCTTTACTTCGTTTTCACTTTTTAAAACGTAGTCACCATCCGATTGCTTTATAAAAAGCGCTTTGTTTCCAGAAGTCCCTTCTCTGGTTACTTTGGTACCTTTAATAGTTTTTGTTATTTTTTTAGTGAAGGTTTCTTCTACTTTTCCTTTAGCAGTTCCGTGTCCCCAATCCCATTGTACTTCTGTTCCTGTTTTTATCATCTCTATTTTTTATTTCAATTTAAAAAATATGGCTTAATATTATCTTAAGTTTATTATAAATCTTAAATGGTACAACCTTTGCATTATAATTTTTAGTAATTTTGCAATCCAATAAATAACACAATTTATTAAAATGGGGTCGACTGGTTTTGACAGCGAGATTAATTAAATTGTAAGCACGTCGAGTAATGATTTTGTACTCGTTAAACACTTGATCAACTTTTTAATCGGCGAGAATAACTACGCTTTAGCTGCCTAATCCGAATTATAGTAGGATTAAGCCTCGGTACACAAGGTGTACGAGCTTTATGTCTCCGGAAAGCTTTGATTGACAGCGTTCCATTTGAGGCATCGAAAATGTCAATATAGACTTAGTAGCGCTTTGATGCTTTGTTGAAACTAAAAAAGATAAGTTAAAAGTGGGTTGTCTTTAACCAGCTTTTAATCGAAAACCTAAGAAAAGAATAAACGTGTAGAAAGCCTTTTGGTTACTTGTTTGGACGAGAGTTCGATTCTCTCCGACTCCACTTTAAACGCTCTGAAGCATTGATTTCAGAGCGTTTTTTTTATGACCTAAAGGAAGAGTCCCTAATTACTATATTACTTTTAATTTCAACTAACTTACTAATAATATTATCTTCAGGCACATTAATTTCATTTATAAGATATTGTACTGCTGTACGTCCTATTTTTTCTCCAGGTTGATCTACTGTGGTTAATTTGGGTTCTATTATAATAGAGTTAACAGAATTACTAAATCCAACAACTGCTATTTCTTCAGGTATTTTTACATTAAACTTATTTAGTGTTTGTATTACGCCTATTGCTGCACCATCTGTAATCGCGAAAATAGCATCAGGTCGTACTTTTGAACTCAATAATATATTGGTCATTCTTTTTCCCTCTTTCATTGATATATCCTCGACACTAATAACCATTTTGGGATCTAGCTCAAGGTTATTATCCTTCAAAGCTTTTAAATAACCCGAATACCTTTTTTCCGAATTATAGGAATATTCACCTTCCTTAATTATAGCTATTCGCTTTTTTCCAATATTAATTAAATGTTCAACTATATTATAGGCTGCTTCCTCATCATTAATTGTAATTTGGGTGCATGGAATTTTATTTGAAACCTTATCAAATAAAACAATTGGAATTGTATTTAACGTTGCTAATATGTGATCAACTTCTCTAGTACGCTTGGTTAGTGAAGCTAATATACCATCCACACCAAATTGTATCATGGTATTAAACATCTCTTTTTGCTTTTCTACATCATTGTTAGATTCTGATATAATTACCCTAAATCCTTTACTTTCTGCCTCTTCCATAATACCTCTAACAATAGTCGTAGTAAAGTAATGTGTTATATTGGGTACGATAACACCAATAATATTAGATCTATGATTTCTAAAACCTTTGGCAAAAATGTTTGGTACGTAATTTAATTTTAATGCTAATGCCTTTACCTTCTCTTTAGTTTGCACGCTAATGTCTGGATGATCATTTAATGCTCTAGAAACTGTTGATATTGATAATTCTAAAGTCTGAGCTAATTTTTTTAAAGTGGTAACTTCTTTCTTCATAAAAATAAAATTTCAAACGTTTTCGCAAACGTTTGCATACAAATATCGTACTTTTTAGTACACAACAATGCTTAATTCGTAATTATATTAGCCTAAAATTAACTAATTCTTAATAAAATGAAAAAACTAACCACCACACTATTATTATTATTTTGTTGTTTTTCAATGTTTGCACAAACAGAAATATCCGGAACTGTAAAAGACAAAGCTGGATTACCAATTCCAAACGCTAACATTTTAATTATTAACTCAAACGTTGGAGCTTCTACAGATTTTGACGGAAATTTTAGTTTTACGGTACCTGAACTTACAGGGTCTAAGGAGTTACAAGTATCTTACATTGGCTATACTACTTTGATTAAAAAAGTAGATTTAAACGGTACGCCATTAACACTTGATATTATCTTACAAGAAGGTAATAATTTAGATGAAATTGTTCTTACAGCCTCTTCTACTTTTAGATCACAAAAACAAGCGCCTTTATCCATTAGTAGTAAAGGCATTAAAGAAATTACTAGACTATCGGCTAACAGTCAAGCAGATATTTTAAGAGATGTACCTGGTATTACTGCTGAAGGTGGTGGTGGAGAAACTGCAACCAACCTATTTGTTAGAGGTTTACCTTCTGGTGGACAATATGTCTTTAACCCTTTACAATACGATGGTATGCCACTTATGAGCACGTTTGGATTAAACTCATCTGCACATGATGTTTACGCTAGACCTGATGTTGGTTTTAAAGGTGTCGAATTTGTTAGAGGTGGATCTGCTGTACTTTATGGTGCTGGATCAGTTGCTGGTATAATTAACTATACAAGTAAAACTGGAGATTCTAATGACGAAAATTTAATTAATGTAGAATGGGGAAATGACGGTAGATTAAAAACTGACTTTTATACTGGTGGACAATTAGGTAGCGAAGATTCTAACACTTATTACGCTTTTACAGGTTTTGTTAGAAAAGATGATGGTCCAATTGAAACTGGTTTAACCACAAAAGGAGTGCAGTTTAGAGGTAATATCAAACAAAAATTTGAAAACGGATCCTTTACAGTACATGGACAATATATTAATGATAGAGCTCAATTTTACTTACCATTACCATTAGATGGAGCGTCAAGAGAACGTTTAAATGGTAACGATGGTGAAGAAGTAAGCCAACTATTGTCTGGTGAACTAGCAAACACTTCATTTTTAACTCCAGGAGGTGTATATGAAAGTCCTATTGAAGATGGTGTCTACACAAAAGGTGGTTACCTTTTAGCAGATTTTAACTATAACCTAAATGACAATCTAAAATTTAAATCAAAAGTAAAATATGCCAACTACCAACATAATTTTGCATTATATGTAGGTGGTAGTGGTGATTATGGTAATCCAATTACTATTAATGATTATGTAGCTGCTATTGCACCAGATAATACCGCATTTAGCGCAACATATCAAGGTGGTGCTGGTAACCAAATTAACGGTAACGATTTAGTGGTAGAAAATCTACACGTAGATAGGTTAAGACCAATGACAGATTATTCTGGAGAGGCTAGCTTTATATTAAATTCTGATGATGGAATACACACCTATACTGCCGGAACATTCTTAGCCAGAACAGAAGCTGAAGATGTTAACTATCAATATAGAGTCCTTTCAGAATTTAATAATAATCCGCAATTAGTTAACTTAAGCTACACTGACGCTGGAGGAAATAATGTAATTTATTCTGAAGGTGGTTTATACAACAGGATTGGTATGACAGCCAATAATTACCTAACGCAAAGTAGAACTGCTTTTTATCTTACAGATGAAATGGTTTTTGACAGATGGCGTTTTGATGTTGGATTCCGTATAGAGTCTACAACTGGTACCTTTAGAAAAGGAGGATTAGAAACCACTCAAGTGTATGAAGACGCTGACTTAACAACTAATTTACAAAATGTTCAATTTGCTGATGGTACTTTTACAACTGGCGAAATTAAAGATACAGATTGGGCATTATCATTAGCAGGTTTATACAAACTAACTGATGCCACAAATTTATATGCTAACCTCTCAAAAGGATACTTTTTTCCGCAACAACGTGGTTTTGGACCAACTCCAGGAATAAGAGATACCAATTATGAGGCTGAAACGATTTTACAAGGTGAAATGGGAGCCAAATTTGGAACAGATAAATTTTCTGGTTCTGTGGCTGCATACTATGTTGGGTTAAGCGACCGTATACGTATAGATCAAGCAATTTCTGGAGGTCAATTAGTCGATCAAGCTAGAAGTGAGCAATCAACGCAAACATTAGGTCTTGAAGCAACTGGAAGATATAAATTTACAGAGCATTTAAATGTTTCTGGGACGCTAACATACCAAGATCATGAAATTACAACTAATCAAACTGAAGATTTAGTCAATGGTACAACAAGTACTATTAATGAAGGTAATGAAATTGCAAGACAACCAAACCTTTTAGGAAACTTAGGTCTTAACTACGATAACAAAGTTTTTGATGCAAGCTTTGCTGTTAACCACACAGGAAAAAAGTTTACTGACGACACTAATAACGTAGAGTTAGATGCTATTACAATTGCAAGATTAGGTGCTGGTTATACAATACAAACTAACGAAGATACGTCCTTACGTTTTGGATTATCTGTATTTAACTTATTTGATAGTTCTGGTATTACAGAAGGAAACCCAAGAGCTGGTATTGCTGGTCAATCTGGAGATGGCGAGTTTTTTGTTGGACGACCAATCTTACCTAGACGTATGTTCTTAACAGCAACATTCAATTTTTAATTTATAATAATTTAATTAGTCATATAACTCATCATTTTTTATGCTAAGTAAAGTGATGGGTTATTTTTTTAAAATCAAAAAAACTTACAATCTTTAATGTGTATGAAGGATTTACAAAACAACGCTATTACAGTATTAAACAATAACTGGAAAGATAAATTTAGCATTCCATGCGCAAAGCTTTACCCTTTTCAATGGTTCTGGGATTCAGGATTAATCGCAATTGGTTTTGCTCATTTTGACATGCCTAAAGCCGAAAAAGAAATAGAAACACTGCTTGATGCACAATGGAGTAATGGTTTTATTCCTCATATTATTTTTCATACCGAAACTGACACCTATTTTCCTGGACCTGATTTTCATCGTTCAGATTTACATCCAGAATCTTCCAAAAAATATAAATCTACAGGTATGACACAACCTCCTGTTACTGGTTTTGTTTTAGAAGATTTATACCGTATTAGCAAGGATAGAGACGCTACTTTAAAATTTATAGAGTCCGTAATTGATAAAGTGTATAAAAATCACGAATATTTTTACAACCAACGTGATCCTCAAGATGAAGGTTTAGTTTACATATACCATAACTGGGAATCAGGTACAGACAACTCTCCTATTTGGGATGATATTTGGGACACTATGAATCCTCCTGAATATACTTTTGAAAGACGTGACACAACACATGTTGATGCTGCACAAAGACCTTCTAAAAGAGAATACGATCATTATTTACACATTATTGAAATTGCCAAACAAAACAATTACAATGATCAAAAAATAGCAGAGCTTTCTCCCTTTTTAGTTCAAGATCCATTATTTAACGCAGTACTTTTAAAATCTAATCAAAGTCTAATAGATTTATATCGTATTATAGGAAATAAAAATAATAACGATAAAATACACCAACTTCAAAAATGGCAAGACAAAGGGACTAAATCATTTAATAATAAACTCTATGATGAAGAACTAGGTGTTTATGTACATTACGATTTAAGAAACGAAAAATTATTAAAACACATATCTTCCTCTTCTTTTGCACCACTTTTTGCTAATCTACCAAGTGAGACTAGAGCAGAAAAAATGGTAGATATAATGATGGAAAAATTTGGTAACCCAGATCAATATCTGTGTGCATCATTTGATCCAACTAGCGATAGATTTAATCCTAAAAAATATTGGAGAGGTCCAGTTTGGGTGAATTTAAATTGGATGTTATATTATGGGTTAAAACAATATGGTTTTTACGACATCGCCAAAAGAATGAAGCAAGATACCATTGAGATTATTGAAAACAATGGGTTTTACGAGTATTTTGATTCTAGAAAAGAAGAACATAAAAATGGTAACGCAGGTTATGGAGGTCATAATTTTTCATGGAGTGCTGCATTATTTATAGATTTATTAAATGAATAAATAACCCACTAGCTTTAACCACATGAATTATATAGACTACATCATCATCATATTATATTTAATCGGATTTTTAGGGATAGGGTATTTCTTTAAAGAAAATAAAAACTCTAAAGATTACTTCCTTGGAGGTCAATCAATGGGATGGTTTCCGTTAAGTTTATCAACTATGGCTACCCAATTATCTGCTATTAGCTTTATATCTGCACCAGCATTTGTTGGTTTAAAAGAAGGTGGTGGATTGCAATGGTTAACCTATGAGTTTGGTGTACCTTTAGCTATGGCGTTTTTACTAATTGCCATAATACCTACCTTATATAATTCTGGTATTGTTAGTGTTTATGAATATCTAGAGCGTCGTTTTGATGCCTCTTCAAGGCTACTTATTAGTTTTGTTTTTCAAATTAGTCGCTCTGTAGCAACAGGTGTTATGGTATATACTATGGCACTTATTTTACAAGCTACCATTGGTATAGAGTTTTGGATTTCGATATTAATTATTGGTGTTATAACTATGGTATACTCCTTTCAAGGTGGAATGAAGGCTGTAATTTGGGGAGACGTCATACAAATGTGTATTCTCTTTTTTGGTATAATTATTTGCTTATTTTATGGTTTAAGCGAGCTAGGTGGTTATGATAATTTTATAAATCTTGTTGATAAAGACAGATTAACTGCAGTAGATTTTTCTAAATGGGGATTTAATAATGCCGATAAAAATGACGAATTTGGTTTTTGGCCAATGGTAATTGGAGGTTTCTTTTTGTATGCTTCCTATTATGGTACAGATCAAACACAATCACAAAGACTACTATCTGCAAAAGGATTACCTACCATAAAAAAATTATTACTAGCTAATGGATTGTTTAGATTCCCAATTACATTAACCTATTGTGTAATGGGATTAATTTTAGGAACATTATTACTACAAGACGCTAGTTTTCAAGAGTTATTAAATACAGTTTACCAATCCAATATTACAAGTTTAGAAGGTAAAAAAGCCGACTTAATGGTACCTGTTTTTATAATTAAATACTTACCAAATGGTGTAATCGGTATTTTAATAGTTGCAATAATGTCTGCTGCAATGTCCTCTTTAAGCAGCACAGTAAATTCATTATCTGCAGTAACCTTAGAAGACTTTATAAAACGATTTAATCCTGATATGCCAGACAAAAAATACGTACAATACTCACGTTTATTATCTGTATTCTGGGGATTAGTGTGTTTGTTTTTTGCGTTTTTCGCCGGAAGTATAGAAGGAACTGTTATTGAGGTTATTAACAAAATAAGTTCTATTTTTTATGGTCCCATTTTAGCTGCTTTTATATTAGCTATTCTAACTAAAAAAACCCACGCTTTAGGTGCTAATATTGGTATCGTTATAGGTGTGTTATTTAATATGTATTTATGGCTATATGTACCAAGTATATTTTGGTTTTGGTGGAATGCAATAGGTTGTTTAGTAACTGTTATAATAGCCTTAATTGTAAGCTATGTTATTAAAAAAGAAACCAAACCAGGTTTAGATATTGAAGTCTATAAAGCAGGTAAAAAAGAAGTCATTATACTATTATCATACTTTGTTTTAATTGTGCTGTTTGCAATTTTTATTAGTGAAATTTTAAATTAAAAGTTAACATGAAAATAGTAATTGCTCCAGATAAGTTTAAAAATTCACTAACCAGTTTAGAGTTTTGTAATATCGTTGAAAAACAGCTTAAAAAAGAGTTGCCTTATGCCAATATCGTAAAACTACCATTAGCAGATGGTGGTGATGGTACCATTGACATTGTCAAACATTATTTAGATGGAGAAACTATCAAGACTACAGTGTGTAACCCTTTATTTACAGCAATTGAGGCCAGCTATATTTATGCGCCAAAATATGAAACTGCATTTATAGAAATGGCAGAAGCCTCAGGCTTAAAGCTTTTAAAACCAGAGCAATTAGACTGTAAAATAACTTCAACATTTGGAACTGGCCAGCTTATTTTGGACGCTTTAAACAAAGGTGCAAAAAAAATAATACTTGGTATTGGTGGAAGTGCTACAAACGATTGTGGTATTGGCATGGCAACTGCATTAGGATACCGTTTTTTGGATAAAAAAGGTGAAATAGTAAACCCTATTGGCAAAAACCTGTCATCTATAAAATCCATTGACGTTAGTCAAGCAAATCCACAAATTTTTTCAACAGATTTTAAAATAGCTTGTGACGTTACTAATCCATTATATGGTAAAAAAGGTGCTGCTTACGTTTATGCTGCCCAAAAAGGAGCTAATCATCAAGATATTTTATTACTTAATAAAGGACTTAAAGATTTTTCAAAATTAATCAGTCAAATCTTTAAAATAGATCCACAGTCCATACCTGGTTCTGGAGCTGCAGGAGGTATGGGGATTGCTTCTAAAATATTTTTAAACGGAACGCTTGAAAGCGGAAATAAATTAATTAAACAGTTATCAAATTTTGATAATCAAATTTCAAATGCAGACTGGATTATAACTGGAGAAGGCAAATTGGATAATCAAACGTTATCCGGAAAAACTATTCAAGGTGTTTTAGATACCTCAACTAAAAATAATATTAATGTAGCAGTCTTTTGTGGTGCGATTGACATTAACGAAAAAGCACTAAAAAACATGGGAATTAATTATGCTTCACAAATAATAAACGAAGCAAAAAACTTAGATGATGCCATGCAAAACACTAACATACATCTTAAAACTATGACTAAAAAATTTATTGGTCATATCAAACAACTTAAATAAAATGAAATTATATCCCTTAACTTTCAATCCAGTTTTTAGCTACCGTATTTGGGGAGGAAACAAATTAAAATCGGTATTAAATAAGAGTTACTCCCAAGACAACATAGGCGAATCTTGGGAGATTTCTGATGTTGAGGATAACCAAACCATTGTAAATAATGGTAATTTAAAAGGGAATACGCTAAAAGATTTAATTAAGACATTTAAAGGTAATTTTCTGGGACATAAAGTATATCAAACATTTGGCAACAACTTTCCGTTGCTAATAAAATTTATTGATGCCAAAACACCTTTATCCATACAAGTACATCCTAGTAATCAGTTAGCTAAAAAAAGACATAATTCATTTGGTAAAAATGAAATGTGGTACGTAATGCAAGCTGAAAATGAAGCCGAATTAATTGTAGGTTTTAATCAAAAAATTAGTAAAGAAGACTACGTAAACCACCTTAAAAACAACACCTTAAAAGATATTTTAAATATTGAAACAGTAACATCTGGAGACACCTTTTATATTCCTACTGGACGTGTACATGCTATTGGAGCAGGTGTTTTACTTGCCGAAATCCAACAAACCTCAAATATTACTTATCGTATTTATGATTATGATAGGATTGACAAAAAAACAGGACAAAAAAGAGAGCTACACACCAATCTAGCTTTAGACGCTATAGACTACGATTTTTACAAAAAATATAAAACGGATTACAATCAGGTATTAAACACACCAAGTCAATTGGTAAATTCCGAGTATTTTAAAACTAATATAATCGAATTAAACACCAAGTTAACAAGGGATGTTACAGCAATAGATTCGTTTATAATTTATATATGTGTTCTGGGAGAGGTTATAATTAACACGCCTGACGACGCTACTAATTATAGCTTAAAAATGGGCCAAACTATTATTATTCCTGCCTGTATTAATCTAATAACAATTCATGCAAATTATGCTAAACTAATTGAAGTCTATTTGTAACATCTAGCAAAAAAAATCCCAATCTGAAAAGATTGGGATTTTTAGTTAATTCTTTTTATAAGGTAATCCATCATGTTTCCATTTAGAGAAACCACCTTGCATATCGTATATTTTTTTAAATCCTAAGTCTATCATTTTTTCGGCACACTTAGCACTTCTACCGCCTTTTTGACAATACAATAGCACAGGTTTTTCCCTATCTAAGGTTTTAATATCATCCTCAAATGTAGGCGACATAAAATCTATATTCTGTGCTGATGCAATAAATCCAGAATTGTATTCCGCTGGTGTCCTAACATCTATAAACTGAACATTATCAAGAGTCAATAGTGTTTGCATTTCCTCTGGAGAGACAACCTTTATTTCACCTTCAACATTTTTTTCACAACTCAGTGCAACAAAAACTAAACACAAACTTAATACTAATGCTATTTTTTTCATACCTTTTTTATTATTCAACTGGTCCTGACCACTCACTAAATCCTCCTAGAAGATTGTAAGTAGTATCAAAGCCTAATTGATTCATTATTGCGCATGCTTGGGCACTTCTTCCACCTGATCTACAATACACGTAAAAATTCTTAGATTTATCTAACTCCTCGACAGCATAAATAAATCCCTGTCCTTTATAAATGTCAATATGTATTGCATTAGGTATTTTTCCTTCTGCAACCTCTTCATCTGTTCTCACATCAAGGATGACTGCGTTATCGTCTTTTTCTAATTGGTTTACCCAATCCGATTGAATTAAATCTGCCATAATATTTATACAATTAATTTTAGCACAAAATTAACACATATATAGTATATAGACGTAAAAAAATCCGAAATGTTACATCTCGGATTTTTATTTATTATAATTGATAGTTTTTTTTAAACTTTAATAGAACAACCTATAGCTTTAGTTTCGTTAATTTTTACTTCTTTATTATTTAATAGGGCATCAACCGCATCTTCTACATACTTAGTTTTTACAGCATTTGCATCTTGATAATTATCATCAATTGCACCAATATATTTAACTACATTTCCTTTTTGTTCTTTTTGCAAAACATACACATGTGGTGTTTTTGTTGCTCCATATTGCGGATAAATGTCCTGACCAGCATCCATCAAATAAGGAAAAGTAAATCCTTTTTCCTTAGCTCTAGCTTTCATAGCTTCCATATTATCTCCTGGTTTAACGGTTGTATTATTAGGCATAATGGCAATTACTGGATAACCTAGATCTGCATACTTTTTATTTAAACCTTGCACTCTATCCTCATAAGCTACTGCGTAGGGACAAGTATTGCAGGTAAATACAACTATAAACCCTTTAGCATCTTCAAAATCTGACAAAGACACCACATTACCATCAATATTTTCAAGTTCAAAATCCGTTGCTACATCACCTATTTTATATCCTGAATCAGCACTATTAGTCTTTGTTGTAAAAGCACTAACCGTTATTATAACGACCAACACTAAGGTTAATTTTAAAATTTTTTTCATAATTTATTGTTTTAAAAATTGTTTTAATTCTGTTTCTAAGGCTATATAATCAAATGATTGTTCATAAAAAACTGTCTTTTGGGTATTGTAAATTAATGTTGCAGGAATTGCTCCTGACCAATTTTTATCTACTTTAGGTATCCATGTATTAGCATCAACATCGTTTAAAACTATAACCTCACTTTTTAATTTATTTTTCAATAAAAAAGGTTTTAATTTACTTTCAATCTGCTTTGGAAAATCTAAACTTACCAAAATAACTTCTACCTTTTTGTCTGCATACGTTGTATTTAATTGTTCAAAATAAGGTAATTCTTTAACGCATGGTGCACACCAGGTCGCCCAAAAATTTATCACATAAGTTTTACTTTTATCCTTAGCAGCAAGGTATTGCTCTAAACCGTCAAAATCGACAATTTTTAAATCTTGCTTTAAATAAGGTGCGTCTACTATTTTTATTTGATTACTATTCAATATACTAATATACTGGTTTCCAAAAGCAAAAAAAGTAAAGGTCAATATTAAAAATAAGTGTTTCATAAAGTAAATTTAATATTTATTGTTTTCATCTTTTCAGTTTTAACAAATAATTAAAGGGGAAAATAATTTGAAAACTAACTTTTGATTTATATCTTTGAACTTTATAATAAACATGAACACAATTTTAAATCATACTTGGTGGTGGAATAATCGAAATCAAACTTCGTGAACTAACGCTATACGTATTATTTAAGTAACTATACAAAAAAGGCTTGTCATTCACGACAAGCCTTTTTTTTATTTCTGAACTTGTTTCAGAAAACACAAACAAAATTAATAATATCTCTAATAATGGAGATACTGAAATAAATTCAGCATAATAAAAATGAAAACATTCAGTTTATACACACATTACAAAAAAATATTAGCAGACACCATTACTCCTGTTAGTATCTATTTAAAAATTAGAGATAAATATCCTAATAGTATTTTGTTAGAAAGTAGCGATTATCACGCTAATGACAATAGTTTTTCTTATATATGCTTTAACCCAATCGCCTCAATTAAAGTTGACGATAAAGCAATTACACAAACATTTCCTGATGGTAGTGAAATGAAAAACAAGGTGCGTAATGTAACCGAGATGATACATAAGTTTACCAAACGCTTTAAAGTAAAATCGGACGAGGATTTTAAGTTTATCAACAACGGAATATTTGGCTACACAGCTTATGATGCTGTTAAACACTTTGAAGATGTAGAGATTTCTAAAAAACCAGATTCTTTAGAGATTCCTGACGTTTACTATGCAGTTTACCAAAATATAATTGCTATAAACCACTTTAAAAACGAAGCCTATATTTTTGCACATTGTTTTGAAACAGAAAACAATATAGACGAAGTTTTACAACTAATAAGCTCTAAAAACTTTGCGACTTATAAGTTTACAACAAACTCTGATATACAATCAAATTTAACGGATGACGAGTATAAAGACCAGGTCATATTAGCCAAACAACATTGTGCTAGAGGTGATGTGTTCCAGTTAGTATTATCTAAAAAATTCTCGCAAGGTTTTAAAGGTGATGAGTTTAATGTCTATCGTGCCTTGCGCAGCATAAACCCATCGCCTTACCTATTTTACTTTGACTATGGTGACTTCAAGATTTTTGGAAGCTCACCAGAAGCACAATTAGTCGTTAATAACGGTCAAGCCGAAATACATCCAATTGCCGGAACTTTTAAAAGGACTGGAAATGATGAGGAAGACCAAAAGCTAGCTAAACAACTAGCCGAAGATGATAAGGAAAATGCAGAACATGTCATGTTGGTTGACCTTGCCAGAAATGATTTAAGCAGACATGGTAGCGAAGTCAAAGTTGTAACCTATAGGGAAGCACAATTCTTTTCTCATGTTATTCACTTAGTTAGTAAGGTAACCGGAAAAGTACACGACAATACACCAACAATGCAGGTAGTAGCAGACACCTTTCCTGCAGGAACATTAAGTGGTGCTCCAAAACACAAAGCCATGCAACTTATTGAAAAATACGAAAAAACTAGCAGAGCCTTCTATGGTGGAGCAATTGGTTTTATGGATTTTGATGGCAATTATAATCACGCAATTATGATTAGGACATTTATGAGTAAAAACCATCATTTACATTGGCAAGCTGGAGCAGGTCTAGTCTCTAGATCTAACCCAGAAAGCGAGTTACAAGAAGTATATAACAAATTAGGAGCATTAACAAATGCTATAGAATTAGCCAAAGAGATATGAGAGTTTTAGTAATAGATAATTACGATAGTTTTACTTATAACTTAGTTCACTATTTAGAAGACTTAGATTGTGAAGTTACTGTAAAAAGAAATGACAAATTAACCTTGGACGAAGTCGAAGCTTTTGATAAAATTGTACTTTCTCCAGGTCCAGGAATTCCTGACGAAGCTGGTTTACTTAAAGCAATAATTAAAACTTATGCACCTACTAAAAGTATTTTAGGCGTATGTTTAGGTCAACAAGCTATTGGAGAAGTTTTTGGTGGTAGTTTAATTAATTTAGACAATGTATATCATGGTGTATCAACTAATGTAGATATTGTGGTTGACGATGAGGTACTGTTTAAAAACATGAACAAAACTATTGAAGTCGGACGTTACCATTCGTGGGTTGTAGACCCTAATTTACCTGAGGTTTTAGAAGCAACATCCTTTGACCAAAATGGACAAGTCATGTCGTTAAGACACAAATTTTACGACGTAAGAGGTGTGCAATACCATCCAGAAAGCGTACTAACACCAAACGGAAAACAAATTTTAGAAAACTGGATTAAGAGTTAATATGAAACAAATACTAAACAGACTAATTAATCAAGAAAGCATCACTGCAGAAGAAGCTAAATACCTTTTAGTCAACATATCTGAAGGCGCATATAATCAAAGTCAGGTAGCCTCTTTCTTAACGGTTTATATGATGCGAAGTATAACTCTAGAAGAGCTTCAAGGGTTTAGAGATGCATTGTTAGAATTATGTATTCATGTAAACTTATCAGAATTTGATCCAATCGATTTATGCGGAACTGGAGGTGACGGAAAAGACACTTTTAATATTTCAACCTTGGCATCATTTGTAACTGCTGGAGCTGGAGTTAATGTGGCAAAACATGGTAACTATGGTGTGTCATCAGCTTCTGGATCTTCCAATGTCATGGAAGCTTTAGGCATTCATTTTTCTAACAAAACAGATTTTTTAAAATACGCCTTAGAAAAAGCAGGAATCTGTGTTTTACACGCACCTCTGTTTCATCCTGCAATGAAAAACGTTGCTCCTATTAGAAAAGAATTGGGTGTAAAAACATTTTTTAATATGCTTGGACCAATGGTAAATCCAGCATTTCCAAACAATCAAATGGTAGGTGTATTTAGCTTAGAGCTACAACGCATATATGGTTACTTATACCAAAATACAGATAAAAATTATAGCATCGTACACGCATTAGATGGATATGATGAAATTTCATTAACTGGAAATACAAAGATAATTTCCAATACAGCTGAAACGATATTAAACCCTTGCGATTTGGGTCTTAAACAACTTGAACAATCCGAACTATTTGGTGGAAACACAGTTAAAGAAGCTGCCAAAATTTTCAAAAACATTATAAATGGTAAAGGTACAGACGCGCAAAACAATGTGGTTTGTGCTAATGCAGGTTTAGCAATTGCAACAGCCAAACAAATATCACATTTAGAAGGTTTTGAACTTGCAAAAGAAAGTTTGGAAAGCGGACGTGCAAAAACGAGTTTAGAAAAATTAATCGAATTAAGTAAGTAATGGATATTTTAACTAAAATAGTTAACGACAAACGTATTGAAGTTAACTTACGCAAGCAATTAATCCCAATCAAGCAATTAGAACACTCCATTTTGTTTGAACGCAAGACTGCTTCACTAGCCGAAAAATTAAAAAATAGCACGACAGGTATCATTGCAGAACATAAAAGACGTTCGCCTTCAAAACAAATAATCAATCACGATTTAAATGTCTTTGATGTTGCTAAAGGGTATCAAGATGCTGGTGTTTGCGGTATGTCTGTTTTAACCGATGGAAAATATTTTGGAGGAAGTTTAGACGATTTACTAACTGCAAGAGCAAGTTGCAATTTACCTTTATTAAGAAAAGAGTTTATAATAGATCCGTACCAAATTATTGAAGCTAAAGCTTATGGTGCTGATGTTATTTTACTAATTGCAGCAATCTTAACCAGAGAAGAAATTAAAACTTATTCAGAATTAGCTAAAAGTTTAAATCTTGATGTGCTTTTAGAAGTGCATAACCAAGACGAATTACATAAATCTATTATGCCAAGTTTAGATATGCTGGGTGTAAACAACCGTAATTTAAAAACCTTTGAGGTTAGTTTAGATACTAGCAAACAATTAAGTAATTTAATCCCTGACGATTTTGTAAAAGTATCGGAAAGCGGAATAAGCAATATAGAAGCCATAAAAACACTACAACCATTTGGTTATAAAGGGTTTTTAATTGGCGAAAATTTTATGAAAACGGACAATGCTGGTTTAAGTGCCAAACAATTTATCAAAACATTAAACAACTAAGACTATGAAACTAAAAGTATGCGGAATGAAAAATGAAAACAACATCTTAGATGTTGCAGATCTTAATCCAAATTATATGGGTTTCATTTTTTACGAAAAATCATCTCGTTATTTCAACGGAGTCATTCCAGAATTACCAGAAAGCATCAAAAAAATTGGTGTGTTTGTAAATGCAACTTTCGAATATATAAAAGGAAAAGTGGATAAACACAACTTACAAGGTGTGCAATTACACGGTCAAGAAACACCAGAATTGTGTCAACGTTTAAAAGATTTGGACATTGCTGTGATTAAAGTGTTTTCTATAAAAAACCAATTCGACTTCTCTGTTTTAGAACCGTATGAGGACGTTTGCGATAATTATTTATTTGACACAAAAGGAAAAGAACCTGGAGGTAATGGTTACACATTTAACTGGAATGTTTTAAAAAGCTACCCATCCTCTAAACCTTACTTTTTAAGTGGTGGTATTGGATTAAACGAAATAGATGCTATTCTTCTATTTTTAAAAAGACCAGAATCTTACTTATGTTTTGGATTTGATGTTAACAGCAAATTCGAAACTGCTGCAGGTTTAAAAGACACAACAAAATTAAACGATTTTAAACAAAAATTGATAGCACACAATTATGAGTTTTAATATTAACGACAAAGGGTATTACGGAGACTTTGGAGGTGCATATATCCCAGAAATGCTATATCCAAACGTAGAAGAGTTACGTCAAAATTATTTAAAAATAATGGCTGAACCATCTTTTAAAGAAGAGTTTGACCACTTATTAAAAGATTATGTTGGACGTCCTTCTCCACTCTATTTCGCAAAACGATTAAGCGAAAAATATAATACTAAAATCTATCTTAAACGCGAAGATTTAAACCATACAGGAGCACACAAAGTAAACAATACCATCGGTCAGATTTTAATGGCACAGCGTTTAGGCAAAACACGTATTATAGCCGAAACTGGCGCTGGACAACATGGTGTAGCAACAGCAACAGTATGTGCTTTAATGGGAATGGAGTGCATCGTGTACATGGGCGAAATTGACATTGCACGCCAAGCACCAAACGTGGCAAGAATGAAAATGTTAGGCGCAGAAGTACGCCCAGCATTATCAGGAAGTCGCACCTTAAAAGATGCCACTAACGAGGCCATTAGAGATTGGATTAACAATCCTGTGGATACACATTACATTATTGGAAGTGTTGTCGGACCACACCCTTATCCAGATATGGTAGCCCGTTTTCAAGCAGTCGTATCAGAAGAAATCAAATGGCAATTAAAAGACAAAGAAGGTCGTGAAAAACCAGACCATGTTATAGCCTGTGTTGGAGGTGGTAGTAATGCAGCAGGAGCTTTTTATCACTATTTAGACGATACAGATGTTAACCTTATAGCTGTTGAAGCTGCCGGAAAAGGGATTCATTCTGGAGAGAGCGCAGCAACATCAGTATTAGGAAAAGAAGGTATTATTCATGGAAGTAAAACCCTATTAATGCAAACGCAAGATGGACAGATAACAGAACCTTATTCTATCTCAGCAGGATTAGATTATCCAGGTGTTGGACCAATGCACGCTAATTTGTATACCACTGGTCGTGCCGAGTTTATCTCAATTACCGATGATCAAGCCATGAAAGCTGGATTAGAATTAAGTCAATTAGAAGGGATTATTCCGGCTATCGAAAGCTCGCATGCATTTGCTGTTTTCGAAGACAAAAAGTTTAACCCAGAAGACATCGTCGTGATTAATTTATCAGGTCGTGGTGATAAAGATTTACAAAATTATATCGACTATTTTAAACTGTAATATTTGGGCGTTACCACAAGGGTCAGGCTTTCAAGGCTCGCGAAATCAATATTTTAAAATAATAATCTTTGAGTAATCCTTAACGCTGGATAGCTATACAGTTAGTAATTAGTAAAAATGATGAGAATCTGAAACAAGTTCAGATTGACATAACGATATAACGACTTATCGATGCACAGAAATAACGAAATAAGGACATAATCATATATCTACGTACTAACGTAAATCACAACCACAACGTCATGCTGAACTTGTTTCAGTATCACACAAGACAAAGAAAAACAGTAAACCAGTTTCAGTATCACATAAAAATGAAAACAAGCTATACTTACATATTAACAAATAAGTACAGAACAACATTTTATATTGGTGTAACGTCAAACTTAAACAAAAGAACCACTGAACATCAAAAAGGAATTGGCTCTGAGTTTACAAAAAAATATGATTTGAAAGATTTGATTTATTTCGAAGAATTTACTGATATTAATCAAGCTATAGCAAGAGAAAAGCAAATTAAAAATTGGAAAAAGGAATGGAAACTAAATTTAATTAAAGAAAAAATCCAATACTTGAAACACTAAAAATAATGAGAATCTGAAACAAGTTCAGATTGACGAAACGTAATAACAAATTAAGTCACAACCGCAACGTCATGCTGAACTCGTTTCAGTATCACACAAGAGAATAAAACACAACAAAAGGTCATACTGAACTAACTTCAGTATCCCTAAACAAAAAATAAATTCATTTAAAAATGAACAGAATAAATCAAAAACTGAAAGAAGATAAAAAGCTATTAAGCATATACTTCTCGGCAGGTTACCCAACACTTAACGACACCGTTTCAATAATACAAAACCTAGAAAAAAACGGAGTTGACATGATTGAAATCGGACTTCCGTTTAGTGATCCTTTAGCCGATGGGCCAACAATACAGGCTAGCTCTACGCAAGCATTAAAAAACGGAATGACAACAGAGACGTTATTTACCCAACTAAAAAACATTAGAAAAACGGTATCTATTCCTTTAATAATTATGGGTTATTTTAACCCTATGTTACAATATGGTGTTGAGGCGTTTTGTAAAAAATGTCAAGACATCGGAATAGATGGTTTAATTATTCCTGATTTACCAGTAGATGTTTACAACGACCAATACAAAGCTACATTTGAAAAATATGGTTTAATAAATGTCTTTTTAATCACACCACAAACTAGCGTAGAGCGTATTAACTTTATTGACTCTATATCTAATGGCTTTATTTACATGGTAAGTAGCGCAAGTGTAACAGGAGGTAATTCTGGTTTTGGAACAGAACAGACAGAGTACTTTAAACGTATTGCAGACATGAAACTTAATAACCCTCAAATAGTAGGTTTTGGTATTTCGGACAATACAACATTTACGCAAGCCACAACATATGCCAAAGGAGCAATTATTGGAAGTGCTTTTATAAAACACTTAACCAAACACGGTAATACTAAAATTGACACTTTTACAAATTCAATTTTAAAATAAAAATCAAGTATGGCTGCAATTACGTTTAGAGAAGCAACTTTGGAAGACAAACCAAAATTATTACAATTTGAACAAGAATTAATTGCCTATGAGCGTCCATTTGATTCCATTTTAAAAGAAGATTGCGTGTATTATGACTTAGATTATTTAATTAAATCTAATGACGCTAAATTAATTGTTGCTACATTAAACAAACATTTAATAGCTTGTGGATACGCCAAAATTATAAAAGCAAAACCGTATCATACCATCGACAGATATACTTATATGGGTTTTATGTATGTAGCTCCAGAATTTAGAGGTCAAGGTGTCATTCAAAATATAATCGAGCAATTAAAACAATGGTCAATTAGTTTAAATATTTTTGAAACTAGACTAGAAGTTTATAGTGATAACGAATCTGCAATAAAAGCGTATCATAAAAAAGGGTTTAAAAACAGAATGTTTGAAATGAAAATGGATCTTAAATAAACCTTTTAAGATAGTTTAACACTTACTGACAAGACTTTAACTAAGCCTTGTGAGACAACAACTTAAGTTAATAGTATCTTTACTATGAACCAAAAAAACAATAAATTATGGGAATGATAAAAGATAGAAAGAAATTTGAAACTAAGGTTAGACAAACAAATCCTACAAATCCAACTGCAAATACAAAGTTGGAAACTAATGATTTTGATATCGATAAGTCGACAATTAAAAAACAGCAAAATAAAACAAATAGCTAATCCAAATTAGCCTATTTATTAAATGCCTATTCAGTATATTTGAATAGGCATTTTTTTATTCAATTTCATGAAACTACTCAACGACTTCCGACTAATTATATTACTCTGTTTAACCCTAGGCTTAGCGCCTTTTTTTCCAGAACCTCATATCTGGGGAAAATTACAATGGATTGCAGGTGGTGCAAAAGGTATGCAACTTAAAGATTGGTTTGATGTACTTTTACATGGATTCCCTTGGATACTATTAGTTAGAGTAATAATTGTTAAATTAACAACCAAATCCAATGCTTAACATTGTTTTAATAGAACCAGAAATACCAAATAACACAGGGAATATTGGCAGGTTAGCACTAGCTTCCGGAAGTACATTACACTTAGTAAAACCTTTTGGTTTTGAGCTAAGTGATAAACGTTTAAAACGTGCTGGATTAGATTACTGGAAACACTTAAACGTCGTGATGTACGACTCGGTTGATGACTTTTTTGAGACTAATAAAGACGCAGATTTTACATTTTTTTCCAGTCATGGAACAAAATCACATTGGGACATTCCTTTTAAGGATAATCAATTTTTAGTTTTCGGGAAAGAGTCCGTTGGACTAGGAAGCACTATAATAGAAAAGCACAAAACATCATTATATAAAATCCCTCTGTACAGTGAGCATATAAGAAGTTTAAACTTAGCAAATTCTGTTGGGATTGTTGTATATGAAGGCTTAAGAAAACTACAAAAATAACTTATGGATTCAAAAAAAAGTAAAATAATTAAATCACTGTCAGAATATGCTCAAATTGCACTTGGTATTATATTGGCTAGTATTGGATTAAAAGCTTTTTTACTTCCAAACCGTTTCTTGGATGGTGGTGTAACTGGAATAGCATTATTAATAAGTAGACTAGTTGATATAAACATATCTTTATTATTAGTTGTGCTAAGTATTCCGTTTTTAATTATTGGTTATTTTACGGTTTCAAGACGCATTATTTTAAAGTCAGTTATTAGTATAATTGGATTAGCACTATTTATTCATTTTGAAAATTTCGAAATAATTACAGAAGATAAGTTTTTAATATCCATTTTTGGTGGTCTGTTTTTAGGAGCAGGAATTGGAATAGCCATTAGAAATGGATCTGTTTTAGATGGATCAGAAATTTTAGGTGTTTTTATTAACGACCGATTTGGAATAAGTATTGGAAAAGTCATCCTACTTTTTAATGTCATATTGTTTACAATTACAGCTTTTGTTATTTCAAAAGAAATAGCCATGTATTCTATACTTACTTATATTGTAACTGCTAAAGTAACTGATATGGTAATTGAAGGTTTTGAAGACTTTATAGGTGTATCTATTGTATCTAAAGATTACGAAAAGATTAAAGTCGCAATTATTAAAGAGCTTGGTGCTGGAATGACCATTTACAAAGGAAAAAAAGGGTTTGTAAATAAAAATGAAAACGAAGAATTAGATATTATTCATACGATTATTAACCGTATTGATATCAAAAAAATGTACCGCATTATATCTAATATAGATGATGATGCTTTTATTGTAGAGTTTGATGTAAACAACGTAAAAGGTGGCGTTTTAAGACGCTATTTAGATCGAAAAAAGGGAGAAAAACTAGCAAACTTTTTGTCGCAAAATCCTTTTTAAAAACTATTTATTTTTTTTCAAATAGCTTAAATACATATTTTCTACCTTAGTCCTAGCCCAAGGTGTACGACGCAAAAATTTAAGACTAGATTTAATAGAAGGATTATCTGTAAAGCATTTAATTTTCACAACATGACCCATATATTCCCATCCATAATGTGATTGTAAATCCGTTATGATTTGTTCTAACTTAATTCCGTGTAAAGGATTATTCTTTTGTGTTTCCACTAACTATTTTCTATTAAGTTTTTAATTTTGACTGCTTTTTCAAAATGATCTAATTGGTGTCTTTGTATCCACCAAGTTGCTGCCTCCATTAATAACTCTGGATTATCATTTTTATTTTAAAAAAAAGCATAAAAAGAGACACCAACAGTGTCTCCTTTTTGAGCTATTTTTTTATTACAAACTTCAATTATTCTATCTTTTAAATCAATAGTCATAACTTGTAATTAATTAACGTCTACTGTCGTTGTTTCTGCTTTTAGTTCTTGACCTATTACGACCATCTGAATTAGATGACGTATTACTTTTAGATTTACCTTTTTCGCCTTTAGGCTTATTATTTCTAGGTTGTTGTCTTCTATTTTGACCTGGTTTAATTGGTGCAGTTGATGCGTTTGGATCAGGCTCAAAACCTTCCAGAATCTCTACTGGTAGTTTCATACCAATTAACTTTTCTATATCGCGTAAAAAAGTAGTTTCGTCTGCACTTACTAAACTAATGGCCTCACCATTTGCTCCTGCACGACCTGTACGACCAATACGATGTACATAATCTTCAGAGATATTAGGAATTTCAAAGTTAATTACGTGTGGTAATAAGGGTATATCTAGTCCACGTGCAGCAATATCTGTTGCTACTAATACACTAACGCTTCCGCTTTTAAAACCAGCTAAAGCTTTTGTACGTGCACCTTGACTTTTATTACCATGTATTGCAGCTGCTTTAATACCAGCTTTAATCATTTTTTCTACTAACTTATTTGCACCATGCTTAGTACGCGTAAAAACTAATACTTGCTTCCAGTTACCATCTGTAATTAACTTAATAATTAAGTCGGTTTTTTTTCCTTTAGCTACTCTAAATATCTTTTGTGTAATTGCTTCTACAGTCGTGTTTTCTGGTGTAGCTTCAACTTGGACTGGACGATTTAAAATCCCGTTTGCTAACTTTCTAATATCTTTAGAAAACGTTGCAGAAAACATTAAGTTTTGTCTCTTATCAGGCATAAGCTTCATGACACGTTCTATATCGCGCAAAAACCCCATATCTAACATGCGATCTGCTTCATCTAAAACAAAAATCTCGACACGTTTTAAAGACAATAATCCTTGACTTTCTAAATCAATTAAACGACCTGGAGTTGCTACTAATACATCAACACCTTGACGGATGGTTGCTGCTTGAGGCTTTTGATTAACTCCTCCAAAAATTACTGCACTACGCAAGTTTAAAAACTCGCTATACTCTTTTACATTAGCATAAACTTGTGCTGCTAACTCACGTGTAGGCGTTAAAATTAAAGCACGAATAGGTCTATATTTTTCTTTCGGGTTTTCCGATAGAATATGTAATAAAGGTAGTGTAAAACCAGCTGTTTTTCCTGTTCCGGTTTGGGCAGATGCTAAAACATCATGACCTTGTAATACTGGTGGAATTGCTTTTGCTTGAATTGGACTTGGTGTAGTGTACCCTTTTTTACTAATTGCTTTTAGTAAGGCTTCGGATAGGCCTAAAGATTGAAATGACATAAATACTGTTTATTGAGATAAACACTATTTAGTTAGGCTACCTCTTTTAATTTAATGCAAAGGTACTGCTAAATTATGGTTTTAATATTTTTATTAGGTTTTGTTTGTGTTTTAGTGGATTTACATCGCTTAAAACAAAATCAAAATAGACTTACTTTATATAAGTAAATAACAAAGTAAGTCTATCTAAACTTTACTTTATCAATCCTTTAACCTCATCAAAATCTAAACCACCATAATTTCCAGAACTCATTAATAACAAGGCTTTGTTATCAAAATTTTGTTTAAAAATAAAGTCTTTAAACGCTTCTGTATTAGTGTAAATAATTAAATCCTCACGTTGAAAAGCGTTGGCTATTTGCTCATGAGATACTTTATCTAATTTTTTAATTTCTACAGCATGTGGACTATAAAACACTACTGCTACATCTGCAGCATCTAATGCTCCTTTATATTCTTTTAAAAATTCGGCATTTAAACTACTATAAGTATGTAACTCTAAACAAGCCACTAACGTACGGTTTTGATATTGCTCTTTAACAGCGTTAGTAGTCGCCTCTACTTTACTTGGTGAGTGCGCAAAATCTTTAAAAGCAACGCTAGTTTTACTTTCGGCAATTTTCTCTAAACGTTTACTTGCGCCTTTAAAAGTAGAAATGGCTTCGTAAAAATCGTCTTCATCAATTCCCATATGTTGACAAATCCACTTAGCACCTGCTAAATTATTTAAGTTATGTTTTCCAAAAATTTCAATTGGCATTGGACCTTCAGGAGTATCTAATAACGTTTCGCCATCTTCCACTGTATATTCTGGTGTGTGGTATGCAATCTTACGTATTGGATTTACAGATGCTTCAACTACACGTTTAACCTCTGTGTCTTCTTCGTTATAATTTATGCTTCCTCCTTTTACAATACTATCTACAAAAATGCTAAACTGCTCTACATAATTTTCATAGGTAGGAAACACGTTAATATGGTCCCATGCAATTCCGCTTAACAAAGCAATATTTGGTTTGTATAAATGAAATTTTGGTCTCCTATCAATTGGGCTACTTAAATACTCATCACCTTCCAACACAATAAAGTCGTTATCGTCTGTTAGTTTTACCATAACATCAAACCCTTCTAATTGTGCACCAACCATGTAATCAACATCACGATCATGGTAATGCATGACGTGTAAAATCATGGATGTTATTGTGGTTTTACCATGACTTCCGCCAATAACTACTCTAGTTTTATGTTTAGATTGTTCATACAAAAACTCTGGATAGCTATAAATTTTTAATCCTAAATCTTGTGCTTTTAGCAACTCAGGATTATCCGCTTTAGCATGCATACCTAAAACTATGGCATCCAGATTATCACTAATTTTTTCCGGAAACCAACCTAATTGTTCTGGCAATAATCCCTTTGCTGCTAATCTAGATTTAGAAGGCTCAAAAATGGTATCATCACTTCCTGTAATTTGGTAACCTTTGTTATATAATGCTAACGCTAAATTGTGCATTGCGCTTCCGCCAATAGCTATAAAATGTACTTTCATTATCCTTATTTTGTAGAGTACTCAAAGATAGTGATTGCCAACAAAAATCACGGATTGCAAATGCCCTTTTTAATATCTTTTTTAATTACTTAGCGCAAATTAATTTGTGGTTAAATGATATTAAGGGTATTATTGTTTAATAATTTTAGATATACCATATGACTTCGGAGACGTTTAGTACCTTGATAAATAATGATAAAGCATTACATTTACTTTTAAATGAGAATGAAATTACGGGTTTTTCAGATTTTTCAAAAATTGATTTTGCTGATGAAGCTTTTAAAACGTATATCGAAGACCAATATATTGAAAGCTTTAAAACTATTTACAATACCTATGCTGTACAATCTACTAACACTGCAAAAACAAATGCTTTTTTAAGGTCTACCCAATTTTTAGCCACAAGAAAAGTAATTGATGTTGTTGCAATCCAGTACCATCCAGAACTGGTTAAAACTTTAGACGTTTTAAAACATGCTAAAGAAACAGTAGATAAAAAGCCAGAAAACTTTAATGTTCCGTTAGTTAAAAATGCTCTAAACGTTACTATTTTAAATATCTGTAACCGTTTGGATAGCTCTGAAATTATAAAAAAAGATAAAAATCAACTTATTGCATATTGCTTATATATCTGTGATGTTTTAGAAGACATTAGTCCTAAACATTATAAAGATATTTATGTTGCTAGAGAGGATATTTTAAAATATCTTCAGAAAATAGATAGCTATTCTGCTTCAGAAAACCACATTTACTTAGCTTCAAAAAAAGGTAAAGATAACGCAACATTTAGAGGTCAAAAGCCAATATTAGAGAAAAAAGTTAAAAAACGTGGCGTTGGTTATTACGCATTAATCGCTTTAGGTATTGCCTATTTTTTATTTAAACTATTTAGACGCATGGGATAAATTTATAATCCTTGCTTAAACGTCTTAAACACATCTATACTTGGTAATTCGGCTATAGCCAAATCAATATATTTTTTAGCATTTATTACGTCTTGCTTATGCTTATATATTTGCGCTAATCTGTAATTAGCCCATGCTTTTGGAACACCATCTTTAGCCGAATAATTTTGAATATAAACTTTTAAACAACGCTCTCCTTTATCCAATTGCACGTTATAATCTGCACACACCTTACCTATTTGGTAATGCAAACTGTTGCGTTGGTGTTTTATTTGCGCAGCTTCTAAATTAGAGACTGCTTTTTCTGGTTGCTTTTCTTTTTCGTAAAGCGCTGTTAACTTATCGTAGCACGTTAAAGAGCCTCCAACCTTTATTGCTTTTAGGTAATATTCTTCTGCTAATTCTGGCTCATCGTCATATTCATAAATATAACCTTTAGCCAAATAACCATCTACCTTAGACAGATTTTCAAGCTCATTAGCGTACTTTATAGATTTACTTTTACTTCCACCAATAATACCTGGTAATTGCATGTATAATTCTACCAAAGCCCAACGTGCTTCAATATGATTTGGATCTAATTCTGCAGCTTTTAAAAAAGAGGATTTTACGTCTCCAATAATTCCTAAAGCAGATATTTTGCTTACAGATAAGGCTTTCATCCCTAAAGCACCTCCTAATTTATAGTGGTAGTTTGCTGTATTAGGCTTAGTATTTACTAGCTTTTTATATTCTGCAGCAGCTTCATCCCATTTTTTTTGATGACCATACGCATCACCTAACAACTCAATAGCTTCTAGATTTGCAGAATGATAAGTTACATATGCAGATAATTCCTGTTCTGCTTTAGCAAATTGTTTACTATCAATATAGGTCTTCCCTTTCTCTATTGAGGTCTGAGCAAAAATAGTTAACGGTAATAATAAGGTTACTAAAAATGATTTCATATTGAATGTTAAAGGTTTACAAAAATAGTATTCTCTTGGTATTGTTTTTGATTAATTTGGTTAAATATTATTTAACTTTAAATTTATCACGCGTCACTCATTGAAACGTTTACTTTACACATTTATGCTATTAAAATCGTAAAAAGCAAAGTAACTTGTTTAAAAATTAATAAAATGAAACATATATTATCGCTATTAATGGTATTACTTTTTGCAACGTCCCACTCACAAACCAACAATTATTCCAAACTTTGGGAAACTGTAGAAAATCACGAAATTAATGGTCTTCCAAAAAGTGCTTTAGAAGTTGTAAATACCATACACGACAAAGCCTTAACAGACAATAACACAGAGCAACGTATAAAAGTTTTACTGTTTAAAAGCAAGTTTGCATTATTACTAGAGGAAGATGCGCAACTTAGCATTATCAATGATTTTAAAGAAGAAATTGCTAAAACAGAAGCACCTACAAAAAACGTACTAGAAAACATGTTGGCAACGTTGTATTGGCAATACTTTCAGCAAAACAGATATCAATTTTATAGACGCACAAAAACTGCACAAAAAGCAGATGCTGTTGATTTTAGAACTTGGGATTTAGAAACGCTTTTTACAGAAATCCAAACACTTTTTGACAGCTCATTACAAAATGGATTAATACTTCAACAAACACCAACTCTTCAATTTGAAGCTATAATTACTAAAGGAAAAGACGCTGAAATTTATAGACCAACTTTATTTGATTTTTTAAGTCATAACGCCTTAGAATTTTACAGAACACCAGAAAACAGAATTACACAACCAGCTTATAAGTTTAGTATTGACAATGAGCAATTTTTAACAGACTCCAAACAGTTTTCTAACTTAAAAATCACCTCTAAAGATTCGACATCACTACAATTACAAGCTTTAAAAGTATATCAGGATTTAATTAAATTTCACTTAAAAGACAAAACACCGTATGCCTTAACGGAATTAAATACTGAGCGGTTAGACTATGTCTACTACAATGCGACTTTTGAAAATAAAGACGACATATATCTAAAAGCACTACAAACCGAAACAGAAAAAAATAAAAATCATGAAGTTTCTGGTCTTTACCTTTTTAAAATAGCCACGCTTTATAACACACAAGGTTACAACTATAACAAGGACACAAATGCTGATGTAAGATTTAAAATTAAAGATGCTCTAGCTATTTGTAAACAAGTTACTGCTAAGTTTCCGGATAGTAAAGGTGCTGGTTTATGCAATGCTTTACAGGCTCAAATATTAGAGCCTAGTTTATCCATTCAAACCGAACAAAACATACCAATTAATACGTATTCGCGTTTTTTAATTAGCTATAAAAACATTCAAAACTTAACCTTTAACGCATATGCTATAAGCAAAAAAAAGTATGATGCGTATTTAAAATTATACAAAGAGGAAGACAAAAAAGACTTTATCAAAAAACTAAGCACAACAAAAACTTGGTCGTCTACCTTAAAGGATAAAAACGATTACCAACAACACACCATTGAAACTTTAGTGCCTAAATTAGATAATGGATTATACCTTATCGTTGGACAAACTACAGATTTAAAATCAGATTTTTTTGCATCAGCCTTAACCCAAGTGACTGATATAGCTATTGTAAACTATCAAGATAATAATCAAGATTTTTTCCAAGTCATTAACCGTAATAACGGAGCACCTTTAACAAACGCAAAAGTAGACCTTGACTATACCTACCGTAACGAGAAAATTCACACTAAAACCACAACAACTAACTCAAAAGGTATTATTGCTTTAAGCAAAACCAATAATTATAATCGCAGTAATATTAATTTAACTGTAAAAACTAATGATGACACTGCCTATTTTGGTAGTTATTACATGTATAATTATAAGCGTAGTCGTGAAGATAATGACACCAATTATCAAGCTTTTGTTTTTACCGATCGTAGTATTTACAGACCATCGCAAACCGTTTACTTTAAAGCAATTGCTTTAAAAAACAAAAACAACAAAACTGAGGTATATACTAATAAAAAAATACAAGTCATTTTATATAATACTAATGGCGAAAAAGCAAGCACATTAGATTTAATTACTAATGATTTTGGATCTGTTTCTGGCGAATTTATTTTACCTAACGATGGATTAACAGGTAATTATAGCATACAAATTAACGATGCAGATCTTTATGGTCAGACTTCTATTTCGGTTGAAGAATATAAGCGTCCTAAGTTTGAAACCAATTTTAATCCCATTACCGAAACGTTTAAAGTTAATGACAGCATTACTGTAAAAGGCGAAGCTATTGCTTTTGCAGGTAGTAAAATTACAGATGCAAAAGTCGTATATCGTGTGGTTAGAAATGTACAATATCCTGCTTGGTACAGATGGTATAGACCAAGTTATACCAGTGAATCGCAAGAAATAACACATGGCGAAACAACAACAAATGCAGATGGTAATTATGAGCTTGTATTTAAAGCTATTCCAGACGAAAAAGTTGATAAATCTGGCTTACCAATTTTTAGTTATAAAGTCACAGCAGACGTTACAGACATTAATGGAGAAACTAGAAGCACCTCAACAATTGTAAAAGTAGGATATCATGCCTTAACAGCTAATATTGACATTGCTTCCACCATTGACAAAACAAAAAAAGACAATCAAATTACTATAACCACTCAAAACCTAAACGGTCAATTTGTAGCAGCCAAAGGCGCTTTAAAGATATACAAATTGCAAGCTCCTGATAACGTATTAAGACCGCGACCATGGAGCATTCCGGATTATGAAGGTTTTACCAAAACAGAATTTAAAAACTACTTTCCGCATGATGCTTACAACAATGAGGATAATCCAGAACATTGGGAAAAAGGCGACTTAGTTTTATCTAAAACGTTTGACACAGAAAAATCTAAAACTATAGACCTAAAAAACATCAAAAAATGGCTGTCTGGAGCATACATTTTGGAACTAGAAACCAAAGACAAATTTGGTCAAGAGGTTAAGGATATTGCTAAAACCATGTTGTTTTCCGACAAGGATAAAACCCTTGCAGACCAGCAATTAATTACAGTTACAACAGATGAAACCAGTTATATTGTTGGTGACAAAGCAATTTTAACCTTTGCAAGCGCTGCCAAAAATTTAACTGTTACAGTTAGTATAGAACGTGATTATCAAATCACAGAAAACCATACTATTACTTTAAACCAAAACAAAAAAACGATAAGTATACCTATTGACAAAAACGATTTAGGCGGTTTTGGTGTTCATTATAGTTTGGCAGCATTTAATAGTTACTCAGATGGTAGTCTAACCATAAATGTGCCTTATCCGCAAACAGACTTAGAGATTGAAACACTTACGTTTAGAGACAAACTTCAACCAGGAACAGACGAAACTTGGAGCTTTAAAGTTAAAGGAACAAAAGGCGAAAAAATTGCATCCGAATTTTTAGCTAGTATGTATGATGCATCTCTTGATCAGTTTAAATCACACAACTGGAATTACTCACCATTTAAACCTCTAACCTATTACACGACTTTTAGAAAAAATAATGGGAACAGTTTTGGAGTAACCCATTTTAGAGTGGATAGGGTTTATGAATACCATAGTTTTAATAATTTAAAAAGCTTTGATCAATTTAATTGGTATGGATTTGCTATTAATAATAACGGTTGGTTTTATAACAATTACATCAATTCGCTTAGAGCAAATAAAACTAGAACCTCTTACGATGGTAAAGTTAAAGATGGTTATGTTAAAGGAACTGTAAGTGATGAGAATGGATTACCATTACCTTCTGCTGCAATTACAGTTAAAGGCAGCACAGAAAGTACAACTACAGACTTTGATGGTAACTTTATTATTAAAGCAAAAACTGGCGCTATTTTAACTTTTAGCTATGTTGGCTATGGGACAATGCAAAAAACAATTGGAGTTGATAACGTTATTAACTTAACACTAAAACCTGACAATGCTTTAGATGAAGTGGTTATAACTGCATTAGGTATTGAGAGAAAGGCTGAGGAACTTACAGGTGCAACTGAAAATGAATTTGACTATTATAGAGGAAATGAATACACAAAGAAAGCTATAAATGAAGATGGCACTGTAAAAAAAATCACTCTTAGAGGAAATAGATCCTTAACTGGTGACAATGCAGCGCTAATTGTAGTTGATGGTGTGATAATGTCTACAGACCAAGTTAGTAATCTTGATCCAAATTCTATCCTAAACACTCAAGTATTAAAAGGTGCTGGCGGAACTGCTTTATATGGATCTCAAGGTGCCAATGGTGTTATAATTATCACAACAAAAAAAGGTGTAACAGAAGATTTCTCTCAAGTTAAAGCAAGAACAAATTTACAAGAAACTGCCTTTTTCTTTCCGCAATTAGCTACAGATAAAGATGGTAATGTGTCCTTTAACTTTACAACACCAGAAGCATTAACTAGATGGAATCTTAATGTGTTTGCACATGACAAACAAGGTAATTATGCCCAAAATACACTGCAAACCGTTACACAAAAAGACTTAATGGTGTTACCAAATGTACCACGTTTTTTACGTCAAGGTGACCAAATACAGATTAGCACAAAAATTGCAAATCTTAGCACAAAGGATTTAACAGGTACAGCAGTGCTTCAGTTGTTTGATGCATTGACTGGAAAAGCTATAGATTCGGAATTAGCCAATACTTTAAACCAGCAATCGTTTTCCGCGAAAGCAAAAGGTAACACACAAGTCACATGGGCACTTTCCATTCCGGATAACGTTAGTGCGATTCAATATAAAATATTAGCAAAATCTGGCGATTTTAGCGATGGTGAACAAAATGCCTTACCTGTTTTAACCAATAGAATGTTGGTGACTGAAACCCTTCCAATGTGGATTAAAAGCAACCAAACCAAAACCTTTACATTGGATAAATTAAAGACCAATACGTCGGCTACTTTAAAGCATCACAAATTAACATTAGAGATGACTAGCAATCCTGCTTGGTATGCTATACAAGCATTACCCTATTTAATGGAATATCCATACGAGTGTAATGAGCAAACCTTTAGCAGATTTTATGCTAATGCCTTAGCTAGCCATATTGTTAATAGTAATCCACGCGTTAAAGAAGTGTTTAACCAATGGAAAAATACAGATGTGTTATTGAGTAATCTAGAAAAAAATGAAGAATTAAAATCTATTTTAATACAAGAAACACCTTGGTTACGTGATGCACAGTCAGAGACAGAACAGAAAAAACGTATTGCTTTACTGTTTGATTTAAATAAAATGAATAATGAGCTAGCACGTGCTAAAACAAAATTAAAAAACAACCAAATGAATAATGGTGGTTGGTCTTGGTTTGGAGATTATCGTGTTAACCGTTACATCACACAACATATTATTACAGGTTTTGGACATCTTAAAAAACTAAATGTGGTAAGTGATAAAGATGAAGACATTACAGATATGGTAAAAAATGCATTACAGTATTTGGATAATGAATTTGAAAAAGAATACAACGACTTAACAAAATATAGTAACACTATAGATTACACCAAAGACCACTTAAGTTATACGCAGTTACATTATTTATACATGCGAAGCTTTTTTCCAGAATTTAAGCTGTCTAAAAAACAACAAGAGATACACAACTATTACTTGTCACAAATTAGAAATTACTGGTTACAGCGTCCATTATATGCTAAAGGGATGATGGCTTTAATAATGAAACGTAATAACGATACGACAACAGCTAAAGCCATTTTAAAATCGGTTAGCGAAAACAGTATTACGTCTGACGAGTTAGGTATGTATTGGAAAGAAAACACAAACTCTTACTATTGGTATCAAGCATCCATTGAAACACAAGCCTTAATGATTGAAGCTTTTGCTGAAGCTGGTACAATACTGCAAACCGAAGCTAAAAACATTGAAACGATTGATAATCTAAAAATCTGGCTACTTAAAAACAAACAGACTAACCAATGGAAAACAACAAAAGCAACCACAGATGCTGTCTATGCTTTACTATTACAAGGTAACGATTGGCTAAGTGTAACAGAAATGGTTGATGTAGTTTTAGGAGACCAAAAAATAACACCTGCTACTTTAGAAGATATAAAAGTAGAAGCAGGAACAGGTTACTACAAAACCTCTTGGTCAGGAGAAGACATTACTCCTAAAATGGCTGAGGTTAAGCTAACTAAAAAAGGAGATGGCATTGCTTGGGGAAGTTTATACTGGCAATATTTTGAGGATTTAGATAAAATAACCTCTGCAGAAACCCCTTTAAAACTGAAAAAGCAATTGTATTTAAAAACCAATACAGATACAGGTGAAGTCATTACTGCTTTTACTAAAAACATGAAACTTAAAGTTGGAGATTTAGTAAGAGTCCGTATAGAATTACGAAGCGATCGCGCAATGGAATTTGTACACATGAAAGATATGCGTGCAGCAGGATTAGAACCTATTAATGTACTTAGTCAATATAAATACCAAGATGGTTTAGGGTATTACGAAGCGACTAAAGATGCATCTACCAACTTCTTTTTTGACTATTTACCAAAAGGTGTTTTTGTCTTTGAATATGATTTACGCGTTAATAATGCTGGTAATATGAGTAATGGTATTACAACTATACAAAGTATGTATGCTCCAGAATTTAGTAGTCATAGTGAAGGTGTACGTATTAATGTCGAATAAATTTAGCTTAACTAAACAAAAAAGCTTTCAATAATTTGAAAGCTTTTTTTATACACATAACTCACTTAACCACAATAAACTACAGTGTGCAAAAAATGATTTAGGCATTTAACCAACCTACTTTGTATTATAAAAAATGGATACAATAGTTTGCAAAAGGGTTAAAAATTATATTTTTAGGCCAAACTAAACTATCCATAATGAAAAAATCAGTATTACTTATTGCTTTGCTTTTTGCATTTTCAATAAGCGCACAAACCGTGTCTTTAACTAAAAGTGAAATTTTTAAAGACTCCAAAAAAAACAGCTCATTAGTCTTTTCTTTAGAAGATGATAATGGAGGACTAATTACTATCAGATCTTTTATAGGTGGCTTTATACCTAAATTAAAAGGGTATTACATTCAGCACTTTGACGCTAAATTAAAATTAATCAAAGAAGTTGAATATGAGGTAGACAATAATTTTATTCAAAATGCATTTATTAAAGATGGACAATTGCATATTATAGAATTTGACCACGACAAAAAAGCAGATAAAATAGTATTTAATGTGGTGTCTTCAAACCTTAAAGACCTAAAATTCAGCAAAAAAGAATTATTATCATTCTCTGAAGACAACATGCAAAAGTATTTTGGAATAGGCATTTTTCCCTTTTTTATAAATAACTTTTCTCAAATGGATGGAAACCATATGGGAGAAGTAATTATGTCTAAAAACAATACGTTTTTTGCTATCAACTTTGACTTTAATAATAAAGATAAGGAGACGCACAAAATATTTGTTTTCAATACTAATTTTGAAAGCGTTTATGATAAATTAATAGAAAAAGACATTAAAGACAAATTGTTTGAATACAATAGTATTGATGTCGATGACAAAGACGGAACCGTTTACTTTTTAGGTAAAGCTTTTGAAAACAACTCCAGAAAGTCTAAGAAAAAAGGTGAAGCTAACTACCACTTCGAATTGCTAAAAGTAAATGCAGAAGGACAAAAAACAACAGCGTTTAAAAAGGCAGATAAATTTATTTCGTCAATGGAGTTAATCAAAACAGAGGACAGATTATCTTGTGTTGGTTTTTACGGAGTTAAAGATCAAGGTAATTATAATGGTGTTTGTTTGTTTAATTTAAATCCAGATACGCTTGCTATGGAGACTGAAAAATTTACTCCTTTCTCTAATGAGTTTATGACTGATAAATATGGTAATAAAGAAAACAGAAAAAAAAGAAAACAGAAAAAGGGTATTAAAAATATAGATTTTAAAGGCATTTTTACAATGGATAATGGTGACATTATTGTAAACGCAGAAGAGTTTTTTATTACTACACATACATCTATGAATGGTAGTGGTGGAATGTCTACTTATACCATTTATCATTTTAATGATATTATAAGCGTTAGATTAGATAAAGATGGAGTCTTAAAATGGGCTAGAAACATCAATAAAGCACAAACTGGTCTTACTAATAGCTCTTACACTTCAATTCCAGTAGACGAAACAACTTACTTTTTTATAAACTGCTCTGATAATATTAAAAAACTTAGTGCAGACCGTATTGCTTTTAAACAAACTAAAGCCAAAAAGTCTAATTTATATATGATATCTATTGATAAAAATGGCGCTTTTGATTTTGAAAAATTAATAGACGACAAAGACTCTAAAGTCTATTACAAGGTTAATGATGGTGTTGTAAATCTTAACGATCGCACTGTTATTTTACCAGGTAAAAAGAAAAAAAATACACGAATTTTAAAAATTAAATTTTAATTTTTTTTAAAAGATGCAGATTAAAAGCTTCCACTCTAGGAGGCTTTTTTTTTGCTATTTAAAATAATATTTAGATATTTGTCTAAATACCTAATTAGTGAATTTATTATTTAAAGCATTAAACGACGACACAAGACGTCAAATTTTAGAACTTCTAAAAGAAGATAATCTTACTGCAGGACAAATTGCTGACGCCTTTAATATTAGCAAACCTAGTATATCACATCATTTAGACATTTTAAAACGTGCAGATTTAGTAACCAGCGAGAAGAAAGGTCAGTTTGTAGAATATGCCATAAATACAACCATCCTAGAAGATGTACTCCAATGGATTATAACTTTAAAACAATAGAATTATGAATCTTAAAAAAGAATTTCCGTATATAATATTAATGGCTTTGCCATTTATATATTTAGCTTACATCTGGAATACTTTACCAGAAACGGTACCTACCCATTGGAATGCTAGTGGAGAAATAGATGGTTATGGTAGTAAAAACAGCTTGCTATTAATTCCGTTTATGTTACCTGTTTTGGTTTATATTATTATGACTATTGCACCCAAAATTGATCCAAAAAATAAGATTGCTACAATGGGAAAAAAGTATAAGCAATTAAAATTTTTCTTAGTCTTGTTTATGTCTATACTAGCCTTATTTATAATTTACAGCTCAAAAACACAAAGCTTTTCTAGCCCAAACATTATATACATACTATTAGGTTTATTATTTGCTGGTCTTGGTAATTTTATGAAAACAGTAAAACCAAATTACTTTATTGGTATCAAAACACCTTGGACTTTAGAAAACGAAACAGTTTGGAAAAAAACGCATCTTTTAGGTGGTAAAATATGGTTTGTTGGTGGTTTACTAATTGTTTGCATGAGCTTAATCTTTACAGCACAAACAGCAGCTACTTTATTTGTAATAATAGCAGTATTAATTACCATAATACCGTTAGTGCATTCTTATATTGAATTTAAAAAAATAAAATAGTTATTATGAAGTATTTAAATAACCTATCAGTTGCGCTGTTTATATTATTTACAAGTTTGACTGTTGCACAAACCGAAAAACCACAAACACCAAAAGCACCTTTTGATTATATAATTAAAGACGTTACTTTTATTAACACAGCAGCAGACAGCATAGTGTTAGCTGGTACATTAACGTTACCTAAAGATACTATCAATCCTCCTGTTGCCATTTTAATTAATGGTTCAGGTGCTCATGATAGAGATTGCGACATCATGGGTCACAAATCCTTTTGGGTAATTGCAGATTATTTAACCAATAACGGAATTGCTGTTTTACGTTATGACGAACGTGGTACAGCACAATCCCAAGGTGATTTTAGTACAGCTACCACCTTTGATTTAGCTAAAGATGTTGAAGCTGGTATTAATTTTTTAAAATCACGCACAGATATTGATGTATCAAAAATTGGATTAATTGGTCATAGCGAAGGCGGATTAATTGCACCAATAGTAGCATCTACCAATACAAACGTCGCTTTTATTGTCATGCTTGCTGGTACAGGTGTTAATGGACAGGAAGTACTACAGTCACAAAGCAAAAAAATTGCAGAACTACAAGGGACTACTAAAGAAGGTATTGCTTTTAACCACCAATTAACAACTATAGCTTATGATGCTTTACATTCTGAAACTGAAACAGACAAGCAAAAGGCTGCTATAACTTTAGCTTTAGATAGCTATAAAAAACAATTAGAAGCAGATCAAAGTCCGTTTGCGGTTTATGTAAATAATATAGTAATTAAGCAATTAGCTTCACAATTAACTAATCCTTGGCTTTATGCGTTTATTACATTAGACCCTAAAGCATATTTAGAAAAAGTAACGTGTCCTGTTTTGGTCCTTAACGGAACTAAAGATGTACAAGTATTACCAGAAATAAATTTACCTGCCATTAAAAAACACCTTGAGACTGCTAAGAATAATGATGTAACCATCCACGAAATTGAAGGTTTAAATCATTTGTTTCAAACTGCTAAAACGGGAAACATTAATGAGTATGCTAAAATTGAGGAAACTTTTTCTCCTGTTGCTTTAAAATTAATATCAGATTGGATTCATGCTAGATTTTAGTGACTATTAATTTTGCATCATAGCACAATACCTATTTTAGAATTCTAAAATTTATTTGCCATTTTGCTTAATAACAAAAACATTGCAATGGTTACTGTTATTAATAGGATAAACTCGAATTGCGGAAATTGTTTGGATATTAGTCCTGCAACCAAAAGACTAATAAAAAAACGAATGGCTAAATTTTTAATTATATTCATTAAATAATTACTATTCGTTTATAGTATACTTGGCTGTTTTGGTAATTGGTTGGCTTTGCGTTAAGGATGGAAGTGGCATCCTTTTTTTGCTGCCATATATGGCAAAAAAAGATATAATGGACAGCCTGACCCACTTTTGCTACTTAAAAGCAAAAGTGGGTAACGCCCAAAATAATTTAGTTAAGCATTTTCCATAGTGTGTCTTTCAACTCGGTTAAACCTTGTTGTGCTACACTTGATATAAATTGGTAAGGAATTGGAAGTGTTTTATCCAATTCGGTTTTCAGTTCTGCTTTAAGCTCGTCGTCCAACATGTCAGACTTTGAGATGGCAATCATACGATCTTTGTCTAACATTTCTGGATTGTAACGTCTTAACTCGTCCAACAAGATCTCATACTGTGCCTTAATATCTGGCGCATCTGCTGGTATTAAAAATAGTAAAATCGAGTTACGCTCTATGTGACGTAAAAAGTAATACCCTAATCCTTTACCTTCTGCTGCACCTTCAATAATCCCAGGAATATCAGCCATTACAAAGGTTTGAAAATCTCTGTATTTTACAATTCCAAGATTAGGTTTAAGAGTTGTAAACTCGTAATCTGCAATTTTTGGTTTTGCTGAAGTTACTACAGAAAGTAATGTGGATTTTCCTGCATTTGGAAATCCAACCAAACCTACATCTGCTAAAACTTTAAGTTCTAGGGTTATAAATTTTTCTTCTAATGGTATTCCTGGTTGTGCATAACGTGGTGTTTGGTTTGTAGAGGTTTTAAAGTGCCAGTTACCTAGACCACCTTTTCCACCTTCTGCCACAATACGCTCTTCTCCATCCTCAGTGATTTCAAAAAGGATCTCGTTAGTTTCTGTGTCTCTAACGACAGTACCTAAAGGTACGTCTGCGTACATGTCTTCTCCATCTTCTCCAGAGCTTCTACTTTTACTACCATGTCCACCATGTCCTGCTCTAATATGTCTTTTAAATTTTAGATGCAATAGCGTCCAAAGGTTAGAGTTACCTCTTAATATAACGTGTCCTCCACGTCCACCATCTCCTCCATCTGGTCCACCTTTTGTAATAAATTTTTCGCGATGTAAATGCACAGATCCTTTTCCTCCGTTACCGGAAGAGACATGCATTTTTACGTAGTCTACAAAATTTCCCTCAGTCATAATTTAGTTAAAAAGTTAAAACGTTAATAGTTAAAAGTTTTCACTAATACTTATTAACTCAAACACGTTTGTTTGTATTACAATTTGTCAATTACAGTGTTTAAGCGTTTGGTAATATCTTCTATACCACCAATACCATCTACTCCAAAATATTTATTTTGTGCTGCGTAGTAGTCTTTTAAAATTGCAGTTTCGTTATAATAAACTTTAATTCTGTTTCTAATAATAGCCTCGTCAGAGTCGTCTTTTCTTCCACTAGTTTTACCACGTTCTAACAAACGTTGTACTAACACCTCATCCTCTACTTCTAAAGCTACCATTGCGCTAACTTCAGAGTCTTTATCTGACATAATTTTATCTAATGCTATCGCTTGCGTTTCGTTTCTTGGAAAACCATCAAAAATAAATCCTTTAGCTCCAGCGTTACGCTCCACCTCTGCCTCTAACATGTCAATAGTTACTTGATCTGGTACTAAATGTCCTTTGTCCATGTAAGACTTAGCTAGCGTACCTAAAGCAGTTTCGTTTTTGATATTATATCTAAATACATCTCCTGTAGATATGTGTACTAGATCATATTTTTCTTTTAAAAAATTAGCTTGCGTTCCTTTTCCTGCACCTGGAGGTCCAAATAGCACTAAATTAGTCATGTGTTGTGTTGTTTTTAGTTGGTATACTGCTGGTAAATCGCGACCTAACCCATCATAATCTAGACCATAGCCTACTATAAATTTATTAGGAATCTCTATACCAACATAGTGTAATTTAAAGTCTTTTTTATAAGCTTCCGGTTTGTAAAACAGTGTTGCGATTAACAATTGTTTTACGTTTTCGGATTTAAAAATGCGGTGTACTTCTTCTAACGTGTTTCCTGTATCAATAATATCTTCTAGGATAACTACAGTACGTCCTGTTAAATCTTGTGTTAAACCAATTAAGCGTTGTATATCCTCTGTAGATTTTACACCTTCATAAGAGGCTAATTTAATAAAAGTTACCTCACATGGTTTTGGATATTTTTTCACAAAATCACTTACAATCATAAACGATCCATTTAAAATCCCAACAAATACTGGGACTTCGTCTCCTAAATCGTGAGCGACTTGATTAGCCATTCTTGTTACAGCATCATCCAATTCTTGTTCAGAAATAAATGGCTTAAACTGTTTGTCGTGAAGCGTAATAGTTTGCATTTTATAAATTTAAAGCGCAAATATACGCATTTGTGACTGCTTAACAGATATTTGAATTCGATTTTTAGGTCCTCTTTTGGTTTTAAAATGTATTTTTGTGGCTAACACGATTTATGACCAATGAATTATTTTTCTTCAGACTTTAAATTAGGTATTTTAGGTGGTGGCCAATTAGGCAAAATGCTACTTTATAATACTAGAAAATTTGATATTTACACTTGTATTTTAGATAATAGTAATGAGGCACCAAGTCGTATGGCTTGTAATGAGTTTACTAAAGGTGACTTGATGGATTTTGATACTGTTTATAATTTTGGCAAACAGGTTAACGTCTTAACCATCGAGATTGAAAATGTAAATGTCGCTGCACTTGAAAAATTAGAGAATGAAGGTGTTACGGTTTACCCATCGTCAAAAACATTAAGACGCATACAAAATAAAGCGACTCAAAAATTATTTTATCAAGATCATAATTTACCAACTGCACCTTTTAGTAGGTTTGCTTATGTGTCTGATATTGAAGATGCTATTGATAATGGTGGTTTAAACTTACCATTTGTATGGAAAGCTGCACAATTTGGTTATGATGGTAATGGTGTGAAAATAGTAAGATCCATTGCGGATTTAAAAGATTTGCCTAAAGGCGAATGCATAGCAGAACAATTAATTCCGTTTAAAAACGAATTAGCTGTAATTGTTGCTAGAAGTGCTAATGGCGAAATGAAAACCTATCCTGTGGTAGAAATGGAGTTTCATCCAGAAGCTAACCAAGTAGAATATGTTATTTGTCCTGCAAGAATAAGCCCAGAAGTTGCTAAAAAAGCGCAAGATATTGCATTAAAAACATCTGAAGCTTTTAATCACGTTGGTTTATTAGCTGTTGAGTTATTTCAGACTGAAGATGATAAAATACTAATTAACGAAGTTGCACCAAGACCACACAATTCTGGTCACCAAACGATTGAAGGGAGTTATACCTCACAATTTGAGCAACATATTCGTGCTATTTTAGGATTACCTTTAGGTAAAACTGAGAATAAAGTGGCAAGTGTTATGGTTAATCTTGTTGGTGCTGAAGGCCATACAGGTCAAGTACACTACAAAAACATAGAATCTATAATGGCTATGGATGGTGTGACACCTCATATTTATGGTAAAAAAGAAACACGACCATTTAGAAAAATGGGTCATGTTACCATTGTAGATGAAGACTTAAATACAGCACGTCAAATTGCTGAAAAGGTTAAAAATAGTATTGAAGTGATAAGTAATTAAAGGAAAATATAACCCATAAATAATTTACAAAAACCCTTTACAAATCATGTAAAGGGTTTTTAGGTTTAATGGATTAATAGATTATTATTGTTTTATTATTTTTTTTGTAATTGTTCCTTTTTCTGTTTCAATAGTTATCAAGTATAATCCAGGTTTATAAAAACTCATATCTATTTTTTCAACAGATTGATTAATTTTATAAATGGTTTTCCCAATAATGTTAGAGACTTGGACACTTTTTATATTGTTGATTAAAGAAATATTTAACTCATTTAAAACCGGATTTGGAGAGAGTTTTACATCTAATAGCAAATCTTGATCTTCCAAACTAAGTGAAACGCAATCAGTACTATAATTTGTTGATGCATCCTTGTACCAAGTCCCATTAGTAACGTTAGCTTCTGCTTGTGTTACATCGTCCACCTCGATGCAATTTAAATTAGGATTTAACGATGTACTTAAGCTTTGTAAAATCCCATTGGCTCCATTTTTAATATTTAAGGTTGACAGATTATTACTATACATATAAACCTCCAGCAGTTTATCATGGTTACTTAAATCTAAATTTTCAATATTATTATACGATAATACTAAAGTTTCTAAATCTAGATTATTTGATAAATCTATAGACGTAAACTTAAAACCTGGATAAGGATCAAAAACATTCAGCAGTTTAAGATTGGGTAAATTAGAATAATCCATACTAGATATTCTATTAGCTCCCATCCACAATCTTTCTAAAAGAGTATTATTACTTAAATCTAAACTAGACAAACTACAATAAAACAGATTTAATTCTTTAAGCAATGTATTGGCTGAAAGATTTAAACCAGATAAAGCAACGCCACTATGATAATAATACTCCAACAAGGGATTTTGCGTCAAATCTACACTAATCACCTGTGTGTTTTCTAACGAAAGTAAATACAAATTAGGGTTTTGTGTTACATTCACATTAGATAAATTTGGATTAGAACCAACATCTAATGCTTGTAAATTATTAAAATCACTAACATCTATAGTTGCTAAGTTAGAACTATCTAAATTGATATTCTCTATTACATTACTGCTAGCAAAACTTACTGAAGTTATTTGGTTAAAATCTGCATATAATTGCTTTAAATTAGTATTCCCAGTTAAATCTAAAGCTCCTGACAAACTGCAATATTGGGCACTAAGCGTCTCTAAATTCGATAAATTAGAAATATCTATACTACCTAAAGAATTATTACTAATATTTAAATATATAAGATTAGTAAAACTATTAATACCTGTTAAATCTGAAATATCAACGTTCAACAAACTAAGAAAAGTAATAGACTCGGCATCACTGTTTAAAATATCACCAGTTAATCCATTAGAGTCTATACCTAAATTTATCAATGATTGCTCAAAATTAGAATCAGGTATTAGTGTCGTGGACTGGCTAAAAGTTAAACTTGTATATAAAAGTATAATAAAAGTAATTTTTAATTTCATAGCTGTTGTTTTTTTAAATGTTTCTTATAAAGCCCAGTATTCTATTTCTAGACTATGGGCTTTAAGATTAATAGCAAATCTTCATTAATTACGCATGAAGAATAATACCTCATTATTTATAAAATAAAGCGGTTGGTTACCTAACAAGAACAAAATTACAAGTGTCTTGAAGACATTTAACCATACTAAAGTTTGGTTTTTTATTTATATTGTGATGGTAAATTGCGCTAATGAAATACTTAACCTTACTTTTTTTTCTTCAATTAAACATCTCCTTTTGTCATAGTCAAACAACGACCATGGACTCATTTAAAATCCATGAAAATATTTACCTATTGGATAGCATATATAGTAATGAAGATGCAACAAACATAGTTAACCATTATAACAGTGGTCATTTCAAGACTCCGTTAGGAAACGATATTTATCACAATTTTAAGAACAATATTAACTATTGGATTTACTGCGATTTACGAGAACAAATAAACGAGAAACGCTACCTAACTTTATGGAATCATTATTACCAAGCAGTAGAAGTTTTTTATCTAAAAAACAATTCTTTAAAAAGAATACACCAAGTAAATAGATTTAAAAATTTTGGTTTTTTACACACCTATTTTAGGTTGCCTACATGGACAATTTTACCAAATAAAAATAATAAAATTTTTATAAGATTTAATAACAGTAGATCCTTGAGCTCCATCAAATTACTTTATCAAACCGAAAACCAGTTTTTAAAATTTGTTCAAAAAGATACTATTGCAACTACTGTTTTAGTTACATTTTTAATTGTCCTTATTATACTAAACCTAATTTTCTTTCAAAAAGAAAGTACAACCCATTATTTTTGGTATGGCTTCTTCATATTTTTTAATATCGTAGATTTTCTGGCCTACAAAGGATATGGCCCAATGATTTTTTGGTCAGAAAGCAAATTCTTAATTACTAACTTTAGGACAATAGCACAATGCTTAAGCATAGTTTGCTTACTATTATTTATTAATAGTTTTTATGGAAAGTATAGAATTAACAAGATTATTAAATTATGTTTCAAAATTTGTATTGCATCAAACATATTATGTTTAGGCTTATTTACTTTTGAATATTATACTGCATATTTTGAAAACTTAAAATTTACAATAATCCCTTTCTTAAGATTACAAACTTTACTACTAATTATATTCCATATTGTTTTAGCCATAAAAGGTAAAATTCCAAAATATTTAGGATTAGCTTTTTCGATGCCACTTTTTCTTGTTCAAATTAATTTTTTCTATAATCCAAGAGTTAACATAACCATTAATCAAGCCTTAATATTTGATAATTTACAATACATAGCAGTTGCTATTGAAATAATAGCGATAAGTTATTTTATAATCACTGAAATTATAAAAGAGAAACACAGAGCTACAACACTGAAAAAAGAAAACTTAATATTAAAAAACAACTTCCAAGAAAATTTATTAAAACTTAAAACTGATGAAAAAAATAGATTACTAGCAAATGTTCACGATAGTTTTGGAGGTTATTTAGAAGCACTTAAATTAACCTTTTCAAACCAAAATAAATCTACGACAGACAAAACTAAAATCATTCTAGACGCCTTTTATACAGAATATCGTCAACTTTTAAATTCACTTTACACACCTGAAGTGAATACTGAAAATTTTAATGAAAATTTAGAAGAATTTTGTCTTAAACTAGATAAGCTTACTCCATTAAAAATAGAATTAAATTTTGAAATTAAGGACCATGTAATACCGCAAGACAAGTGCTATCACATGTACAATATCATCTCAGAACTTGTCACTAATGCAATTAAGCATGCCAATGCAACAAATATTAAAGTTAACTTAATTAAAATTAAGTCTAATATATTACTATCTGTCTCAGATAATGGAAAAGGTCTTGAAACAAATAAAAATGGATATGGATATGGTTTAAAGAATGTAACTTCTAGAACAGAATTATTAAACGGAAACTTATCTATAATTTCGGATAAAAAAACAGGAACACAAATACAAATAGAAATACCTATATAATGGATACAGACCAAATCAAAATTATTATAGCAGATGATAATAAGTTTTTTGCGCAAGCACTAAAAGAAAGCTTAGAGAAAAATCCAAAATTAAAAATTATTAAGATGTTCTATCAATTGGACGATTTAGCAAACAACTGTAGTTCGTTTTACTTTGACATACTAATTTTAGATATTAACTTTAAAGGTGAAAATTCATTATTAATAATTGATCAATTAAAATCTAAATTAAATGTTTTTAAAATTATAATTCTTACAACTCTAGTCAATAATTACACAAAAAAGCTGGCTGCATCAAATGGTGTTTTTAACTTTAAAAGTAAAGACGAAACATTGCACAACTTTGATTTAGAGCTAATAAAAATTGTAAAGCATGAAGACAATAATAACACACAAAAAGTTTACTATAAAAAAACATCTATTGCTTCAGTTAAACTTACAGATACTAAAATTAATATTTTACAAGAACTTTACACATCTGCTTCATTAAACGAAGAATTAATAGCTAAAAAACTTAATATAAGTATCGCAACATTAAAAACACACAAGCAACAATTATTTGCTTTAACTGGAACTAAAAATGTAAGCCATTTAATTAAATTTGGAATAAAAAACGGAATTATTTTACCTTAAATAAACATTAGCTACTTTAATAAAATATTATTAAACGTATTTTTGCAAAACAACTAAATTTTGAAACAAAACAATTTATGAGCAAAGTAGCAGTAATAATGGGAAGCAATAGTGATATGCCAGTCATGCAAGACGCTATTGATATATTAAAAGAATTTAAAATAGACATAGAAGTTGATATTGTATCAGCACATCGTACACCAGAAAAACTATTTGATTTTAGTAAAAACGCTCATAAAAGAGGCATTAGCGTCATTATTGCTGGTGCAGGTGGTGCAGCACATTTACCAGGTATGGTAGCCTCTTTAAGTCCATTACCAATTATTGGAGTGCCAGTAAAAAGTAGTAATTCTATAGATGGATGGGACTCGGTATTATCCATACTACAAATGCCAGGAGGTGTTCCTGTTGCTACTGTTGCATTAAATGGAGCAAAAAACGCAGGAATATTAGCTGCACAAATTATAGGTGCATCTGATGCATCAGTATTGGATAAAATTATAGCTTACAAAGAAGCTTTAAAAGTAAAAGTAGAGCAAGCTTCAAAAGATATTAAATAGTTAAAAACAGAAAACCCCAACTAGGTTGGGGTTTTCAATCGCTATTAATCTTTCTATATGTGGACATATATTCTCACATCAAAAAAACTTATGTCAAAGTTGCAACTTAAGCCTCTATATGTACAATTAACAGCCAATAAAATTAGAGGTTTCGACAAACAACACTTTTATCGGTTTAACAATAGTTTATAATAAAAAAAAAGCCCCAAACATAAGTCTGAGGCTTCCATCGCTATTATTTTCTATTTATGAGAATGTATACTCATATCCAAAAAACAGTTGCAAAAAAGTATGTTTTCTTACAAAAGCAACCAACATTTTGTATTATTTTAGAATATTAGTTAAAGAGTCTTAATAAATCGTTAAATAACAAGATATAAAAAAAAAGCCTCAGACATGTCTGAGGCTTTTTATCGCTATTAATCAATAATTTTTATGTGAGTAACCAACTCACGGGAAAAAATCATTTGCAAAAATAATCATTTAAATAATTAATATGCAATAAAAATATTAATTTTAACATCAAAAATTTTACTATAACGTTATAATGAATACACTTTTAAACAATTTTAGCACAAAATTTAACACTCCACCTTTTCAATCTATAAAAAATAAGGACTTTAAACCTGCCATTTTAAAACTAATTGAGGATACTAAGTTAGAGATAGAGACGATTATAAAAACTACTGACGCTCCTACTTTTAAAAACACAATCGAAGCTTTAGAGTTTTCTGGACAACAACTAGATCGTGTAACCAGTATATTTTTTAATCTTAACTCCGCAGAGACTAATGATGACCTTCAAAAAATAGCACAAGACATCTCTCCTATTTTAACCGAGTTTGGGAATGATATAACATTAAACGAAGCGTTATTTAAAAAAGTAAAACACGTTTACGACAATAAAGATAGTCTTGATTTAAATATAGAACAGACTACATTATTGGATAAAAAATATAAAAGCTTTTCTAGAAATGGAGCAAATCTTCCTGAAGATAAAAAGCAAAAACTAAGAGCTATTGACAAACAATTAGCTAGTTTAAAATTAAAGTTTGGAGAAAACATTTTAGCAGAAACCAATGCTTTCGAAATGCTAATCACCAATGAAGCTGATTTATCAGGATTACCAGAAGGTGCAATTGAAGCTGCAAAACAATTAGCAGAGTCTAAAAACAAAGCGGGTTATTTAATAACTTTAGATTACCCAAGTTATATACCATTTATGACGTATGCAGATAATAGAGCATTACGTAAAAAATTAGCGTTAGCTTTTGGAGCCAAAGGATTTAATAATGACAAATTAGATAACCAACAAAACGTTTTAGACATTGCTAGACTGCGTTTTGAACGTGCTAATTTATTAGGTTATGACACACATGCACATTTTGTTTTAGAAGAACGCATGGCTCAAACTCCGGAAAAAGTAAATACCTTTTTAGAAGACTTATTAGTTAAAGCAAAACCTGCTGCTTTGCGTGAGTTTGCAGAATTAGAAGATTTTGCAAAAGAACTTGATAACTTAGATCGATTAGAAAAATGGGATTCCGCGTACTATTCTGAAAAATTAAAACAAAAACTATTTAATTTAGATGATGAGCAACTTAAACCTTACTTTAAATTAGAAAATGTTATTGATGGTGCCTTTCAAGTTGCAAATAAATTATTTGGACTTCAGTTTAAAAAAATTGACACAATAGATAAGTACCATGAAGATGTTATGACCTATGAAGTTTTAGATGAAAACAATCAATTAGTTTCCATATTTTATGCTGATTTTTTCCCTAGAGCAGGAAAAAGAAATGGTGCATGGATGACATCCTTCAAACCACAATTTATTAAAGATGGCATAAACCAAAGACCACAAATATCTAACGTATGCAACTTTACAAAACCAACTAAAAGCAAACCGTCATTACTAACGTTTAATGAAGTTACTACATTATTTCACGAGTTTGGTCATGGATTACATGGTATGTTAGCCAACACAACTTACCCAAGTTTATCTGGTACAAGTGTGTTTTGGGATTTTGTAGAGCTACCTAGTCAAGTTTTAGAAAACTGGTGTTATGAGAAAGAAGCTTTAGAATTATTTGCTAAACATTACCAAACTGGAGAAATCATTCCAATGGATTTAGTCCAAAAAATTAAAGAAAGTGCCACATTTCAAGAAGGAATGCAAACCCTTAGACAACTAAGTTTTGGTTTATTAGACATGAGTTGGCATGGTATAAACCCAACAGACATTACTAATGTTAAACAACATGAAAACAAAACCTTTAAAGACACAAACCTGTATCCTGATGTTAAACAGAATTGTATGAGTACTGCTTTTGCGCATATTTTTCAAGGTGGTTATTCCTCTGGATATTATAGCTACAAATGGGCAGAAGTCTTAGATGCAGATGCGTTTGACTACTTTAAAGAAAAAGGTATATTTAATAAAGAAGTAGCAACAAAATTTAAAGACAATGTATTATCTCAAGGTGGTACAGATAATCCAATGGTATTATACAAACGTTTTAGAGGTCAAGAACCTAAACCTGAGGCACTATTAAAACGCGCAGGACTAATAAAGTAATTTAGTTATAATAATTTAAAATCTGCCATTCTTGACTACGTTTAAGAATGGCTTTTTTTGTTTAAAAAAATAAACTTTCAATAATTACTGAAAGTTTAAAAATTATTAATATATTTGTAACATGGAATATCAAGAAGCAAAAGATAAATTTATTAGTACTTGGGGAAGTTTAGGTTCACTTTGGGGAATAAACAAAGCTATGGCGCAAATACAAGCGCTTCTTTTTATTTCTACTAAACCATTATCCATGGAAGAGATTATGGAAGATCTTAAAATCTCTAGAGGAAATACTAGCATGAATTTAAGACAATTAATGGATTGGGGAATTGTAACCAAAACATTAGTGGCTGGTGAACGTAAAGAGTTTTTTACTACTGAAAAAGATGTACAAGAATTAGCTAGGATTGTTGCTGTGGAACGTAGCAGAAGAGAAATTAAACCTGTAGTCAAAGTTTTAGATGAAGTTTCAAGTATTAAAGATGATGGCACTGCAAAAACTAAAGAATTAATCAAACAGACAAAAGCACTTCACGAGTTAACAGAAACTATGGACGTGATGATAAATAAATTAGTAAATCAAAAACAAAATTGGATTACTAAATCTTTACTTAAACTATTTAAATAAAAAAATTTACAATTAACTTTCAATAATTTCTGAAAGTTTTATAAAATCAATAATCATGAGAAATATATTCACATTTAACCTAATCACCTATTTATTTGTCCTTTTATTATTCTTAGTAGAAATAGTATATGGCGTACTTGCACAATTAGTTCTAGGTGTAATACAATTAATTATAGCAATATATCTACAAACTATATCATACCAATATTCTAAAACAAACAAAAAACTTTTAAGTTACTATTGGATACAAATAGCTATTTGGCTTATTGCTTTTGTTCTGTTTGCAAACCTATTAACTCTAAAAGATTACAACGCTATTTTTCTATTTATAATCCCAATGTGTATTGGCTTATACTTGGTGTTTGTTAATTACCAGCTATCCAAAGAGTCCTAAGGTTAATTTTAAGATTATGAAAAACGTATATCAAGTCAATTATTGGTCAGTCTTAATAACCATATTACTTAGTTTAACCTTTTGGGGCGGAATAATAGCGTTGCCTATTTTAGGAACTATACAAATAGTAATAAGCCTAATTATAATTAACAAATTTAAAACGCTAACTAAAGCAAACCGAATACTTTTTACTAGCTACACAGTGTTAACAGTGTTTCTGATTATATTTTTTAAACAATTAAAAGGTGAAGAATTAGGTGTTTTATTTATGTGGGCAATAGTGTCCTTATTCCTAGCTTGTTTCCATTTATATATAACCTATAATATCTCAAAATCATGACAATTCAAATTCCAAATTGGTTAATAATTTTAGGAGGCTGTGGCCAAATATTCACTGCTCTGATCTATCCTTATATCCGTCATAACGTTTTTGATTGGTATAATGATGTCAAACAACTAAAACCGTTAAATCAAGAAATTGCTAAAACTTATGGGCGTTATATCCAAGGTTTAAATTTCTCTTTTGGAGTAATAGCAATTCTAATACCTACAGATTTAAAAAACGGAACACACTTAGCAATCGCATTAACAGGACTAATTGCGGCGTATTGGGTTGGTAAAGTAGCAACACAAATTGCTTATTATCCTATGTATGACATTCCGAAAAAAACAATCTTTAAAATTGGAAGTTACTTTATGAACACCCTATTTGTGACATTCGCAATTATATATACTTGGTTATTCATTTTAAATATTTGTAATTAATTAAAACGCAGGACTTATGAAAACAATACTCACAACGCAAGTTGAACAGTCAGAACAAAACAGAATAGAAATGGTTGACTTTTATAACGAAGCAACAGAAGACTATGAGTTTTGGAGTAAAGCTAATATTATTCATTTTGACTATTCCTCACCTTCTAACAAACTATTATAACGGTTCTTTCAACCCTTTGCTATCCAGTTTACATATCAAAGTTTTAGCTATTCCATTATTTAGATGTAAAAAAACGTAATTACTTAATTGTAATTTTAGTATTTTTAGCCCGAAAAAGAAATCTTAAACATGTCAGATCACACAATTAATCCTAATAAATGGATAGATTTATACAGCGACTACCTCTTTAATTACACCATTACACGTGTAAATGACAGAGCAATAGCGCAAGACTTAGTTTCTGACACTTTTCTAGCTGGTCTAAAAAGTATGAAAAACTTTAAAGGAGAAGCTAGTGAGCGTACTTGGCTAGTATCTATTTTAAAAAGAAAAGTCATTGACCATTACCGTAAATCTAATTCTAATAAAGGTAAAGCTGAAGTTAGAATGTCTTACAATTCTGATAGCGAAACAGAAGGTGATTGGTTAGAAGAGCGCGTTGCAGATCCTTTTGATAAAACTGCAGAAGACCAAATTGAAAATACTGAATTAGCCAGCGCAATTGATGATTGCCTGTCTAAATTACCAAAAAAACAAGCTCAAATATTTGAAATGAAAACCATTTTAAATTATGAAACCGAAACAATTTGTAATGAATTAGAAATAACTGCGTCTAATCTTTGGGTAATAATCCACAGAGCAAGAACTGCTATGGCAGGTTGTTTAGAAAAAAATTGGTTTTAATTATGTTTATGAAAAAATTTATGATTTCTTGTGAGGAATCAGGACATATCTGCGATAAAGCTCAGTATCACGAAGCTACTATTTTAGAAAAAGTGAAGTTTAAATTTCACACATTTATGTGTGCGGTTTGCAGACAGCACTCTAAAAACAATACTAAGTTAACGCATTTAATAAATAGCATAAAAGGAAACCAATTATCGGTAACCGAAAAAAAAGAACTTAAATCTTCTTTTGACAAAGAATTACAGAAGCATCAGTAACATCCAAAATATAGGTAGGGCTTCTACCCAAAACGATGTATAATAGGTGTTTCTATTTTGATTAGCAAAATAGATAAACAAGCACAAACTTACACTTACAATACCTTGCTGTAGCACTCCCAAAACAGAGATACTGTCCTTAAAAAATTCTGAAAAATAGAAAATTAAAACAAAAGCAAAACCTAATAACTTAGTGCGTTTTACGCCTATTTTTTGTGGTATGGTAGCCAACTTTAAACTATCATAGCTTAAATCTCTTATTTCAAAAGGCAGCATTAGTGCTATAACCAAAATAAAATTTTGACAAATTGTAATAATAGCATCTTGATTAAATACTCCATTGTTATCTAATAGTGGTAAGACTACCGTAACACCACTCCAAACCAAAGCAATAACATACACCTTTAAACCACTAATATCCCTTAAGTTTTGTTGCGTATCTAAATACCATTTTTTTGGTAAAAAAGGTATGGCGTATAAAAATGTAACAACACCAAAACCTAGAATTAACAAGACAGTGTTTTGTTGTAATTGCAACCCAAAATACAACATCAAACTAAAGCATATAAAAGAGAACAGTTGTATAACTTTTAACCAATTAGCCAAACTACGATGGTGCCATTTAGCAATACCAAAATATTTTACAAAATTATAACCTGTTATAGTAGCAAAAAAATTAAAATAAAGGATGGTAGCGTCATAATTTATGTTCAACTTTTTTAAAGTAATCCAACTTAACGCATAGACTGCTAAAGCAACATGAATGCTACTATTTATGTAAAAATCTAAAAGCTGTTTTAGGACCTTCATTAGACAAAAATAATTAATCTGTTAATAAAGCAGCCGATTAGTTGAAAACTTTCAATTTTTAACAAAATTTTACTATTAGTTTTCGTTAATTTTGCAAACATTAAAAAACAACTATATTTTTTCTCAAACCTTGTAAAAAAGGTTAATAACAACACAACACAAATGAACACAAACGCATTCGCATTACGTCACATTGGTCCAAGAGAAAATGATCAAAAACTAATGCTTCAAACAGTAAACGCAGATACCATTGAACAATTAATATCTGAGACTGTTCCTGCTCCAATTCGTCTTGAAAAAGACTTACAGCTAGATGAAGCTATGACAGAATATGAGTATTCAAATCATATTAATAACCTGTCTAAACTTAACAAAACTTACAAAACCTATATTGGTTTAGGATACCATCCAACTATTCTACCTGCTGTTATACAACGTAACATACTAGAAAATCCAGGTTGGTATACAGCTTACACGCCTTACCAAGCCGAGATTGCTCAAGGTCGTTTAGAAGCATTACTAAATTTCCAAACTATGGTTACTGACCTAACAGGAATGGAATTAGCAAATGCATCTTTATTAGACGAAAGCACTGCTGCTGCAGAAGCAATGAGCTTGCTATTTGCTGTTAGAGAACGTGATCAGAAAAAAGCTGGAGTTTCTAAATTTTTTGTTAGCAATACTATTTTACCTCAAACCCTATCTTTATTACAAACACGTGCTACTCCAATTGGTGTAGAGTTAGTAATAGGTGATGAAACTACGTTTGATTTTTCTACAGACTTTTTTGGAGCAATACTACAGTATCCAGGTAAAGATGGTCAAATTACAGACATCAAAACCTTTATAGAAAAAGCTAACGCAAATAACATTAAAGTAGCAGTTGCTGCAGACATTTTAAGCTTAGTAAAATTAGAAGCTCCTGGTAAATTTGGTGCAGATGTTGTCGTTGGTACTACACAACGCTTTGGTATTCCAATGGGTTATGGAGGACCACATGCAGCATATTTTGCAACAAAAGAAGCTTACAAACGTGATATTCCTGGACGTATTATTGGTGTAACTAAAGATGCTAATGGTAACAGAGCTTTACGTATGGCTTTACAAACCAGAGAGCAACACATTAAACGCGACAAAGCAACCTCTAACATTTGTACAGCCCAAGTGTTATTAGCAGTTATGGCTGGTATGTATGCTGTGTATCATGGACCAAAAGGATTAACTTTTATTGCAAATCAAGTACATAATGCAACGTCAACATTAGCTAACGCCTTAACTAAAATGGGTATTGAGCAATTAAACAGTTCATTTTTTGATACACTTCAGGTTACAGCTAATGCTTCAACTGTAAAAACAATTGCAGAAAAGCACGAGGTTAACTTCTATTATCCTAATGACAATACGGTTACAATCTCAATCAACGAGACAACTTCTGTTAAAGATATCAATCAAATTATAGCAATTTTCGCTGAAGCGGAAACAAAGCCGACTACAACAATCGATAGTTTTACAGAAGCAAACAATATACAAAACAGCATACAACGTCAATCTGAGTTTTTAACTTTAGACGTGTTTAACACGCATCATTCTGAAACCGAATTAATGCGTTACATAAAAGGTTTAGAGCGCAAGGATTTAGCCTTAAACCACTCTATGATTTCTCTTGGATCTTGCACAATGAAGCTTAATGCTGCTTCAGAAATGCTACCATTAAGTTCTCCAAATTGGGGAAGCATCCATCCATTTGTTCCTTTAGATCAAGCTGAAGGTTACCAACAAATGCTAAAAGCATTAGAAGATCAATTAACTGAAATCACTGGTTTTGCAGGTACCTCTTTACAACCTAACTCTGGAGCTCAAGGTGAGTATGCTGGATTAATGGTTATTAGAGCGTATCACGAATCTAGAAACGATCATCATAGAAACATCTGTTTAATACCAAGTTCGGCTCACGGAACCAATCCTGCAAGTGCAGTAATGGCTGGAATGAAAGTGGTGGTTACTAAAGCTGATGAAGATGGTAATATTGATGTAGAGGATTTACGAGAAAAAGCCGAATTGCATAAAGACAATCTAGCTGCTTTAATGGTAACTTACCCATCTACTCATGGTGTTTATGAGTCTGGAATTAAAGCTATCACACAATTAATACACGATAATGGTGGTCAAGTCTATATGGATGGAGCCAACATGAATGCTCAAGTTGGATTAACTAATCCTGGAAATATTGGAGCAGACGTTTGTCACTTAAACTTACACAAAACCTTTGCTATTCCTCATGGTGGTGGTGGACCTGGCGTTGGACCAATTTGTGTTGCTAAACAATTAGTGCCATTTTTACCTGGTAATCCTGTTGTAAAAACTGGTGGTGATCAAGCTATAACTGCTATTTCTGCAGCTCCTTTTGGATCTGCTTTAGCATGTTTAATATCTTATGGTTACATAAAAATGTTAGGTGCTGAAGGATTGAAAAAATCAACCGAAATAGCTATACTTAACGCTAACTATATCAAACACAGATTACAAGGTGCTTTTGAAACTTTATACTCTGGAGAACAAGGTCGTGCAGCGCATGAGATGATTATAGATTGTCGTCCATTTAAAGAGCATGGTATTGAGGTTGTGGATATTGCAAAACGTTTAATGGACTATGGTTTTCATGCTCCAACGGTTTCTTTTCCAGTTGCAGGAACTATGATGATTGAACCTACAGAAAGTGAAAGTAAAGCAGAAATGGATCGTTTTTGTGACGCTATGATTTCTATTAGAAAAGAAATTGATGCTGCAACTAAGGATGACGATAATAATCCTTTAAAAAATGCACCTCATACATTAGCTATGTTAACAAGTGACGAATGGTTATTACCATACACTCGTGAGAAAGCTGCTTATCCTTTGGATTACGTGGTGGACAACAAGTTTTGGCCTTCTGTACGTCGTGTGGACGACGCTTATGGAGACCGAAATTTAATATGTACTTGTGCTCCAATTGAAGCTTATATGGATGCTAACTAAACGTTGGACATCGTAAATAATTAACCAATAAAATTGCCTTTAGTTTTTTACTGCTTATCTTAGCAGTTAAACAATTAAAGGCAATCCTTTTTTTATGAATATTAAGATTATTGGAACAGGAAGTTACATTCCAAGTACTATTGAAAAAAATGAAGATTTTTATAATCATGAGTTTTTAAATGCTGATGGTTCTAAAATAAATAGCACAAATGAAGTTATCGTTGATAAATTCAAAGCCATTACAGGTATTGAAGAAAGACGTTACATAAAATCAGAATTATTAAACTCTGACATTGCATTTTATGCAGCCGAAAAAGCAATTGCTGATGCTAAAATCGACAAAGAAACTTTAGACTATATTATTGTTGCCCACAATTATGGTGACATAAAACACAATACAGAACAAAGTGACACTGTCCCTAGTATAGCCTCACGTGTAAAACATTTATTACAAATTAAAAATCCTAAATGTGTTGGTTACGACTTACTATTTGGATGTCCAGGTTGGATAGAGGGTGTTATACAAGCCAATGCTTTTATTAAATCAGGAATAGCAAAACGCTGTTTAGTTATTGGAACGGAAACATTATCTCGCGTTGTAGATAAACATGACAGAGACTCCATGATTTATAGTGATGGCTCTGGAGCTGTAATTGTAGAAGAAACCAATGACGATAGTGGAATTATTGCACACGAGTCCGCTACCTATGCATTAGATGAAGCTCATTTTATCTTTTTTGGAGAAACCAATAATTTAGAATCTACTAGTCAACGTAGATACATTAAAATGTATGGTCGTAAAATTTACGAATTCGCTTTAACCAACGTGCCTTTAGCTTTAAAATCATGTTTAGAAAAAAGTGGCTACAACATAAATGATGTTAAAAAAATATTGATACATCAAGCTAACGAAAAAATGGACGAAGCTATCGTAAAACATTTTTACAAGCTACACGACATGAAAATGCCAGAAGGCATTATGCCAATGAGTATTAATACTTTAGGTAATTCTAGCGTAGCAACTGTACCTACTTTATACGATTTAATTTTAAAAGGTAAACTAAAAGACCAAGAGATTAATAAAGGTGATGTTATACTTTTTGCTAGTGTTGGTGCTGGTATGAATATTAATGCTATAGTTTACAAACAATAAAACGTCTGTATTTTATTATAAAACTAAATCATTTTTTTTGTGTACGAACAAACTTTTCCGCATAAACGCTTTAAACTAACGTATCAATTTTTAGAAAAACATATTTCTAAATCTGAAACAATTTTAGACTTAGGAGTAGAAAACCCATTTACTAAAATATTAAAAGACAATAGTTACAATGTTGAAAACACTAAAGGCGAAGATTTAGATTTTGATGTTTCAAGTATTAAAAACTCTCAAGCCACAGTCGTTACAGCTTTTGAAATTTTTGAACATTTATTAAACCCCTTTACTGTTTTACAAAGTATAAAAGCGGACAAATTAGTAATTAGCGTACCACTTAAATTATGGTTTTCTTCGGCTTACCGAAGCAAAACAGATCCTTGGGATAGGCATTATCACGAGTTTGAAGATTGGCAATTAGATTGGTTATTAGAAAAAACAGGTTGGAAAATTATTGACAGACATAAATGGACTAATCCCACCAAAAAAATTGGAATCAGACCTATTTTAAGATGGTTTACACCTAGATATTATATTATTTATGCTGAAAGAGCTTAAATAAAGCTAACTTTAAATTCTAATATTTTCTATTGTGAATTTCAGTATAATCATTCCTGCGCATAACGAAGCTTCGTCCATTGGAGTAACATTACAATCACTAGTCAATCAAACGTTGCCTCCTAAACAAATTGTGGTGGTTAATGACAATTCTACTGATAACACCAAAACTATTGTAGAAGACTTTCAAAAACAGTATAATTTTATTGATTTAGTCAATGTGACTTCATCTGACAAGCACTTACCAGGAACTAAAATAATCAATGCCTTTTATAAAGGCTATGAGGTCACAAATAAAAATTATGATGTGATTTGTAAATTTGATGCCGATTTAATTTTTCCTTTAAATTATTTAGAAACATTAGCCTTTCATTTTAATAAAGCTGCATCTATTGGCATGGTTGCTGGCTATTGTTATATCGAAAAAAATAACAATTGGGTTTTAGAATCTATTACTAGTAAAGATCACATAAGAGGAGCACTTAAAGCCTACCGAAAAGATTGTTTTGAAGCCATAGGACAATTAAAAAAATCTATGGGTTGGGATACCATTGACGAGCTTTTAGCAAAGTATAACAACTGGTCTATTGTCTTAGATGAAAGTTTACATGTTAAGCATTTAAAACCTACAGGAGCCAGCTACAATAAAGGAGCAAAACACCTGCAAGGCGAAGCCATGTATAAAATGCGTTATGGTTTTACACTGACGTTAATTACTGCTTTAAAAATGAGTGTAAAAAAGAAAAGCTTTAGATACTTTAAAGATTATATTGTTGGGTATTTAAAAGCCGCAAGTAATAAACCAGAACGCTTAGTTACCAAGGCAGAAGGACAATATATTAGAAATTTAAGATGGAAAGGTGTAAAGCAAAAATTATTTTAAAAGCTCCATCCTTTATAACTGCTTGATGCTTCAAGCCTATCTTCAATAGCGTCATCCAATTCTGAAAAGAAATCAATACCAGTTAATTGTTCTATATGATCTACAGAGGTTACAAATTTATATAAAGGTTGTTCAGACTCCATGTGTGGTAATAAAAAAGCAATCACTTTGGTAGTTCCATTATTATTGTCAATTAATACTTTATAAAACTGATTAGGAATAGACACCTCTTCCTCTCCTATTGTTTTTAATCCATTTTCTAAAACACCTCCTGTAACTACAAAAACACCATCGTATTTACTAGCCCAATAACGTGTTTTTTGTTCTAATCTATTCCAAACTCCTGCATTAAAATCGTGATTTTGAGGAGCGATATTACTAGTCAAAAAAGTTTCGTCATGTGCTTCTTGGCTATATTTTCTGTCTCCTGCTGGACAAAGGTGTCCACGATCGTAACCTGATTTTTTATAATTACGCCAATGTGCAGCACCTGTTTTTACAGCATGATCCACTTCAAAATAAGGACGTTTATAATCCGCATTACTTAAATGAGATTTTTTTAGTTCGTAAGCTACCCATTCTGCTTGTTCATGTGGCTCGCTATAACTTAAACTATAACCATTATGGTGTATAATTTGTCCAGTCGTGCTTGTTGGTAAAAAGTACTCGTTGGTATTGTTTTTTACTGTTGTACCTTGTATTACAGTGTCTATTTTATCCTTGGAATCTAAATAATTATTTACACCATACGATACTATAATTACTAAAGCTGTTAATATAGAATACTTAGTTTTATTAGACATTAACGTTTAATAAATTTAAGATTAACCAACTGTCCATTAGCCTTTGCTATTTTAGCAATATATACTCCTGAGTTTATGTTTGACAAATCAACTTCCTCAGATTCAATAGAATTTATAGTTTTAACATTTTGACCTAATAGGTTAAATACATTTATATTTTTAATACTATTCAGGTTTTCAATACCTTTAAATACTAAAGCATTTTTAGAACTATCAAAGTATACTAAAGACTGTGTGGTTATAAAATCTTCATTAGATAAAGTTTCTGATGATTGATATACAATAGAGAATCTAGACTCATCAACTCCTGACACTAAATTTAATGTTACAGGATTAGATTTAATATCGTGTAACGTATTAGTTTGATTATCTTTTAAATAGATTTTCTGATTTGTTGGAAAGTTCAAAGTTTCACTAATTTCAAAAGTAAAATTACCAGAATTTGAAATATCAATTCCTAAAGGAATCTCGTCTGAAACATCAAAAGTATTTAGACCTTGAATACTTAATCTTTGATCAGGAATAACCCAATATAAATCATTAGGCAAATCGTTAAACATTTTACTATCGTAACCTTTATCAAAATCTGTACTAGCATTATTATCATAACCTAAAGCAATAGTAGACTCGTTATCATTATTATCTTTAAACTTAAGCCAAAATTTAATACGGTTATCCGCTAAAGTTGCCTGAGCAGATCTAAAAAAAGTAGTTTCACCTGCAGCCTCTTTAGCAAAAATACGCTGATTATTATTAAAGATTATGGTTCCAGAATTGGCAATCTTTACAAAAAAACCTTGCGCTACAGCTACATTACTTGTTGGAGCCCCTTTAGTTGTTGTACCTCCATTTGTTGGAGGAGCAGGACTACCTATAGACGTTAACAAATTGTAAGTTGCATAACCACCTTTATAATTGGCTAAAATATGAGAGTTGTTAGATTCAAAATGTTCATAAAAATATAAAGTTCCGTCAAGTACTGATAAATTATCTGTAATAAACTGGTCAGCATCAATTGCTGATGGATAAGGATTTCCTATTAAAATTTGATTTCCGCCTAAGGCTGACACATTGTAATCGCCATCATTAGCTGTGCCTTTAAATACATAATTTTGATCCACAGATGGGAATGGAGATGGTGATACATTTCCAGATCCTTTCATTATATAACCCGTTGTTGGACTAAGTGGTGTGGTGGTTGAAATGTGATTCCATCCATAATAATTATCAATTAAATTATTAAAAGTATGCAACCAATAACTACTAATTTCTCCTGGCGAAGCCAAAGGATTAGCATCATAACCTGACGTAAAACCTACAGGACCAGCTTCGGTTTCTAAGAAACTTACTTGCCAATCTCCACCTCTATTAACTGGAGCACTCCAATAATTATAATTATATAAATTATAAGAACCTTGTTGTCTAATTTTTAAATCACCAGAACCAGAGTTTAAACTTGTTCCTGTATGTTTTTGAATAAGTTGTGCGTCGCCTAACAACTCTATAGTACCTTGATTTACAATACCATTTTCTACTTCTAATAAAATACCATCTTCAACTTGTAATGTAGCGCCTGATTGTACCTCAACGTCTCTAACAAAAGCATCTTCGGCTAAAAAGGCAGTACTTCCGGACTTAACAATTAACTTAAGGCATGAATCTGTATTATTTGGTGCATTTAATGCTCCAGACCCATTAAAGTATGTCGTACCATCCCAAACAATCGAATCTATATTTCTAAGTGTAAAATAATCTCCATCTGTAAAAGACACGCCTGTTGCTGTTGCTGTATTACCTGAAACTACTAAATTAAATATGGACGGACTTCCAAAATTACTATCATTATCTACAACTAATTGTAATGTATTACATTGAATACTACTAGCGATACTTGAAATATCAAAAGACACAGTAACTGTACCTAAATCTCCAACCTTACTAACACGCCATTTAGAATTTAACTGATTTGTATAAGTAGTGGTTTCACTTACCAATGTATATGCAGGATCTTTAGTTTGTTCTCCCCAAAACAAATAGTCTCCGTTTGATAAGGCTGAAGGCGAATTAATTGTTACAATTCCTGTTCCTCTAGAATCTGTATGATTACTTCCATCTGAAGCTTGACCAATTCCAGCTACATCAAAATCGAAGTTACCATTTACAGCGTTATCTTGAGTGTAAAAATCTACAGTACTATCTAAAGTTAAACCATATTTTGCTGTTAAGTAGTTTTGAATAATAACTCTTTCAGCAGTATTGATAAATTGGTTAAAAATAATAACCTCAGCAAAATCACCTTGATGAGATTGCCCTTCTGCATAATTAGCATCTACCGCATCTTGCTCTCCTGCTAATGAAAGACTTCCACCTGGAGTAATACTTGTTCCATTGTTATGATTAGCTGTTCTTTTTGAAACACCATCTAAGTATGATTTCAAACCAGTACCTGTATTTATCCAACTCATGTCTACCATATGCCAGGCACCATCGTTAGCATCAATATTTAAACCTGTATTGTTTGCACGATAGTACTGTAAATTACCACTATTAAATAGTAAATAATCATTATCACGTCCTATTGAATTATATGACAAAATACCATCACCTGAATCAGTAGTTTTATTAATGTAGAACGTAGTAATTTGTGTTGAAGGAAAGTCTGTAAAATTAGTTTTTCTTAAACGTCTATTACCAGCTTCAAATCTAACAACGTCATAACTATTAACAATATTAGTTTTAACTATTGGTCTAAATGTTGCGTCAGGCTGTGTTAATGAGTTTGCATTACCTGAAGTATCATCCCAAGTATCCAATACAGTGCCATCTGCTACAGAAAAACCATCTGGTTTTAACCATAACACTTGCGTTGTTGAATTACCAACACCACCTGGACCAGATTGAGAAAACAAATAAATGGGTAAAAATAATGCTACAAGCATTACTACTTTAAAGGGACTTTGAAACATGCTATTAATATTTAGGGACTACTAAAGTATAAAAACAAAAAACCTACTTAAAGCAATTAAGACTATGTTTAACATACATTTCGATAAAGCGTATTTTACATCGATGATTGTGGTTTTAACCACACCTCCAAAATTATAAGCACAAAAAAAACCACGAATTTACGTGGCTTTTTTCTGTAATAATTAACACTTTATTATTTATCGTCAGCTACTTTATTAAGCTTTTTTATTTCTTCATTATACTCTTCTCTAGCATCATCTACATCACCATCATCCATAATCTCTTCTTTATATTCTTCATTAGCTTTACGATTAATTTTGACATATTCATCAAAGGTTTCATTAATCTCTTCAACTAAGTCATCATAAGCTTCACTTAATTCTTCTAAATTTCTGACATTACGTTTTTCCTTTCCGTTTTGCTCCTTAATATATTCGTTATATTCTTTTTGAACGTCTTCAATATCTTCAGTGATTTCTTCTGTTTTCATCCAATCTGGTCGTGTACTTTGAAGTGACCCAATTATAGATCCCATGTTAGGTATCGCAGCTGATTTAGTTTTAAAGTCTGCATCTTCAATTTTTTTCATTTGAATGGAAAGCTTATTAAATCCATCCCATCCACTAATCTGCATTGCGTTTACTTTAGTATTTATAGATCTAGTGACAACATCTCCAGACTTGGTTGTTGCTGTATTACCATTAGACATATTTTTATTAGTCAATACTTTGTCTGAATTTGAAGACATTGCTTTTGAATTGGCGTCTAATTTAACGTCTTGACTAGTTTCTGAATCAGTCATATTAGATTGATTATTTTTTTTATCATCCATACAAGACGTAAATAGAAGTCCTGTTATTGTGATTAGTCCGATTGCATTTTTTAAATTTTTCATAATAATATTTTTGGTTTGAATCAAAGATATTAGACTTTTGAAATACTAAATCACAAAAAATTATAAAATAAGCATAAAAAAGAAGATTAAATTAACATTAATTTAATTAAAATGAGAACATAAGAACTTTTAATAAAACAAAATGTTAAATTCAACATATTAAAATGTGAATAATTCAAAAAATTAACAAATAATCGCAGACAAAAAAAAAAAAAAAAAAAAAAAAAGCCTTCCCAAACGGAAAGGCTATTCACTTATAAAAATAATTTTAAGCTACGACTTTAAACTAGCCAAGCTACTTTTTAATGTTTCTATTTTAGCTAAAGCATCTGCTTCTTTGTTACGCTCATTGGCAATTACTTGCTCTGGTGCTCCTGCAACAAAACGCTCGTTAGATAGTTTCTTTTGTACAGATTTAAGAAAACCTTCTGTGTACTTTAACTCTTCCGTTAGCTTAACAATTTCTGCTTCTACATCTATTGCACCATCCATTGGAATAAAGTACTCGTTAGATTTTACTCTAAAGGTTAATGCACCTTCAACAGGTTCATTTACATAATCGATAGCTTCTAAATTACCTAATTTTGCAATTACAGTATCAAACGCTGTATTTGAGTTTTCGTTATTTATAACTGAAAAACCAATCGCATCCTTAAAAGCGATGTTCTTTTCTTTTCTAACGGTTCTTATTCCAGAAATAACCTCTGAAGCAAATTCAAACTGTGCAATTAACTCTTTGTTTACTGGTTTAGCTTCAGGCCATTTTGCAACAATTAGTGCTTCTTCCGGAGTTCTTTCAGCAATATACTGCCAAATTTCTTCGGATAAGAAAGGCATAAATGGATGCAATATTTTTAAGTTATCCTCAAAAATAGACATCACTTTATTATATGTAGCAGCATCAATTGGTTGTTGATATGCTGGCTTTACAATCTCTAATAACCAACCACAAAAATCGTCGTAAACTAGTTTGTAAATAGCCATTAAAGCATCACTTAATCGGTATTTACTAAAGTGATCTTCAATTTCTAATAAAGCTTCACTAAACTTAGACTGGTACCAATCTAAAGCTATTTTACTAGATTCTGGTTGCGCAATAGTATCACTAACTTCCCATAAATTGGTTAAGTTAAAAGCGTTCCAAATTTTGTTTCCAAAACCTTTACCTTGTTGGCATAAGGCTTCATCAAACATTAAATCATTTCCTGCTGCACTACTTAATAGTAACCCAACCCTAACACCATCTGCACTATACTCTTCTATTAATTTTAAAGCGTCTGGCGAGTTACCTAAGGACTTACTCATTTTACGACGTTGCTTATCACGTACTAAACCTGTTAAATAGACATTGTTAAATGGTTTTTGGTCTTTATACTCATAACCTGCAATTATCATACGTGCAACCCAAAAGAATAAAATATCTGGTCCTGTTACTAAATCATTAGTAGGATAGTAATATTTAATTTCTTCGTTTTCTGGATTACGGATTCCATCAAAAACAGACATTGGCCATAACCAAGAGCTAAACCAAGTGTCTAAAGCATCTGTGTCTTGTTTTAAATCTTCTGCTTTTAAATCTGCTTTTCCTGTTACTTTTTGTGCTTTTTCAACAGCTAGTTCAATAGTTTCTGCAACTACAAAATCTTCTTTACCATCTCCATAAAAATAGGCAGGAATTTGTTGTCCCCAAAGTAATTGACGTGAGATATTCCAATCACGAATATTCTCCATCCAATGACGGTATGTATTTTCAAATTTCTTCGGAAATAACTTAATCTCAGCATCTTCTCCTAAAACAGCTTCGATTGCTGGCTTAACCAACTCTTCCATTTTTAAGAACCATTGGTCACTTAATCTTGGCTCGATAACAGCTTTTGTACGTTCTGAAGTCCCTACTTTATTCATGTGGGTTTCAGTTTTTACTAAAACACCTAATGTTTCTAATTCTTTAGCTACATTTTTTCTAGCCACAAAACGATCCTGACCTTCAAATTGTAATCCAAAGCTATTTAATGTTGCATCTTCATGAAAGATATCTATAACTTCTAATTTGTGCTTATCTCCAAGATTCTTATCGTTTTCGTCATGTGCTGGTGTAACTTTTAAACACCCAGTTCCAAATTCGATATCAACATAATCATCTTCGATTATAGGAATAACACGATTAGAAATTGGCACTATGGCTTTCTTTCCACGTAAGTGTGCAAAACGTTCGTCTTCTGGATTAATACAAATTGCTGTATCTCCAAATATAGTTTCAGGACGTGTGGTAGCAATAGTTAATGTATTGTCACTGCCTTCAATTTTATAATTTATGTAATATAGGTTTCCTTGACGCTCTTCGTGGATAACTTCCTCATCAGACAAGGTTGTTTTTGCTTCAGGATCCCAGTTTACCATGCGGTAACCTCTATATATTAATCCTTTGTTGTGTAAATCCACAAACACTTTAATTACAGCTTCAGACATGTCGTCGTCCATTGTAAATTTGGTACGATCCCAATCGCAAGAACATCCTAATTTTTTAAGTTGTTCAAGAATTACGCCTCCATATTCTTCTGTCCATTCCCAAGCATGTGCCAAAAACTGGTCTCTTGTCAGGTCATTTTTGTCAATACCTTGTTCTTTTAATTTAGCAACAACTTTAGCTTCAGTAGCAATTGATGCGTGATCTGTACCAGGTACCCAACAGGCATTTTTACCTTGTAAACGTGCGCGACGAATTAAAACATCCTGTATAGTATTATTAAGCATGTGTCCCATATGTAAGACTCCTGTTACGTTTGGAGGAGGAATTACAATTGTGTAAGGCTCTCTGTCGTCTGGTTCTGAATGAAAATAATTATTTTTCATCCAGTAGTCATACCACTTATTTTCTGCTTGTATAGCATTATATTTTGATGGAATTTGCATACTTTGGAATAGTTTTTGAAATATATCTTACAAAAGTACTTATATTTCTGTTTTTGTGAAATTATAACGATGAATAATGTATAGTTAAATATGTTATAAGTATTTGCAAGTATGCATTACATCTAATAACTTTGTAAAATGGAATAAAAGTAATTAGATTTACAAACCAATAAAATCAAAATACAATGAAAAAATTATTTACAATATTATTTATCGGACTTATTAGTTTATCGATGAATGCTCAGGACAAAGTAGCAAAAATAGAGTTTAAAGATACGACTATAGACTACGGAACTATTAACAGAGGAGATAATGGTGTAAGAACTTTTGAGTTTACAAACACTGGTAATGCACCTTTAATTGTATCTAAAGTTAGCTCTAGCTGTGGATGCACAGTACCTAAAAAACCAGAAGCACCAGTAATGCCTGGAGAAACTGGAGAAATTGAAGTAAAATATGATACTAACAGAGTTATGCCTATTAGAAAAACAATTACTGTTTTATCTAATGCTGACACACCAACAGTATCTTTAAAAATAAGAGGAGAAGTTATTGATCCTGCTAAAACTAGTGTTTTAGAGAAAAAAGGAAAAAGTGTAATGGAGCAATAAGCTCTCTATTTAAATCATATTTTAAAAGCCGAAACATATGTTTCGGCTTTTTTTAGGGTCTATTCTATGGGAGATTTTAATCTAAATTTAATTTCTTTTTCGTAACCATTTCTATTGACTAACAATTTAATTTGAGTACCTGATTTTTTATAAAAGTGATTAACAATACGATCTAATGTTAAATCAAAAGTAATTTTATTATTTATTGTTAAAATAACATCACCTTTTTGGACTCCAGCCCAATAAGCAGGAGAGTTTTTGACAACATTATGTACTATATATGTTGGTTTTAATGAAAAATTACGATTTGTCTTTACTACACTATTAACTGCAATGGAATTGGACTGTTCACTTCTAATATGAGCACTGTTTTCTTCAACATTAATCTCCATGACCACTCTAACACCATCGTGCTCTACTTGCAAACCACTTTTATTATAACTAAACGCATCATGAAAACTACTATTTTTTTTAAGAGTAATCTTAGAGTTTGAATAATCTACAATTAGATTAAATCGCTTTAAAATTTCGCCACCAATTGTACCATCTCTATCTTTAAATTTTTTAACTGCCTTCACAGTTACAGAATCAGGAAAAGCAACTTTAGGATATTTAATAGTAAAACGATTTAAGTTTAGCGCTTCTATTTTAGTTCTTTTACCAAAAACGTCTCCACTAAGTCCAGAACCTAAAAAATCTTCAAAATATTTTTCGCTATGCTGCAAGCCCTTATCTTTATCCTCGAATAACCATAAGGCATCACTACCTCCAGAATCCATAAGTAGTTTTACTGGAACTAATTTAGCTTTAATAGTTACGTTAGTATTTAAATAAGGCCTATTATCTTTAAATTCTAAATCTAAAACTTCACATCTATTGCACCTTTTATACTTATAATTTTCAGGATTGTGTAACCTAATATATCTACCAGAATAATTAACCTCCACAACAAAATCCTTAAACAAATCATAGCCAATAATACCATCTATTGGTGTACCTAACTTAGGAGCCAAATTAATTCTGGAATCAAATACTGCAAACAACGTTTGATCAGTATTTATTGCGTCTCCAATTTTAAAAGTATTATGACTAGATCTTAAAGCGTCAATGTAGTCTACATCTCCAAGTCCCTTAATTTTAATTTTTTCTGAATTTAAAATTTTTAACGAGTCTGAGCCTTTTATAAAATTGAAAAGAATTGGTTTGCTAACACCTGTATCAAGCAGAAATTTTAAAGTAATACCGTTAACCTCGACAGGAATAAGAATTATATTATTAATTAACTCAAACTCTATTTTCTGGGATTTAATTTTATCTGTTAACTTGTAGTTACTTTGCGCATTAACACAAAAAGTAAGGATTAAAAAAAAATAAAATAATAGTTTATGTAAACGCATCCATGGTATAATAAATTATGTCTTTAATAAAATTACAAATCTTTTAACTATAATCTCTTTTAAAAGGTCTTTTTTTAAAGAAACATTACAATTATTTTTCGCAAATTTGTAACCTAAACGATATGTAATGCCAAAAATTTCTCAAAAAGGGCAATCAATGCCACAGTCACCAATTAGAAAGTTAGTTCCTTTTGCTGAAAAAGCATATAAAATGGGAAAAACTGTTTATCATTTAAATATTGGGCAACCAGATATTAAAACACCACAAGCAGCTCTTGATGCAGTAAAAATGCATGGCTTAGATATATTAGCTTATACACGATCTGAAGGATCTGAAGAGTATCGCAAAAAAATCGCTAACTATTACCAAAAAAATGATATCCATGTAAAACATGACGATATTATTGTAACTACAGGTGGTAGTGAAGCATTACTTTTTGCTTTTGGAAGCATTATGGATGTTGATGACGAAGTGATTATTCCTGAACCGTTTTATGCAAATTACAATGGATTTTCAACTGCATCTGGTGTTAAGGTCGTACCTGTAATTTCGAAAATAGAAGACAATTTTGCCTTACCTGCAATTGAAGAGTTTGAAAAACTTATCACACCAAAAACTAAAGCAATATTAATCTGTAATCCAGGAAACCCAACTGGTTATTTATATTCAAAAGACGAAATAAAAAAATTAGCCGAAATAGTTAAAAAGCATGATTTGTTTTTAATAGCTGACGAGGTTTATCGTGAGTTTGCTTACGATGGAGCAAAACACTATTCTATATTACAAGAACAAGGTTTAGACGACCATGCAATAGTCATAGACTCTGTGTCTAAACGTTACAGTATGTGTGGTGCAAGAATTGGTTGTTTAGTCTCTAAAAACAAAGAAGTTATCGCAACTGCATTAAAATTTGCACAAGCAAGATTAAGCCCTCCAACCTTGGCACAAATTGCTAGTGAAGCTGCTTTAGAAACACCACAAAGTTATTTTGACGATGTTATTGAAGAGTACGTTGAAAGACGTAATGTGCTTATCGCAGAATTGCAAAAAATAGATGGTGTCCAAGTAGCTAATCCAAAAGGTGCTTTTTATTGTATCGCACAATTACCTATAAAAAATAGTGACGCTTTTGCACAATGGCTTTTAGAAGATTTTGATATTGATGGAGAAACCGTTATGGTCGCTCCTGCTGCAGGTTTTTACAGCACACCTGGAGTTGGATTAAATCAAATCCGTATTGCTTATGTATTAAATCAAGACAGTTTAAAAAAAGCAGTAAATATTATCAAACAAGCATTAAAAGTATATAAAGACTAGTGCATATTTTAAACGACATATCTTTAAAACCTTATAATACTTTTGGAATAGATGTTAACGCTAAACAATTTGTAGCAGTTAGCACAGTCCAAGATTTAAGGTTTATCTATTCTAATTATAAAAACACCAATAAATTTATCCTTGGTGGTGGTAGCAATATGTTACTCACCAAACCTGTAAATGCTTTAGTGATACAATTAAATCTTAAAGGAAAAACTATTGTTGACACTACAGATAATCATGTATTAATAGAGTGTCAAGCTGGCGAAAACTGGCATGAATTTGTAAAATGGACACTAAAACAAGATTTTGGCGGTTTAGAAAATTTGTCTTTAATCCCTGGTAATGTTGGCACAAGTCCAATACAAAATATTGGCGCTTATGGTGTAGAATTAAAAGATCATTTTTACTCTTGCAATGCTTTAAATCTAGACACTTTAAAAACAGAAACTTTTACTAAGCAGGACTGTGATTTTGGGTATAGACATTCAATATTTAAACAAGAAGCAAAAGGAAAATATATAATAACAAGTGTGGTTTTTAAACTAACAACTAAAAACCACATTTTGCATACTAATTATGGTGCTATAACTACAGCGTTAGAAACCATGAATATTACCCAACCCACAATACAAGACATCTCCAAAGCAGTTATAGCTATTCGCGAAAGCAAATTACCAGACCCTAAAATTATTGGCAATTCTGGAAGTTTTTTTAAAAACCCTGTTATTTCAAAATCTCAGTTCTTACAATTGCAAGATAACTTTAAAGAAGTGCCACATTATGTGATTTCTGAAAACGAAATAAAAATACCTGCTGGATGGTTAATTGAAACCGCAGGTTTTAAAGGAAAAACATTTGGTAATTATGGCGTGCATAAAAAACAAGCCTTAGTACTAGTTAATTATGACGACGCTAAAGGAGAAGACATATTAAACCTTTCAAAATTAATACAAAATACTATTTATCGTATCTTTAATATTTCAATTGAAGCTGAAGTAAATATTTTTTGACACAATATAAAATAACTTCAATTTAAATTAGTTAACTAACAACTACAATACAATAGCTTGGAATTTTCTTTAGAAAAACATATTATAACACACCTTAAAAATGGCGACAAACAAGCCATTAATTTGTTATACGAAAATTATGCTGATGCATTATTTGGAGTCATAAAAAAAGTGATTTCGGATGACGACTTAGCGCAAGACGTGCTTCAAGAGACTTTAATAAAAGTTTGGAAAAAAGGTAAAAGTTATAATCCTGATAAAGCCAAATTATTCACTTGGCTATACCGCATTGCATATAACTCGGCAATCGATAAAATTAGATCTGTAAATAATAAATCTAATAAAGAAGTCCAAATCGAAGATTCAAACGTATATAAACTGACAACTAATAGTTTAAACGAGGATGTTTTAGATATTAAAAAGCATTTAAACACGTTGGACGAAAAGTATCAAATAGTTATAAACGCGCTCTTTTTTGAAGGAATGACGCAACAAGAAGCGAGCGAAGAATTAGACATACCGTTAGGTACAATAAAATCAAGATTAAAAATTGCGTTACGTGAATTGAAAAAAATTTACAACCCTTAATTGTAAAATGATGAATCAGAAAGTAAAAACATTTTTAGACACTGACTTATTAGACAGATATTTAATAGGTCTAACTACAGCTTCAGAAACTTTAGAGGTAGAGCATTACATATCAGAATACCCACAAGTTAAAAAAGCATTTCAAAAGCTTGAAGACAAGCTAGAATTTACTGCGCAATTAAATGCGGTAAAAGCACCAAAATCTATTTTAGATAATGTTCTAGATACTCTAGACGATAAACCAGTAGTAGCATTAAAACCAGAAAAATCAAAAAAATGGTATAGCTTAGCAATTGCAGCAAGTGTGGCTGCACTATTATTTGCAGGAAGCTCTGTTTATCTACTTAATCAAAACAATAATTTAGCAGATGAAAATCAAACCATCGCTGATGAAATCTTTGATTTAAGAAGTGATATATCCAATAACAATAGTACTTTAAATAAAGTATTACAACAGTTTGAACAATTAAATAATCCTGAAACAGAAAAATATGTGTTAACAGGAAATACTAGAGCTAAAAACCTTAAGACTGTCGCTTACATTAATCCAGAAGAAAAAAAATCTATGATTGATGTAGTATCCTTGCCTCAATTACCTGATGACAAAGTATATCAAATTTGGGCTAACTTACAAGATAAAATGGTTAACCTTGGTGTACTAAGTGAAGCTGACAGACGCTTACAAGAAATACCATATACAGAAGATGCTTTAGGGTTAAGTATATCCATAGAACCTAAAGGAGGTAGTCAATTTAGATCAAATGACACACCTGTTGCAGAGATCTCGTTAAAGATTAATGACTAATTAGTTATACTATATAAAAAAGCCTCATAACTATTATGAGGCTTTTTTTTATGTCAAAATTCAACGATTTAATCCTTACTAAACAGCGCTTTATGGATTAAACCAGCTACAATTGCACCTGCAATTGGTGCTAACCAAAACAACCATAGTTGTCCCATATATTCACCACCTTCGGCAAATAAAGCTTGACTAGTTGATCTTGCTGGATTAACAGACGTATTTGTTATAGGAATACTAATTAAATGAATTAAAGTTAAAGCTAAACCAATAGCAATACCTGCAAATCCTTTTGGTGCTTTAGGGTACGTACTTCCTAATATTATTAATAGAAAAAATAAGGTCAAAATAAACTCAGTCACCAAAGCAGACATCATGGAATAACCATCAGGTGACAAAGCGCCATAACCATTAGCAGCAAAACCACCTTGACCAGAAAATCCTGCTTTACCAGAAATAATATATAATAATGCTGCAGCTGCTAAAATAGCTCCAACTAATTGTGCAATAATGTAACCAGGTAGCTCCTTTGCAGGAAACTTGCCACCAGCCCATAAACCTATAGATACTGCAGGATTAAAATGTGCTCCAGATACGTGACCAACAGCGTAAGCCATTGTTAATACGGATAATCCAAAAGCTAATGCTACACCAACAAATCCAATACCTAAATCTGGATAACCAGCTGCAAAGACTGCACTACCACAACCTCCAAAAACTAACCAAAAAGTTCCAAAACATTCTGCCAATAATTTTTTCATAATCTAAATAATTAAAAGTTAAGGGTTTAAGATATTTAAAAAAAACAAATGTTAGACACTTATTTTTCGCTTGAATAAAAAATTCGATAAAAAACAACTTTAATAGATATAAAAGATAAAAACACTGTTAGAGGTTTTATAAAACCTTTACATTATTCTTTAAAATTTAGTATCTTTGTAGTCACAAAAAAAGAAAAATAATTTGAAACTTTTACTACTTACATTAGGTCTTCTAGCATTAGGTTTTGCTGGAATAGCAATTAAAATATGGGCAAAAAAAGATGGTAAATTTGCTGGTACTTGCGCAAGTCAAAATCCAATGTTAAACACAACAGGAGAATCTTGCGGATTTTGCGGTAAAACTCCAGATCAGTTTGACAACTGCAACGAAACGCAACATTCTTAATACATGCTAATACTTGAGGTTTTATTCTACAGCTTTGTAGCTGTGGTTGTTATTCAGGTATTATATTATGCTGTGTTATTTGGCAGCTTTGCTTTTTCTAAAAGTATTACAACCTCTTTAAACAGAAACTATCCAATTTCTGTAATTATCTGTGCCAAAAACGAAGCACAAAACCTTAAAAAATTTCTACCTAGCATATTAAATCAATCGTATCCCAATTTTGAAGTGGTACTAATAAACGACTCATCTCACGATGAGACTTTAGATGTTTTTGAAGATTTTAAATCTAAACATAGCAATATTAAAATTGTAGATGTCAAAAATATTGAAGCCTTTTGGGGAAATAAAAAATACGCACTCTCACTAGGCATAAAAGCTGCCACACACAATCATTTATTGTTTATTGATGCAGATTGCCAACCGGTTTCAAACCAATGGATCGACAAAATGAGTCAAAGTTTTAATGACGAGAACACCATTATTTTAGGTTATGGTGCGTATAACAAAATAAAAAACTCATTTTTAAATAAACTAATCAGATTTGAAACCTTGCTGACTGCAACACAATATTTTTCGTTTGCAAAAGTTGGGATTCCTTTTATGGGTGTTGGTCGTAATTTAGCCTACCATAGAGATGAGTTTTTTAAAACTAATGGTTTTATTAAACACATGAAAATTAGATCTGGAGATGATGATCTTTTTATCAACGAAGCTGCTAACGCAACTAACACAGCAATTTGTTACAATAAAGAAAGTTTTACATCTTCCATACCAAAGTCTTCATTAAAAGATTGGTTTAAACAAAAACGCAGACATGTATCAACTGCTCAATATTATAAATTAAAGCATCAATTTTTATTGGCTAGTTTTTATATCTCGCAAATACTTTTTTGGACATTAGCTATTGTATTAGCCATAACCACCTATTTATGGCCTTTTGTTTTGGGTCTAATTATTTTACGTTTTATCATTCAATTTTTAAGTTTAGGCTTTTCTGCAAATAAATTAGACGAAAAAGACACCATTTTATTGTTACCAATCCTAGAAATAACCTTGATTGTATTGCAATTTAGTATCTTTATAGCCAATAAAATTTCAAAACCAAATTATTGGAAATAGAAGAAGCAATAAAAAGAGCCAAACAAAACGACCAAAAAGCGTTTAATTATTTACTTCATAATTATTGGGATAAGGTTTATGGTTTTCAACTTAAACGCATCCAAAATGAAAACGATGCAGAAGATATTACCATTCAAACTTTCTCTAAAGCTTTTGACAAAATAAAAACTTACGACAGCAAATACGCATTTAATACTTGGTTAATTACAATTTCTAAAAACATTCATATTGATATTATTAGAAAACAAAAAAACAGCATTAAACAAGCTATTTCAAGTACAGATGACAATGCTGTCTATCAAGTTTTAGACGAAACACCATCTGTTGAAGACAAACTAATTACAGAACAAAATTTAGCTAAATTACTTCGTGACATTAAAAAGCTAAAACCACATTATCAAGAAGTAATAAACCTAAGATATTTTCAAGAATTAAGTTACAAAGAAATTTCTGACGAGCTAAAAGAGCCAATTAATAATATAAAAGTAAAGTTACTTCGTGCTAAAAAATTATTAGCAGAAATTATTCAAAAAAAGTAATTATTAGCTTACCCTACTTTACTCCTACTCCTTAAATTTTAACCAAAATACTTCGTATCTTTGCATCTACAAAATTGCAACTATGAATACAGAAACTGCATCAAATATATTACCAGAAAGACAACCTAAACCAAAATGGTTACGCGTTAAATTACCAACAGGTAAAAAATATACAGAATTAAGAGGATTAGTAGATAAATACAAATTAAACACTATTTGTGCATCTGGAAGTTGTCCAAACATGGGAGAATGTTGGGGAGAAGGAACTGCAACTTTTATGATACTTGGAAATGTTTGTACTAGATCATGTGGATTTTGCGGTGTAAAAACTGGACGTCCAGAGGATGTTGATTGGGACGAACCAGAAAAGGTAGCACGTTCTATAAAAATTATGGGAATCAAACATGCTGTATTAACAAGTGTAGATAGAGATGACCTAAAAGATATGGGAAGTATTATGTGGGCAGAAACAGTAGATGCTGTCAGACGAATGAATCCACAAACAACACTAGAAACATTAATCCCTGATTTTCAAGGTGTAGAAATGCACATTGACAGAATTATTGATGTAGCTCCAGAAGTGGTATCTCATAACATTGAAACCGTAAAAAGACTAACCAGAGAAGTCCGTATACAAGCTAAATACGAAAGAAGTTTAGGCGTATTAAAATACTTAAAACAACAAGGACAACGCAGAACAAAATCTGGGATTATGCTAGGTCTTGGTGAAGCGCGTGAAGAGGTTATTCAAACTTTACACGATTTACGAGATAACGATGTGGATGTTGTTACCATTGGTCAATATTTACAACCAAGTAAAAAACACTTACCTGTTAAACGATTTATACTTCCTGACGAATTTAAAGAGTATGAAGAAATAGGACTAAAACTTGGATTTAGACATGTAGAAAGTAGCGCATTAGTACGTTCTTCATATAAAGCACAAAAACACATAAATTAAATATGATTACAGTAGCTATTAATGGTTTTGGACGTATTGGAAGACGCGTTTTTAGACTACTACATAACAATCCCAATATTAAGGTTGTTGCCATAAATGATTTAGCAGATGCAAAAACGTTAAGTCATTTACTAAAATATGATAGTATACATGGTGTATTTCCTGCTGAAATTTCTTCCACAGAAAACACTATACTTGTAAACAATGTATCTGTTTCACTTTTAAACCAAACACATCCTAAAACTATAGACTGGTCCCAATTTGCTCCAGATTTTGTTATTGAAGCCACCGGAAAATTTAAAACTACAGAAGATTTACAACATCATATAAACAATGGAGCTAAGCGCGTAATTTTAAGCGTACCTCCAACTGAAGATGATATTAAAACTATTGTTTTAGGCATTAATCAAAACGATTTAGATGGTACTGAAACTATAATATCAAACGCCTCATGTACCACAAATAACGCAGCTCCAATGATTGACATAATCAATGAGCTTTGCGGTATTAATCAAGCATACATAACAACAATACACTCATACACCACAGACCAAAGCCTACACGATCAGCCACATAGGGATTTACGACGTGCTAGAGCTGCTGGACAAAGTATTGTACCAACAACAACTGGAGCTGCCAAGGCTTTAACAAAAATATTTCCTGAGTTATCAAATGTAATTGGTGGATGCGGAATTAGAGTTCCTGTAGCCAATGGATCGTTAACAGATATTACTTTTAATGTTAAAAAAACGGTCACTATTGAAGCCATAAATCAGGCTTTTAAAAATGCATCTAAAGGCAAATTTAAAAACATCTTAGAATATACTGAGGACCCAATAGTATCCATCGATATTGTTGGCAATCCACACTCCTGTATTTTTGATGCTCAAATGACCTCTGTTATAGGTAACATGGTAAAAATTATTGGATGGTATGACAACGAAACTGGTTACTCTAGCCGAATAATAGATTTGATTTCCAATTTATCGGAATAAAAATAACTTTTAGAGTATAAATATTTATATTTGTTTATATATACCCAACCAATGAAATCCCATTTTATAAAATTTTTCACGTGCTTAATATTGTGTTTTATAGGATTAAACCTACAAGCACAAAACTTAACAGAAAAAGAAAAGGAAGTCATTAAGAGCAAAATAAACTTTAACATTAGTCAAGCTCAAAAAAATATTGATAACAATCAATATTACAAAGCGCAAAGCGATTTAGACGAAGCCTTAGCATTGGCTAATCAAATTAATGACAATAAAAATATTGGTTTAATCTACTCAAAAATTGGAAAAATTCAATTTATTACTGAGGAATCTAACGAAGCCCTTCAAACGCTAATTAAAGCTATTGAAAAGCAACGCTTTGCAGAGGATAATATTAACATAGCAGAAACTTACAAAACGATTGGTATCGTTTACATGAGTAAAAATAATTTTAATCGTGCACTAGATTATTTTACATCTGCAGAAGTTCTTTTTGAAAATGAAGACTTACATGATTTTGAAGCAGAGTCGGTCCTATATAAAGGTGATGCCTACTATAACTTAGAAAACTACGAAGAAGCAGAAATAGAATATGAAAAAGCAGTTAGCATATCTAAAAGCTATTTAAACAATAAAATACTTAGTAGCGCTTACGTACATTTAGGGAAAAATAAAATAAAGTTAGGCCAATTTGCTGAAGCTGAAAAGTTAATTACACAAGGATTAACCATTGCACAAAAAAACAACTTCCCTTCCATTACTAACATTGCTTATGCTTCATTAAGTGATATTTATAACGAAACTGAAGATTATAAAAAATCAAATACCTATTTAAAAAAGCACATCAAACTTAACGATTCATTATTAATGGCTAAGCGTGGTTTTCTTTCTTCAGATAAAAGGTTAGACAAACTTTACAGTAATCCCGTAGAATACCAAAAAGAAAAAGAAGCTGATTTAGAAAAAGAGGCAAGCTCAACTTGGTTAGAAAAACTAACAACAATATTAAGTATTGCTTTAATTACAATTTTATCATTATTGACGCTTTCGTTATATAAAAACAATAATATTAGATTAAAATCTAATAATATTTTACATAAAAAAAATGCAGAATTAACCATTGCAATGGAAAAAGCAGAATTGGCTACCAAAACCAAAGCTAACTTCCTATCTACGGTAACGCATGAGTTAAGAACACCTTTATACGCTGTAACAGGATTAACAAATATGCTTTTGGAGGAAGACCCAAAACCTACCCAAGTGCAACACTTAAAATCACTTAAATTTTCTGGTGATTACCTTTTAACTTTTATTAATGACATCCTTCAAATTAATAAAATTGAAGCCAATAAAGTAGATATAGAACCTGAAGTTTTTAATCTTAAAAAGAAAGCTGAAAATGTCATGTCAGCACTAAACAATTCTGCTTTAGACAACAATATCACCTTGCATTTAGAATACGACAGAGACCTACCAACTAATTTTAATGCAGATCAATTAAAAATCTCTCAAATACTAATTAACCTTATTGGTAACTCTATTAAGTTTACAAAGGATGGAGATATTTGGATTAGAATTATCAAACAGAATCAAAATGGAGAAAATTTTGAAGTTAGATTTGAAGTAGAAGATAACGGTATTGGAATTAGTGAAGAAAAGCAACAAAATATGTTTGAAAGTTTTTCTCAAGGATCAATTCAAATCAACCGTAAATATGGAGGAACTGGACTTGGTCTATCCATTGTTAAAGGATTAATAGATATATTAAAAGGAAAAATTTACATGAAAAGTCAGCTAGGAAAAGGAACTACCTTTTTCTTTGAAATACCTATGAAAAAAAGTAATGAGATTATTGTTGAGAAAAAGGCAAACTACTTTAACGAAATTGACGAAATTGAATTAAGCAACATAAAAATACTAGTTGTAGAGGATAACAAGATTAACCAAATGATCACCAAAAAAATCCTGAATAAAATGAAACTGTATTGTGACGTTGTGGATAATGGTGAAGAGGCTGTTGACATGGTTAAAACCACCAAATACGATGTTGTATTAATGGACATCCACATGCCAGGAATTAGTGGTATGGAAGCCACAAAAATTATTAGAACCTTTGATAAAGAACTTACTATTTTTGCATTAACTGCTGTTACTATTGAGGATAAAATGCAAGAATTTGAAGAAGCTGGATTTACAGATATTATCCCTAAACCTTTTAAACAAGAAGACTTCGAGAAAAAACTTTTTAATGCCTTAATGCTATCGGAAAAAGGAGACAACCCTACCCTAAACCATACGTCTTAATAATGGCATCAAACTTATCACTGTTATCAATATCTATTTTAATAGGTAGATAAAATAATTTACCTTGTAAAGAAGCTTCCGTTTTTAAACGCATATAATCTTTTTCTGTAGTGATTATTAGCTCATACTTTGATAAATACTCGATTTCTGAGGATAAAAACTCATGATGATCTTTAAAATTTAAATGTTCAAAACTTAAATCTTTACTCTTCAAATAGGACACTAATGGTTTTGCATTAGCAATACCTGTTACCAATTTAAAATCATCTGTTAATTGATCTATTGCAATTGTTTTGTTTTCAGAATATACTTTGTCACTATAACGTATCTTACTAAAAAACACCTGTTGATAAGCTAAAGGTTTGATTTCAGCAATTATATCCTGTTTATTAATTTCTGTTATCTCTTCTGGACATTTGGTTACAACTATAATATTTGCACGCTTAGCTCCTGATTTTGGTTCACGCAAATTACCAGTTGGCAATACAATATCTTTTGTATATCTATTATCACAAGTGGTCAACATGATATTTAATCCTGCTTTAACTTTTCTATGCTGAAAAGCATCATCTAACAAAATAACATCTGGCTTATCCTTTAAACGCAATAAATTAGAGATTCCAGATTGTCTATCTGCATCCACTGCAACTTTAATATCTTCTGAAAACGTATTATAAAACTGAAAAGGCTCATCACCTAAAATTGTTGCATTAGTCGAAGCATCACCTAGCTTAAACCCTTTACTTTGGCGTCCATAACCTCTACTTAAGGTAGCCAAATTAACATCATCTTTTAATAAACGTATTAAATACTCAACCATTGGTGTTTTTCCAGTTCCTCCTGTACTAAGGTTACCAACACAAATAATTGGAAAATCATAAGATTTAGAAGCCAACCAACCTTTATCAAACATGATGTTTCTAAACCAAGTTATTAAATAATAAAACGGTACAATAGGAAATAAAATAAATCTTAAAAACTTCATTTAATATATTTAAAGCCCATTTATCATTTTTATAAAAACGAAATGGAGCAAACAATAATAGTAACGAAAGTAAATATTTTATATTTGTTTTAAATATTAAAGACCAAAAAGTATGTTGATAAAAGACCTTGTTAATCACCTTGAAGAAATTGCGCCTTTAAAATATGCAGAAGATTTTGACAACGTAGGATTATTAATTGGCGATAAAAACACTAAGATAACCAACGTATTGGTAACTTTAGACACATTGGAAGATGTGGTTGACGAAGCAATTGCTAAAAACTGCAACTTTATATTAAGTTTTCACCCAATAATTTTTAAAGGCCTTAAAAGTCTTACCGGAAAAAATTATGTAGAGCGTACCGTTTTAAAAGCCATCCAAAACAACATTGCTATTTACGCTATACATACAGCCTTGGATAATGATAAAAATGGTGTTAATGCCATGTTATGTGATCAACTTAACTTAACTAATCAACGCATATTAATACCACAAAAACAAACCATAAAAAAACTAACAACTTACGCACCAGAATCAGAAGTTGAAACCATAAAAAACGCCTTATTTAAAGCAGGTGCAGGACAAATTGGAAACTATTCTAACTGTAGCTTTACAACAAAAGGGATAGGGTCATTTAAACCTAATCAAGAAGCTAATCCTACAATAGGTCAAAAAGGAGAAAATTATATCGAAGCTGAAACACAAATAAATGTCACCTTTCAAAAACATTTAGAATCTACCATTTTACAAACTTTATTTAAAACACATTCTTACGAAGAAATAGCTTTTGAAGTAACCACTTTAGAAAATACAAACCAAAATATTGGTATGGGAATGATTGCAGAACTAGAAAATCCCAAAGCCGAAATTGAGTTTTTGCATTATTTGAAAGAAAAAATGGATGTTTCAGCAATTAGACATAGTAAATTAACAAATAAAAGAATAAAAAAAGTTGCTGTATTAGGAGGTTCCGGAAGCTTTGCTATAAATGCAGCAAAAGCAGCAGGAGCTGATGCTTTTGTAACTTCAGACCTTAAATATCATGATTTTTTCCAAGCAGAAAACAACATTTTATTAGTAGATATAGGACATTATGAAAGTGAACAGTACACAAAAATTGGTTTAGTAGCAATACTTACGAAAAAAATCCCTAATTTTGCATTCATTTTATCGAACACAAATACCAATCCTGTTAAGTATTTTTAAAATATGGCAAAGACAAAAGAAGCAACAGTAGAAGATCGCCTAAGAGCGTTATATGATCTACAATTAATAGACTCTAGAATTGACGAAATAAGAAGCGTACGTGGAGAATTACCTTTAGAGGTTAGCGATTTAGAAGACGAAGTTGCAGGATTAAAAACTAGATTAGAGAAATTAGAAGATAGTTTAAGCTCTGTAGATGCTGAAATTACTGCTAAGAAAAATTTAATTGAAGAATCTAAAACTTTAATTAAAAAATACTCTGAGCAACAAAAAAATGTTAGAAATAACAGAGAATTTAATTCTTTAACTAAAGAGGTTGAATACCAAGAGTTAGAAATTGAATTAGCTGAAAAGCATATCAGAGAATTTAAAGCTCAAATTGAGCAGAAAAAAGACGTTATTGCTAAAACTAAAGAGCATAACAAAGAGCGTGAAAACCACTTGAAACATAAAAAAAGTGAGTTAGATGCTATCTTAAAAGAAACTGAAAAAGAAGAAAAAGCACTTATAGACAAGTCTGAAGATTACAAGAAAAAAATCGAAGCGCGTTTAGTAAAAGCTTACAACCGTATTAGAGTAAACGTAAAAAATGGTTTAGCTGTTGTACCAATCGAAAGAGGTGCATCAGGAGGATCTTATTTTACAATTCCACCACAAGTACAAATGGAAATCGCTGGACGTAAAAAAATTATTACAGATGAGCATAGTGGACGTATACTTGTTGATGCTGCTTTAGCAGATGAACAAAGAGAGAAAATGGAAAAAATGTTTTCTAAATTATAGAAACCTTTTTCATTATATTATAAAGCCTTTACATAACGTAAAGGCTTTTTTTATTGCTATATATTTATTTTTTTTAAGAAATAATTATAAGTAAATAAGCAAGGATGTTATAATTTATACGTCCAATTGAAAAAGAAAAGAAAAATGAAAAAATTATTATCAGTATTATTTCTAGCCTTATTATTTAGCTGTAACAATCAAGCCCAAACCAATCCTAAACAAGAAGCTATCAAAACAGCAACTCCAGTAACTGTTGCATTACAAAACGGAAAAGCAAAAGCCTATTTTGCAAGTGGTTGTTTTTGGTGTGTAGAAGCTGTATATGAAAGCGTTAAAGGTGTAGATGAAGTTATTAATGGATACGCAGGAGGTCATACGCAAAATCCTACTTACGAGAAAAGTAACACAGGTCAAACAGGTCATGCTGAAGCAGTAGAAGTTATATACGATCCAAAAATTGTAAGTTTTGAAACCTTAGTAGACGTTTATTTTGCTTCGCAAAATCCAACACAAGTAAATGGTCAAGGTCCTGACGGAGGCAGTCAGTACAGATCTATTATTTTTTATCAAAATCTAGAACAAAAAGAAATTATTGACGCAAAGAAAAAGGCATTAGCTGAAAAACTAAATAGCACAGTTGCTGCCGAAGTTTATCCGTTTCTAAAATTTTGGATTGCCGAAGACTATCATCAAGATTATGAAAAATTACATCCTGAAAATCCTTACATACAAAATGTTTCTATTCCTAGATTAAATAAGTTTAAATCTAAGATGCCAAACATCTTAAAATAAAACGACCTAAAAAACTGTTTATCGGTTAAATAAGTTATTTTAGCGATTAAAATTAAGCTGTAAATGTAATTAGACTTGCTAAGCGCAATACTAATTACATTTACAATAAATCGTTATTTAACCTATTAATCCCATGAAACAAAAATTACTTATAGTATTTTCTATCGTTTTCTTTTCAATTTGTTCTGCTCAAAATACAGAAGTAGTTTTATCTGTTAATTGGCCGCAATGGTCAACAGAAAATAAAGTTGAGTTTTATGATCCTAACGGAACATTATTAGAGACTATAGATAACGGTTATGATGGATCTGGTAGTCAAGCAAATCCTTACTCCACTTCAACCATCCCTATGGATTACCCAGTAAACAATAGTACTACTGCTGGTTACTATGTTATCGTTTATGATACTTATGGTGATGGATGGAATGGATCAGGTAGCTTAACCATTACCACTGATGGTCAATCGGCATTTACATTTAATGGTTCCTTTAATACGTCTGCTACCAATAGCGAAATTTCGCAAACAATCTACCTTGCTTTAGAACAACCTGCTCCTCCTTTTCCGGGAATATCTCAATTTGATTCCAGCGGAAACAATTATATTGAATACATACCAGGTAATATTCCAATCATAATTTCAGCGCCACATGGTGGTGTAAAACAGTCAGGTCTTACTATTGGAGGTACTTCATATCCTGATAACGATAATAGTTTACCTGATAGAAACTGCGGAACGGTTGAAAGAGATGACAATACTGATATATTAATTAGAGAAATACAGCAATCTGTATATGATCAAACAGGTTGTTATCCATACATTATTATAAACAATTTACACAGAAGTAAATTAGATCCAAACAGAGCGTCTGCTGAGGCTACATGTGGAGATTCAGATGCGCTATTTTACTGGAATGAATACCATAATTTTATTGACACTGCAAGTGCTGATGTTATGAACACGTTTGGCAAAGGTCTTTACATAGACTTACATGGTCAAAGTCATGCTATACCAAGAATAGAAGCTGGTTACAATATTTCGGCTTCAGATTTAAATAACACGACTACAAATTTTCTTAATACTGTATCTAATTCTACAATTTCTAACTTAGTAACTAATAACATTGGAGGATTAACGCAAGAACAATTAGTAAGAGGTCCAAATAGTTTAGGTGGCATATTTAGTGATACTGGAGGTGCTTTTTACAATGCACAAGGTTACTCTCAATGTGGTGTTAGTAGTGGATATCGTACGCTTCCAAGTGACTTTAATGGAGGATCAACAAGTTGTGATGACACACGTCCTTATTCTAACTCGTATTTTGATGGAGACTTTTACAGCAATAAACGTCATGGATCTGGACCTGCAGCAAGCGATGGACTTGGTGGTGGTGGAAGTATAGATGGTATAATGACAGAAGTTAATAGACGCGTAAGAGATTTAGGGACTTACAATGGAAATACGTATGATACTAGACCACAAACATTAGTACCATTTGCTGATGATTATGCTACAGTTATTGTATCTTTTTTAGACATACATTATAACGATTTTGCAGATTTTGAATACGCTTCAAACAGTTACAGTATAACGGATAGCAATCCAATGCCTATAATTACAGGTAGTGCAATTGGTACGTTCTCTAGTACACCAGGATTAGTAATAAATGCAGCAACTGGAGAAATTAACACAGCAGCATCAACAACAGGAAACTATACAGTCACTTACCAAATTGATGCTTGTAATAATTATAGTTCGACTTTTAATTTGGATATTACAGATAGCACATTAAGTGTTATGGATATTGAAAATATTAATTTTAAGTTATACCCAAATCCAACAGATGGTCTGGTATCATTTATATCTAACATACAAGTAACCAACTTTAAAGTCTATAATATATTAGGCCAACAAGTAATTGATAAAAACCCAAATAGCAAAGAAGCTACATTAGATTTAAGTCAAATTAAATCAGGATCTTACTTTATAAAGATTTATAGTTTTGATAAACTTATAGGTTCAAAAATGATTATCAAAAACTAAAGCTTAGTTGCTTTAATTTCAAAAATAAGAGGATATAGTTTTTCTTTTAATTCAAAATTGCCAGATTTAGTTTCTATTAAGTCTGGCAATACGTTATACGGACTTTCATCATATTCATTTAGATAGTCAATGTGTAACCCAGCTTCGGTTAAGGCATTTATAACTTCGCCTAAACCATGATTCCATGAATAGGTCTTAGATAGTACATCAGCAGTTTCATCTGCATACGTACCTTGTTCTTCTTCATAAATAACCTCATCCCTATTATAAGCATAGCGCATTACAGGCTTTTTTTCTAAATAATCAAACATCCAAACAATCGGATGAAACTCTGCTATATAAAAGACGCCACCTTTGTTTAAACGCTCAGCGATCATTTTTCCCCATGGTTTTAAATCAGGTAGCCAACCTATAACTCCATAGCTTGTAAACACTATATCAAAAGTTTCCTTGACATGAGTAGAGGTGTCTAAAACATTACAACAAACAAATTTGGCATTTAAAGACAAATCGTTATTTAAAGTTTGGGCTAATTTTATACCTTCATCACTAATATCAACACCCACGCACTTAGCTCCTAACCTGCTCCAACTAAGTGTATCTTGACCAAAATGACATTGTAAATGCAACATCGATTTACCGCTAACATTTGGTAATGCCTTTAACTCATAGTGTTTTAAGGATGTTTCTCCTTTTTTAAAGGCATCCATATCATAAAAGTCACTCGTGGCATGAATTTTTACTTTTTCGTTCCAAGTAGATTTATTGGTGTTAAAATAATCAGTTTTCATAATATTGGTATTTGTTCCCAATTTAATATTTCTATTTTAAATAAAAGGCTTCCGTATCTTTGCTATAAAAAATGATGAAAAAATTATTACTTATATTTATGGCTATAGTTAGTTTTTCTTGTAAAAAAGAGGTTAAACCAACTCAAATACAACTGACTACTGCTCAAAAAATTGCTAACGCTAACGGAATATCACATTGGAAAAATGTAACCCAAATTGACTTTACTTTTAACGTAGATAAAGATAGTACACATTTTGAACGCTCTTGGTCGTGGCAACCAAAATCCAAACAAGTTACGCTAATTACGGATAAAGACACTATAACGTACAACAGAAGCAATATGGATAGCACAGCAATGATGGCTGATCGTGGTTTTATAAATGATAAATTTTGGCTTTTAGCACCTTTTCAAATATCATGGGATAAAGGCACAACTATTACTGATACAATTGTAGAATTAGCGCCAATTAGCAAGGTTAAACTAAACAAATTAACACTAACATATACTAGTGATGGTGGTTACACACCTGGTGATGCCTATGATTTTTACTACGATAAAAACTACATTATTAAAGAATGGATTTTTAGACAAGGTAATACTTCAAAACCCTCAATGATCACAACTTTTGAAAATTATCAAGACTACAACGGTATTAAAATAGCTAAGGATCATAAACAGAATGATAGTAATTGGAACTTAAATTTTTCTAATATTTCAATAAAAATGAATTAGAAAACGTCCAAATTAAAACTTAAAACGTATATAAAGTAATTCCGCTTTATGCGTCAACATATATCTCAAAGGGTTTCATAATTTATATTTATGAAACCCTTTTTTTGTCTTAACCAACTACTTCCTTTCTAACCTAATTATTCTTATTTTTGTTGGACACCTAAAAAACAAACCATTTTGACCAACTATAAATTAGGTTTAGATTTTGCTAAACAATTAGATAACGAAGACCAATTGGCTGACTACCGTCAACAATTCCATATTCCTAAAGATAAAAACGGAAAGGATTTAATTTATTTCTGCGGAAACTCATTAGGTCTTCAACCAAAAATAACTAAAACTTATATTGACCAAGAGCTTCAAGATTGGGCAAATCTAGGAGTAGAAGGACACACCGAAGGTAAAAACCCTTGGCTACATTATCATGAGTTTTTAACAGATACTATGGCTAATATCGTTGGCGCAAAACCATTGGAAGTTGTAGTAATGAATTCATTAACTGCTAACCTACATTTTATGATGGTTAGTTTTTATCAACCTACACCTAAGCGTTATAAAATTTTAATAGAGGCTGATGCCTTCCCTAGTGATAAATACGCAGTAGAGTCTCAATTACGTCATCATGGCTATGACGACAAAGAAGGCTTGATATTATGGAAAGCTAGAAAAGGCGAAGAACTAGCCAATTACGACGATTTAGAAGCTATTTTAAATCAACATGGTGACGAGATAGCGTTAGTAATGATAGGTGGTGTAAACTACTACACAGGACAGTTTTTTGATTTAAAACGAATTACTGATTTAGGTCATAAACATGGCTGTGTTGTTGGTTTTGATTGTGCTCATGGTGCAGGAAATGTCCAATTAAATTTACACGATTCTGGTGCAGACTTTGCAGTTTGGTGTACATACAAATATTTAAATTCTGGACCAGGAAGTTTATCTGGTGCGTTTGTGCACGAGCGTCATGCTAATAATAAAGATTTAAATAGATTTACTGGATGGTGGAGTCATAACAAAAAGACACGATTTAGAATGCGTGACGATTTTGACCAACTTCCAGGTGCAGAGGGTTGGCAACTTTCAAATCCACCAATATTATCTATGGCTGCTATTAGAGCGTCTTTAGATGTAATACAAGAAGCTGGATTTGATAAGCTTTGCGAAAAATCAAAAGTATTAACTGGTTATTTTGAGTTTTTAATAAACCAATTAAACAACAAGGATATAAAAATAATTACTCCTAGTAATCCTAACGAAAGAGGATGCCAACTGTCTATCCAAGTTAAAAATGCAGATAAATCTTTGTACGACAAGTTAACAGATGCTGGCGTTATAACAGACTGGAGAGAACCTGATGTTATCAGATGTGCTCCTATACCATTATATAATAGTTTTCAAGATGTTTACAATATGGTGGAGCGTCTAAAACAATTACTATAATTTTACTTTGAACACTTTTTACAAAATAATAAGTGATGAAACAGTATTACTAAAACTAAAGAAAAAAAGTGATATTGGATTTTGGCAATATCAAATACTAGGGTTACTAAGCTTTTTTGCCAATAATCAATTTGATTATCTTTTTATCACAAACAAAAGAATATTAGTCTTAATTAAAGACACTGTAGTTACAAACATAGAGTATCATAATTTTAAAGAATTAAAATTTAACAGCATGAATAATACTTTAAGTTTTAATGACTCAAATAATCAACAACAACAGTTATCCTTAAATAAGTTAAGATTAACTTACGAAGAGATACAGTTAATAAAGAAAAAATTACATGCCTAATAAACAAAACATATTAATCATTGGTGCAGGACTTTGCGGAAGCTTACTAGCACTAAGACTTGGACAAAGAGGCTATAATGTTAACGTGTACGAGATGCGTCCCGACTTACGCAAAACTGACATATCTGCAGGTCGCTCTATCAATTTAGCATTTTCAGATAGAGGTAATAAAGCAATGAAATTAGTTGGTATAGAAAAACAAGTAGAAGCACTTTGTATACCAATGAATGGTCGAATGATTCATGATAAACAAGGTAACACGTTCTTATCCAATTATAGTGGTCGTGATCATGAATATATAAACTCGATATCAAGAGGTGGATTAAACGCTTTACTTTTAAATGAAGCCGAAAAACATGATAATGTTACCTTTCATTTTAATAAAAAATGCAAATCGGTAGATTTTGAAAAAACAACTGCTCTTTTTGAAGATTATACTTCTAAAGACAAATTTATTGAAGATGCAGATTGCATAATAGCAACAGATGGAGCTGGTTCTGCTTTACGCAAAAGTTATTATTTAGAGCGTAAATTTTTATTCAGTTTTTCTCAAAACTACTTAACACACGGTTATAAAGAGTTAAGCATATTACCAACAAAAACAGGAGATTACAAAACATACAAAAACGCCTTACACATATGGCCTAGAGGAGATTTTATGGTTATTGCACTACCAAATTTAGACGGTAGCTTTACTGTAACACTATTTTTAAGCTATGCTGAAGGTGAATATAATTTTAACAACTTAACTACTCCAGAAATTGTAACCGAGTTTTTTCAAAAAGAATTCCCAGATGCATTAGCTTTAATGCCTAATCTGGTGGAGGACTTTTTTGAAAACCCAACAGCTCCTTTAGGTACAGTAAAATGTTCTCCTTGGCACTATAAAGGCAACACCCTATTAATGGGAGATTCAGCACACGCAATAGTACCTTTTTACGGACAAGGCATGAATGCGTCTTTTGAAGATGTTGTCGAGTTTGACGCTGTATTAGATAAATTTGAAGGCGATTGGGAAACTGTTTTTACAGAATACGAAAAAACTAGAAAAAAAGACACAGATGCTATTGCAGATTTAGCTATAGATAATTTTCACGAAATGAAAGACCACGTTGGTCAAGCTATATTTCAAGAAAAACGAAAAATTGAACAAGCATTAGAAAAAGAATTCCCTAATGAGTATTCATCAAAATATAGCTTAGTCACTTTTAACGAGCATATTGGCTATCGCGAAGCAATGCTCAGAGGTCGTGCACAAGATAAAGCCATACTAAACCTTTTAGACGACGGAATAATTAAAACATCAGATAATCTAAAAGATATTTTGGAAAAAGTAAAAACACAAACAGAAGCAATTTTACAAGACGATAGAGTTGCAGGATTGAAGTAACTAAAAATTAGCAATTAGCAAAAATGAAAATAATTTAGGGCTTAAAAATAAACTAAGTAAATTATAAAGCCCTCAAATCAATTCAAAAGAATTGAAACATCAAGGCGAAGAATAGATGAAGAAAAGCTCCGAAAACAGGAGAACGCAGTTCGACGCGGAGTTTTCAAATCGGTTTCAGTTTGCAAAACTGAAAATTCCTTGGCTTGATCGTGATTTTTTGGTTCGTTTTGCATCAAGGCAAAATGAACAGAAAGAAAGAATAATGAGATCCTGAAACAAGTTCAGGATGACGTAAAAATATAAAATTAATGAACGAAGGAACTAAAGTAACACCAAGAGGAGCCTATCCACACGTAAAACAAGTTGGCGATTTCATTTTTGTTTCAGGAACAAGTTCTCGTAGAGCAGACAATACCATTGCTGGAGTCGATATTATCGACGAAATGGGAACTAAAAAACTAAACGCCTACACACAAACGCAAGAAGTTTTAAAAAACATAGACACTAACCTTAAAAAAGTTGGTGCCAGTTTAAAAGACGTTGTAGATGTGACTTCCTTTTTAGTAAACATGAATGACTTTGCAGATTATAATAAAGCTTACGCTGAATTTTTTGACAAACAAACAGGACCAACCAGAACAACAGTTGCTGTACATCAATTACCACATCCTGATTTAGTGGTTGAAATTAAAGTAATGGCTTATAAGAAACAATAAATGAAGATTCAAAACTACATTAACGGAGCATTCCATAATCCATTGCAAGACCTTTGGATAGACAATTACAATCCTAGTAATGGAGAAGTTTACGGACAAATTCCAAACTCGTCAAAAGAGGATGTAGAAAACGCATATATCGCTGCAAAATCAGCTTTTCCAAGTTGGTCACAAACTAGTATAGAAGTGCGTAGTAGAATATTAATAAAGATTTCAGAGTTACTAGAAGCTAACTTACAACGCTTCGCAGAAGCCGAAAGTAAAGACAACGGAAAACCGATTAGCTTAGCAAAAGCAGTAGATATACCAAGAGCAGCAAGTAACTTTCGTTTTTTCGGGAATGCCATAACACAATTTGCCAGCGAAAGTCACGAAAGCATTGGACAAGCCATAAATTACACCTTACGTCAACCCATTGGTGTTGTAGGTTGTATTTCTCCTTGGAACCTTCCACTCTATTTATTTACATGGAAAATCGCTCCAGCAATTGCAGCGGGAAACTGCGTCGTTGCCAAACCAAGCGAAATCACTCCAATGACTGCTTATTTATTGGGCGAGATTTGTAACCAAGCAGGCCTTCCAAAAGGTGTTTTAAATATTGTACATGGTTTAGGAGGATCTACTGGACAAGCCATTATTGAGCACGAAGACATAAAAGCAATCAGTTTTACAGGAGGAACAGCTACAGGAGCACATATTGCTAAAGTAGCAGCTCCAATGTTTAAAAAACTATCGTTAGAATTAGGCGGTAAAAACCCAAATATCATTTTTGCAGATTGCGATTATGACGATATGTTAGACACAACAGTACGTTCATCATTTGCTAATCAAGGTCAGATTTGTTTATGCGGAAGCAGAATCTTTGTAGAAGCTTCTATCTATGAAAAATTCAAGAAAGATTTTGTTGCAAAAGTAAAGGCTTTAAAAGTTGGTCATCCATCTGAAGCATCCACAAATATTGGAGCATTAGTATCCAAACCACATTTAGAAAAAGTAAAAGAATATATAAATATCGCTAAAGCGGAAAACGGAACAATCCTTTGTGGTGGAAATGAAGTCACTGTAAAAGGTTATGAAAACGGTTACTATTTAGAACCAACAGTTATTGAAGTACCAAATGATGACTGCAGAGTCAATCAAGAAGAAATTTTTGGACCTGTAGTTACTATTATGCCATTTAAAACAGAAGACGAAGTATTACTAATGGCAAACAAAGTAAAGTACGGTTTATCAGCTACACTGTGGACCAACAACCTAAAACGCACCATGCGCATGAGTAACCAATTACAAGCCGGAATAGTTTGGGTTAACACGTGGATGATGCGTGATTTACGAACGCCTTTTGGCGGTGTAAAAGCTTCTGGTGTTGGACGCGAAGGTGGTTTTGAAGCCTTACGCTTTTTTACTGAAGCTAAGAATGTTTGTATAAAATATTAGTTCACAAGAAAGTGGGAATCTTATAAATTGAAAACTAAAAGTCTCCTCGAGCACAGTCGAGAGGTTTACTATGAAATCTTATTTTGTTTACATACTACAATGTTCTGATAATTTAACCTATACAGGAGTTACGAATAACATTTCCAGAAGATTTGAAGAGCACCAAAATGGATTAAACAAAAATTGTTTTACTTTTAAAAGAAGACCATTAAAGTTAATTTTTCATCAAGAATTTAACGATATTGAACAAGCAATATTTTTTGAAAAGAAAATAAAAAAGTGGAGTGCAAAAAAGAAATATGCATTAGCTAATGGTGAATTTGATTTATTACAAATTTTAACAGAATGCAGAAATGCTAGTCATTCAAAATATAATCCAGATAGCGAGTAAGGTCTCGACTGCGCTCGACCAGACATAAAACACAAAATATAAATTGAAACAAGATTGTCTCCTCGAGCGCAGTCGAGAGGTTACAAAAGAACTTAGAATATGAACTTAAAATTAAACAATAAATACGCATTAGTTTGCGGAAGCACAGCAGGAATAGGAAAAGCAACCGCTTTAGCATTAGCTGAAGAAGGTGTACAAGTAACACTTATTGCTAGAAATGAAGACAAGTTAAAATCAACGCTAACTGAGTTACCTCAACATAGAAATCACGATTATATAGTTGCCGATTTTTCTAACCCGAAGGAATTAAAAGAAAAGGTAGAAGCGTATATAAAAGACAATCATGGGTTTCATGTATTGGTAAATAATACAGGTGGACCAAAAGGAGGACCAGTATTTTCGGCAAATGTAGACGAATTTGAAGCTGCTTTTACTCAGCATTTAAAATGTAATCACGTGTTAGCACAAGCAGTGGTTCCGTTTATGAAAAGTGAAGGCTTTGGAAGAATTATAAATGTAATTTCTACATCAGTAAAACAACCCTTAGACGGTCTTGGAGTGAGTAATACCATTCGTGGTGCTGTTGCCAATTGGAGTAAAACATTGGCTAATGAGCTTGGTCAATTTGGTATTACTGTAAATAATGTATTACCAGGCGCAACAGGTACCGATCGCTTGGCTGAAATTATTAAAAATAAATCTGCTAAATCAGGAAATACAGAAGAAGAATCTGCAAATGCTATGAAAAGTGCTGTGCCTGCAAAACGTTTTGCCAAGCCTGAAGAATTGGCTGACGCAATTACATTTTTAGCAAGTGAACGTGCTAGTTATATTAACGGAATTAATCTTCCGGTTGATGGCGGAAGAACAAAGAGTTTATAATTCCATCTATCATTGCGAGATTTTTTTCTTTTTAAAAAATCGTGGCAATCTGTTCAATTATCACTAATTTTATTGAATTGATAAATTTGCGTTAAGGATTACTCACAGATTAATATTTTAAAATATTGATTTCGTGAACCTAAAGGTTTGAAAGGTTTGTTTGAGCTCCTCGTAGAGAGCGAGCCTTGAAAGCCTGACCCTATTTAGGGAAACGCCCAAAATATTATAATATGAGTAAATTATTTCCACCTATAAATTTTAAAGCTTGGATTGAGGAAAATAGACATCTTTTAAAGCCACCAGTTGGTAACAAAGTGGTTTGGAAGGATGGTGATTTTATTGTTATGGTTGTTGGTGGACCAAATAATAGAAAGGATTACCATTACAACGAAACACCTGAATTTTTCCATCAAATTGAAGGTGATATTATCTTAAAAGTTATTGAAGATGGTGTCCCAAAAGACATTCATATTAAAGAAGGTGAAATATTTTTATTACCACCAAAAGTACCACACTCGCCACAACGTGGTGCAAATACAGTTGGTTTAGTCATTGAATACCCAAGAGAAAAAGGTGTGCAAGATGCTTTACTTTGGTTTTGTGAAAATTGCACAACTAAATTGTATGAAGAAGATTTTACAGTAAAAAATATCGAAACTGATATGCCAAAAATATTCGATAAATATTATGGCGATTTAGACAAGCGTACATGCCCAAACTGCTCGGCTATCATGCAACCACCCCAAAAGGTCAAGCTAGAAAAGTAGTTCGCATAAGAATCAAAGTCGGGATTAAAAATAACAATAGCTTAATTGAAAGTCCCCAATCAATTTGTAAAATTGAACGCCAAGGCGAAGAATAGATAAAGAAAAGCTTCGAGATCAGGAGAACTATGTTCGACGCGAAGTTTTCGTATCGATTTTCAGTTTAAAACTGAAAAATTCCTTGGCTTGGACGTCTTTTTTTGGTTCGTTTTTTGAACAAGCAAAAAATGAATAGAATAAATAATTTAAGACACAAATTGCCGCATCTAAAGACCAGCAATAACAAAACATATGGAAAAACGCAAACTTAGAATTAACGGTCACTCCCACTTATTGCCATATCCAGAGGAAATCCCTCAGTTTATGCAAGACAAAGAAATTTTTTGGGTCGATAAAGACCGAAAATTTATGCTTCAAAAAGATTGGAACAGACCAATTACTGATTCTAGTTTCTTTTTAGATGAAAAACTAGCTTGGATGGAACGTTTTAAAATTGACCATGCAGTCGTTTTAAATTTATCACAATTATATGGTAATGGTTTGCGTGTGGAAGAAATGAAGCAAGCGCTTAAATTTCAGAACGATTTTAATGCCAAAGTACAACGCGAAAACCCAAGTAAATTTACTTGCGGTTTTGTAGTACATCCTGGTTTTGTTAGAGGAGCCTGCTGGGAAATTGAGCGTTGTGTGGAAGAATTAGGTATGCAATTATTATGTTTACCAACCCACTACATGGATACTATAGGAACGTGGCGTTGTATTTTTGATGAAGAAAACGAGCCTATTTTTGAAATGGCCAACAAGTATAATCTAGCTGTAGAAATCCATCCTTACGATGGTGAAAAGTTTATAAAACTAGAAAACACCTCTTGGCGTTTTCATTTAATATGGATGTTGGCACAATGTGCAGATGCGTACCACTTTTTAACATTAAATGGTTATCAAGATAAGTACCCAAATATGCGTACTTGTTTTGCGCATGGTGGACAATTAGCACAAATAAACTTAGGACGACGTATCCAAGGTTTTGATGGTAGACCCGATTTATTTGAAGGAAAAAGTCACCCAAGAAAAGCGGTTGGACATAAAAACATCTTTTTTGACACTTTAGTACACGATACTGGTGGATTAGATTTATTATTAAAAAATCAAGGTTCTAAACAGGTGTTAATGGGACTTGATGATCCTTATCCTTTAGGGGAAATGGAAAGCGAGAAACAAAGCTCGTACCCTGGAAAAATTTTAGATTTAGCCATAGACCGAAAAATCATTACAGAAACAGAACGTGATGCTATTTGGGAAGACAACGTAATCCAATGGTTATGTGGAGATGACCAAGCTGCTAAAGACAAACTTGTTAAACGTATTTTAGGATAATGAAAAAAGAGTCTTTTTGGGATAGTGTAGCAAACTACATTAAATTTAAAACTATTATTCCACTGATAGTTTTAGCAGTATTACTCATTGTGCTTTTAATAAAATCACTTTACAACACTATAATAGGTTAAACATTATTTATGTACTTTTTACCAGAAAAACTAGACGACTACGTGGTTGCTCACAGTCAAGATGAACCCGAGTTATTGCAACAATTAACTAGAGAAACGTATCAAAAAATATTACAGCCTATTATGTTGTCAGGACCTTATCAGGGTCGCGTGCTAAGTATGATTTCTAAATTAATTAGACCAAAATCTGTTTTAGAATTAGGTACTTTTACTGGCTATGCAACACTTTGTTTAGCTGAAGGTTTGCATCCTGAAGGCGAAATACATACTATTGATGTTAATGAGGAGTTGGAAGATTTTCAGCGTAAATATTTTGATAAATCAGAATTTGGACAGCAAATACATCAGCATTTAGGAAGCGCAATTGATATACTTCCAAAGCTAGACAAATCTTTTGATTTGGTATTTATTGATGCTGACAAACCTAACTACGTTAATTATTTTCATTTAATAATAGATAAATTAAGACCTGGCGGAATCATATTATCTGACAATGTTTTATGGCACGGGAAAGTAGTTGAACCAGTGGATCCAAAAGACGTTTCTACCAATGCTGTTTTAGAGTTTAATACACTTTTAAAAGAAGACCCAAGAATAGAAACCGTTTTATTACCTATTAGAGATGGCTTAACTATTAGCCGAAAAATATAATATTACTAATGAGTAAATTAGATATAAGAACCGTTGATGTTACACAATACATCACTCCTCTAAGAGAAGGTGGTTCTTTACCTGCTATTGTAAAAGCAGATGACGACTTTTTATACGTTTTAAAGTTTAGAGGTGCAGGACAAGGAAAAAAAGCATTAATTGCCGAATTTATTGGAGGCGAATTAGCAAGAGCTATTGGGTTAAAAGTACCAGAGTTGGTTTTTATGAATTTGGATGACTCGTTTAGCAAAACAGAACCAGATGAAGAAATACAAGACTTACTTAAGTTTAGCGTAGGTTTAAACCTAGGACTACATTATTTAAGTGGTAGTATAACCTTTGATCCTTTGGCATCCGTTGCAGATCCTTTGACAGCATCCAAAGTAGTATTATTAGATAGCATTATTAGTAATATTGACAGAACAGTTAAAAACCCTAATGTACTTAATTGGAATAAAGAGTTATGGGTTATTGATAATGGAGCAAGTTTTTATTTTCATCATAATTGGGAGACTTGGGAGAATCATTTAACCAGAACATTTCCATTAATTAAAGATCATGTTTTATTAGATCGTGCTTCAAAATTTGATGAAGCATCGCAACAAATTATTGAAAAATTAAGTTTAAATACTATTGACACTATAATTAATACCATACCTGAAGATTGGCTAATAAATGAGTCTGACACTTTTACGCCAAACCAAATGAAAGCTGCTTACAAAACGTATTTAAACTCCAGACTTGAAAAGATTAACTTACTAGTTAAAGAAGCTAAAGATGCAAGATAAAGTTACTTTTGAATACGCGATAATACGTTTAGTACCTAAAGTAGAACGTGAGGAGTTTTTTAACATTGGTGTTATTTTATTTTCTAAAAGAAAAAAATATCTAGAGGTTAAATTTAAAATAGACGAGGCTAAATTGGCTGCATTTGCATGCGAACTAAATATAAAAGATCTAAATACATATTTAAAGTCTTGGGACTTAATTTGTAAAGGTGACAAATCTAGCGGAACTATTGGACAGTTTGAATTATCCGATAGATTTAGATGGTTAGCAGCTTCACGCAGTACAGTAATACAAAGCTCTAAAACTCATTCTGGTATTACAGATAATCCAGAGAAGGAATTAGAAGATATTTTTAAAAACTATGTTTTGTGTGAAAGTACTAGCAAAAAATAAAAACTAACTATATGGACTTTACTTTATCTATAGAAGAAAACGAAGATTTTTTTACTAATAAGATGATTACTTTTGAAAAAAGATACATCCTTCAGCATTACTTTAAAAACAGAATTAAAATAAACGAAGTAGAAAGACGCATATTAGAAAATTGCCATACTGATGAAATTGAACCTATTGCTCTAATTGGGTATTTACTTGGTGACAAAAGTCCGTTAAACATTTTTAGATTACGACTTGGTTCATTTTTTAAAAGTGATTTAGAGTTGGCTAAATGCTGCAAAGATTTAATTACTGAAAAAGATATTAAAGAGGCCGAAGCTATTTTGTTTCATTATGAATATGAAGAAAACGACCACATAGAGAGACCCATTTTTGAATATTACTACAAACGCCCAAAAACTAATTAGCTATTTAATATTATCCTTTGTAACCATTACATTAGCTAAATAACTTGCATCTTTAGACACACCACCTAATGTCGCAGAGCCACGTGTATACATCCAAGGTAAACCAATAAAGTATAATCCGTCAATATTGCTAACACCTCTATAATTTTTTGGATAACCATTAGCATCCAATTCTAAACCTTGTATCCAATTAAAATTGGGACGATAACCTGTTGCCCAAATCACATTTTTAATGGTTGAAACTTTTTGTTTTTCAAAAAAGACATCATTATTTAAAGCATCCTTTGTACGTCCTACAGCAATTACATTCTCTCTTGTCAAAATTCCCTTAACATCTGTTCCAATAACGGGTTGTGTCGATGAGTTAATTTTTTTTCCTATCCAACTATACTTACTATAATTTAAAAAACCAACAACAGTAAACCACCACCACAACGTTTTACCTAAAAAATTTTGAGGTAAAGATTTTACTGTTGTATCACCAGAAAAGTAAACTGTTCTGGATGTATCCTTAGAGATTTCATTTAGTATTTGATACCCAGAATCTCCTCCTCCTACAACCAAAGCATCTCCTTGTTGTAATTGCCTAACACCTTTGTAGTAATTACTATGCATTTGCAAAGTGCTTTTAGAAATTTTGGTATGACAAGGTGGTGTATATGGTATATGGAATGGACCTGTTGCAACAATAACGTTTTTAGCTTCAATTTCGCCAGCTTTATGCTGAACAAAAAAACCTGTTTCAGTTTTACTTACAGAGGTCACTAAAGTGTTTAATTGTATTGGAATATTAAATTTTTTGACATAATTCTTAAAATAATTAGCAACATCAACCTTAGTTGGATAATATCCTTTAGGTGCATCAAATTTTAAGCCTGGTAAATGGTTATATTCTGTTGGTGTAAATAACTTTAAAGAATCCCATCGGTTTAGCCAAGATGCACCAACCTCTGACTCTCCATCAAGCACCAAAAAATTTACATCCATTTGTTTTAAATGAAAAGCCATAGCCAATCCTGCTTGTGCGCCACCAATTACTACATAATCCAACATCTAAATTCCTTTTTTAATTTAGTGCAAAAGTACCCACAATTTATCAATCTGAGCAATAAAGACTAGCTCAAGATTAATTCATGATTGTTAAACCTATTGATAATACTCATTAAAAAAAAGACTTAACTCGACCAAACGCCTTTTTCACTAGTTACTATTTATTTAATAAGCTAAATAGTATACTTTTATAATATGAAGCATAAATTAATACTGATTTTTATAATTCTAATTGCACAAATAATTAGTGCTCAAAATACTGCTAAGGATAAAACCTTGACTTTAAACGACAATATTACATGGTTAAATAATTTTGAGAAACTAGAATTAAAAGTCAATAGAGTTACTATTTTCAAGCAGAAAATAAACGCTGACACACTATTTAAAGCTCAAACTAAATATTCTAGAATTAAATTTAAAAACAAAAGTAAACCTGCTTTTTTCACAGATAAATTAGAGTGCGATTGTAAGATTATGTTTTTACTAAATTTAAACGAACCTAATTATTATTTACTTGATCCTATAGCGTATCCTAAAACGATAGTGGTTCTAGAATTAATAAACTCTTATAATATTGAAGATTTTTATATTGTAAAACCAGCTAACGCTGCTGCTTTATTTGGAGAGCAAGCCAAATGCGGTGTCCTTATCCTTAAAACCATGAACAAGCAATTTATTAAAAAAGTAAAACAAACATTATAATTGCATGCAGAGAGCAGCAATTTAACAACATTTAACTAAAGTTTTTTATTGCCAATTATTTTTACGAAATTTAAGCTAATAACGTAAAAAATTAACCACTAAAACATAAACATGGATTGGATATATTCTTTAAGTGACCCTTTATGGGAAACTATTTTAGGAAGCCTTATATTATTTGTAGTCATTATTATATTAACCAGAATTATTGGTTTACGCTCGTTTGCTAAATTTACAGCATACGACTTTGCATTTACTATTGCTATTGGTAGTATTATCTCTTCAACTTTAACGTCAAGTACTTCCATTACACATGGTAGCGTTGCAATTGCAGGCTTACTATTTTTAACTTATATTTTTTCTACTTTACAAAAAAAATTTCCTAGTATAAACACTTTAATATCAAATAAGCCTTTATTATTAATGAAAGGTCAAACCATTTTACATGACAATTTAAAACATGCTAGAATTGAAAAATCGCAATTAATAGCTAAGCTAAGAGAAGCAAATGTGTTAGACTTTAAACAAGTTGAGGCTGTGGTTTTAGAATCCACTGGAGACATATCTGTATTACATAAATCTTCTGAATCTGACGACACAAATTTAAGTGCAACCCTATTAGAAGATGTTAGAGAATCGCCATGAAACACATCAACTAATTATATAAAAAGATTAACATTTTACTACTTAAAGTTTATTTAAATTTGAATTGTGAAAGACAAATTAAACTTACATACAAAACACACGGTACTTCCTTTATTAGGTTTAGTAATACTGTTACTACTTTCACCTTGTAAGGTTAGAAATTTTATTCAAGTTGAACTTGGCTTAACACAAACTGAAGTTTCAAACAAAAGCCAAGCGACTGTAAGTTATTTGGATTGTAATGATTTTGAAATTACCAATACTAGTTTTCAAAAAAGCACTTCTTCTGTAGACTTTACAGCAATAATACTTGATGTTAATACAGCATTTGTTGTATCAGATATTTCAAAAAGTTACTTACAACCTGATCAAAAAGGAAACTACTCAGTTTCTAAAATTCCCCTTTATATTTTATATCAAAATTTTAAGGACTATCTGTAATTAGATATTTTCTAGTCTAGAGTATCAGTACACACAAAGCTGATAACACTTTTTTGATAACCAAAACAGAAATTACAAGAATATACTTTCCGCTAATTTTAGCTATGGTAATATATACCATCTAACGACCTCTTGTTTTCTTAAATTTAAAATATAAAACTGATGAAAAATTCAATCTTAATTTTCACAACTCTATTTAGCTTCATATGTGGAACTCAACAATTACAAGCACAAGATTTTAATACTACAAAAAATAATTACTTAATCCTTTCCAAAAATATCCAACAACTTAAACCTGTATTACTAACTGCCCAATCTTTAGCAACGGAAGACGGTATTAACTATGGTGACTTTTACGTAATTATTTGCGGTAAAACAGTAAAAGATATTCCTAATAACACTGAATTTAAAACCCTTTTAGAAGAAGCAAAATTCTTAAATATAAAAGTCTTTGTGTGTGGTATTTCACTTAAAAAATTTAATATAACACCTAAACAATTACCTGATAGTATTGTAGTTACAGAAAATGGAATCCTTTATGGTTTTCAACTTACAAAAAATGGATTCTTAACATTAACTATCTAATTTACTAAAAATGAAAACTATAAATATAAAAAATGATGCAGGCCTATTAACGCTGGCAATAAGACTAGTAATTGGATGGACTTACTTTTCGGCATTTTGGAGGCGTACCATTTTGGCAGATAAACTAGACCCAGAGGTTGCTGGATACATTGGAGAAAAGTTTAACCACTTTTTACCAAACGCTTTAGGTATAAAACCAATTATTCAATACCTAGTAGAAAACCCAGATATACTTTGGTTAAACATGGTCATATTTACAATAATAGAAGGAATTGTAGGTTTATTTATTCTCCTTGGGTTGTTTACTAGACTAATGAGTATTGGTGTCTTTGGATTAGCAATGGGAATACTTTTAGGGTCAGGATGGATTGGTACAACGTGTCTTGACGAATGGCAAATTGGTGTATTGGGAATTGCTACAGGATTTGTTTTGTTTTTAACAGGAAGCGGAAAATACTCTTTAGATAATTATTTAATAAACCGCAATTATACTTTCACTACAAAAAAATGGTTTGCTTGGTTAGGCTCTGGTATTCTACCAATTAAAGACCAGCTTTTTCCTAAAGTTGTGCTAATTGGGTCGTTAGCCATTTTAGGCATGACCTTAATGACAAATCAAGTTTTTCATGGTGGTTTATGGGGAACACTCCATAACAAATCTGTGAAACCAAAATTAGAAATTACTAATGGACAAATTGAAGATAACACATTATCTTTTGATGTTTTTAGGACAGAAGGTGTAGATGTTTATGGCTCTTGGGTTATTGGTATTGAACTATTTGACGATACAAATAAATTAATTATGAGTTATAATCAAGAAGAATTATCAAGCTTACAACCTAAAAATATCTCAAACTTTTATGTCGCTAAAATAAAACCTGGCAAACATAGTTTGATTGTTCCTTTGGGCGCAAAAGCAACATTACACTTAAAAAATGGTAAACTAACAACAATAACCAATAGTGAGTATACTATCAAGATGACAGATATTAGTGGTCTTAGCTGGGAACATAAGTTGACAGTAACTAATAAATAAAAAACAAAAAGCCTCTCAATGTTTTGAGAGGCTTTTTTAACTAACACTTAAAATGTTTTACTGCACTGCTTGTAAGGCATCAATATTACCATAACCAAAACTACTGTTCTTGTTAGGATAAAACTCGGCAGATTGCTTTAATTTATTTAACACTTGTGTTCTAGACCAAGATGGATGTCTTGACCAAACTAATGCTGCAATACCAGCTGTAGTTGCTGTTGCTACAGATGATCCACCTGTGTATCGTCTATCTCCATTATAAAATCCTAATACAGGAGGCGCTTTACTTGTGTTATTATCACCTTCCATAATAATTGTAAAATCTATTTTACTTCCGCTATGACACACTTCGCATCTGTCATAATTTGGACCATCATCAACACCTGTAACAGCAACAGTCTCACTCATAGTTGCAGGAAAAATTACGCCAAATCCATTTGTAAAACTAGTAGAGGTCCCACCTGCTGCAAAAATTAATTTACCTTTACTATATGCATATTTAACAGCATCTTTAATACTACCAATAGACCACACATAACCAATTGACATAGATATGATTTTGACATCACTTCTGTTTCCTAATTGCGTTAATGCTGCAGACACACCTTTACGCTCATGATAGTCATTAAGCAAAACATCTTCTGTTGCTCTATAAGCTACTAAATTTGCGTTATAGGCAACTCCAACTGGCATACCATTATCATTACGTGGTGCTGCCATAGTTGACGCCATAGCTGTACCATGTCCACATTTATCATGAGGTCCATCATAGTTACTAGACCACCACCAAGAGGAATCTATAAAGGTTCCATATTTTTGTACAAAACGACCATTAGAATACCCATCATTAATTCCTGAGGAATTTAATAAGCTTTGTGATGCTGATACACCTGTATCAATCAACCCTATAGTTATACCTGATCCAGTACTATAATTCCATGCTTGCGGAATATTATGCTTATTAAAATGCCAAGATACTTGTGCATTATTTGGTGCTATTGTTGTGTAATGTGATGCGTTTATGGCATCTGCATTTTTATCACAACCTGAGCTTGAGCGAGCATTATTTACGGTTTCGTAGTGATTATAACCGTTTGGTTCTAAATATCTAACACCATCTGTTTGTAATAATTGTTTTATAGTTATAAAGTTTTCTACTTTAACGTCTACAACATTTATTATATCATGTTCAAACATTGTTTTTTCGCTTTTTTTGTAAGCTTCATTAGCTTCTACTAGTTGCTCTATATTAGACAAGGTAGACTTTAAGCGCTCTGTTTTGACCTCTATAAAACTTTCTCCTTCTTCTCCATATCCAATGGTTAGGATATTATTACCTCTAACAACTGCACTCCATAAGGTATGTGGTGTGACGTCCTTCCAATCAAAACTTCCGGTTTCAGTAAGACTAGTATTAATTATAGCATTAATTTCTGGGATAGTCAACGCTGCTTTTTGGTCGTCGTTAACTGTGGTTTCTTCAGGATTTTCTAGATAGGCCTCATCCTGACAGGCATTAAAAAAAGCAAAAGTCATTACTAGTAATGACAATTGAAGTACACGTTTTTTCATTTTATATAGTTTAAGGTTGATGCTTAAATATATAAATTATTCTTAAAGAAAAGTTAATAAAAGTTACAAATTAACAAACAACCACTACACAAAATAGTAAATCGATACATTTTTAAGAGTAATGCTTTGCGTTAGCGGTAGGAATGACATCCTTTTTTTGCTGCCATATATGGCAAAAAAAGATATAATGGATGACGCGACCCTTGTGGTAACGCCCAAATAATTAAAATAAATTTTGAATTATAGTTTACGACGTACAGATCCTGTAAACTCTTCTAGATCGTCTTTAACTTTTTTAAGCTCTTCGTTTACATCATTGGTGATGCTTGTGTCTAGACCGTTACGTTCTGCAGATTTTGTGATTTCGGTTTTAATATCATTAGTTGCGTCTTTAAGTTGGCGCATACCTTTACCCAAACCTTTGGCTATATCTGGTACATTTTTAGCACCAAATACCATAACAACTATAAGTAGGATGAAAAATATTTCTCCTCCGCTTATAAATAAAAATGTTGCTAATTTAATCATGGTACAAATATACTAAGTTGTTTTGATTGTTTGAATAAACTACTGTTTTTTTTAAGAGTCTTTTAGTACGATTTTTGTATTTTTACATCAAGTGAAACACAATACTATGGCGTTTAAAAATATTGAATCTAATCCAATTTTAGATCGTTTACCTAAGCATTTAAGACAATTTATTAAACCTCAGGATTATGAGGATTACTCTGCTATTGATCAAGCAGTTTGGCGATATGCTATGCGTAAAAATGTGGATTACTTAAGTGAAGTAGCACATAATACGTACCTAGAAGGCTTGCAACAAACTGGTATTAGTGTGGATGCTATACCTAATATGTATGGTATGAACCGTATTTTAAAAGCTATTGGTTGGGCTGCTGTTGCTGTGGATGGTTTTATACCTCCTAATGCTTTTATGGAATTTCAGGCGTATAACGTCCTTGTTATTGCTAGTGATATTAGACAATTGGAACATATTGAATATACGCCTGCTCCAGACATAATCCACGAAGGTGCTGGTCATGCGCCAATTATTGCTAATCCTGAGTATGCTGAGTATTTAAGACGTTTTGGTGAGATTGGTTGTAAAGCGATAAGCTCTGCCAAAGATTACGAGTTATATGAAGCTGTGCGACACTTATCTATTATTAAAGAAGCTCCTAATACACCACAAGATCAAATTGATTTAGCTGAAAAAGCAGTTGAAGATTTACAGAATAACATGGGTGAACCAAGTGAAATGGCTTTGATTAGAAATTTACATTGGTGGACAGTTGAGTATGGTTTAATTGGCACAATAGATAATCCAAAAATTTATGGTGCTGGTTTATTATCGTCTATTGGTGAGAGTGCTTGGTGTATGACAGATAAGGTAAAAAAGTTACCTTACACGATTGACTCTACCTTTCAGAATTTTGATATCACAAAACCGCAACCACAATTATATGTCACTCCGGATTTTGCACATCTAAGTTTAGTTTTAGAAGAATTTGCAAATACTATGGCTTTGCGTACTGGTGGACCAAGTGCAATTAAAAAACTGATACAAAGCGAAGCTTTAGGAACTATCGAGCTGAGTACAGGTTTACAAATATCTGGTATTTTTACTAATATGATAGAACATAATGGTAAAGTAAGCTACATACAAACTACCGGAAAAACTGCCTTAGCTAACAGAGATAAAGAGCTAGTTGGACATAGCACTTTAGAGCATCCTGATGGTTTTGGATCGCCTATTGGCAAATTAAAAGGTATCAATTTGGCTATTGAAGACATGTCGCCTAGAGATTTACGCGCTTACGATATTTATGAAGGCGAAACAGTTACTTTGGAATTTGAAGGTGGTATTATTGTTAAAGGTGAAATTATTACTGGTACTAGAAACCTACAAGGTAAAATTATATTAATTAGCTTTAAAAACTGTACGGTAACCCATAACAATACTGTTTTATTCCAACCAGAATGGGGACAATATGATATGGCTGTTGGTAAGGAGGTACTTTCAGGATATTCTGGTACTGCCGACTTACATAGTTTTGATTTAATTACACACACCATTAGTAGCACAACTATACATGAGGAAAAATCACCTGAAAAACTAGAACTTATAGCGCTTTACAAACAGGTACGTGATTACAGAGAAGGGACTAACTTTACTATTTCTAGAACTAAAGTGTTAGAGCAATTAATTAACCGTTTTCCGATGGATTGGTTATTACCAGTTGAGTTGTTTGAATTAGCTAAAAAAGGAAATGAAAATGAATTATGTAATACTATTTTAGATCATTTAGAAACGATTAAACAAAATAGACCTGAAGTAGGACATTTAATTGACGATGGTATTAAGATTGCTAGTCAGGAGATTGTGGTGTAAGATTTTGTAATACTATATTGTACGGTCGCTTTAATTGTATGTTCTTCATTAAATGAAGACATAACAATAGATGCTTTTTTAACCTGTTGCTCCTGTAAAGGCACAAACTGTATATTGGTATATGCTACATTTTCAATTACAATTTCTGACACACCAATTAGCTTTTTAGATTTTACATCAATAGGAATAAAACTATAGAAATCTTCTCTTTTAAGTAAATCATTTTCAAAATAAGCATTAAAAGTCACCGTTTTAAATAAGTATCTTGATAGCAATATGTCTTTAATTACCAAACCCAACAATATAACTTGTGCATTTACACCAACTGATAATTGACCAATAGTTATTGCTAAATGAAAGTGTAAAAACTGTGATAAGTCAAAAATATCATTTTGATATGCTACGTAAGGGATTTGAGCTACTATCCATAGTATAGCCAAATAGTAGAAATTAAACTTTTTAGCAAAAAACAAAATTGAAGCTACAATACCTAATACACAAACTATTGCACTTAAATTTAACACTATAAATCCATTATTAAATAGCGTTAAAATACTAGAAACAACAACATACGTGTAGAAGATTTTTAATTTTCGCATTCACATGTTTTATAAATTAGATATTATTAAAAACCTACTTATAACTCTTCAATTTCTCTTTGGTAAAGTCACTTAATACAAGTTTTCCACTAATTTCGGCACGCTCCAGCAGAGAAACACACCACTCATTTGTGTCTTCCCATAGTACTCTTTTAAGTTCTAACAAAGCTTCTGGATTGTAACTTGCCAATTTAGCAGCTAAAGTATCTACAGCATTATCTAACGCTTCAACAGTGTCAAACACATTAGCATATAAGCCTTTTTCTTTTGCATATTCTGCAGTAAAAAATGTTTCGGCATCAATAGTCATTTGAGAAAACGCAGTTTGCCCCATTTTTCTAGTAACAGCAGGCTCAATAACAAAAGGTCCAATTCCAATACTAATTTCGCTAAGTTTTATGGCAGCAAACTTAGTAGCCAAACAATAGTCGGTTGCACTTGCCAATCCAACACCTCCTCCAACAGCTTTACCTTGTACGCGACCAATAATTAACTTTGGACATTTACGCATCGCATTAATTACATTTGCAAAACCAGAAAAAAAGCGCTTACCCTCTTCTAAATTAGTAATAGCCACTAACTCTGTAAAACTTGCTCCTGCACAAAATGTACGCTCGCCTCCACTTTTTAAAACAATGACTTTAATGTCATTATTTTTACCTGCATCTTTAATAGCTAATTCCAATTGTTTCAAAATTGGACTAGGCATCGCATTATGTTCTGGTGTAAAAAAAGTGATGTAACCTATGTTATTTTCAATGGATTGATTAACGTATGCTTGAGACATATACTGCTTTTTTTTTAAGTTGAAGTTACACAAATTTAAGGATTTTTAAGTTTCAAATTAGTAGCTTTGTAATAAACAATTATACTATGGGAATTTTTAGTTTTCTTTTTGGAAATAAAGCCAATAAAATAAAAGAATTTACAGATCGAGGTGCTATTATATTAGATGTACGCTCAAAAGCAGAATATGACTCTGGAGCTATTCCAGGTTCTAAACATATTCCGTTACAACAAATACAAGCAAAAGTTGCAGATATAAAAAAATGGAACAAGCCAGTAATTACTTGTTGTGCAAGTGGTATGCGCTCTGGTAGTGCTGCAGCAATTTTACGCAGCAATGGTGTAGAGGTTATGAATGGTGGTGGATGGCAAAGCCTATATAATAAGCTATAGTTTTAAAATTTCTAGCCTGTCTGGATTATCTATTTTACTGTCGTTGTACTGCAACGTCCAACCCAAACTATTGGTTAAAATATAAAATTTAGACAGCTCGCTTACCAATCTGTTTTTAGCATTAATACGTAAATTGGATGCCTCTATTTTTTTTGTTATTCGTGTTGTAACAATTTCTTTTATTTTATTATAATCGTCATGATTAAAAGCGTTAAGGTATCCACTTTCTACGTCGTAATATTCTAAATTTGGATAGATTTTTAATTCTTCTTTAGGAATAGATTTTATTTTTAAAACCTTATTAATACTATCTATTTCATATTCAATTTTACTTAAATCATAAGCCACAGTAACCTCAGCATTTACAATAACTAACGCCTGTTTATCTGAAGTTAAATTAGCAAACAATGCTTTTGAATTTTTATAACTGTAGGCATCACTAAAATACCCTTCGGTAACAATTAATTTACCAACATTATTTATTTGTTTTTGGATTAACGCAGAGTGTTCTCTTACAACTGTTTTATCTGCACTTCCCTCTGTACATTTCTTTATTGCAAAAGAAATTACAAACGCAATTACTATACCTATTACTATTTTTCGCATACCATAAAAGTACATAAAAAAAGCATTTCAGATTTTAATAATTATTGAAAAATTTAGCAACATGTAAAACCTTCCGTTACTAACTAAAAAGAGACTTTTAAGAATCGAAAAAAACTTAAAAAATTAGTAACAAAAAAAACACCAACATAAAAACTAGATTGGCAGTTCTGTAGTTGGTGTTTGAAAATATAATGATTAATAGCTTTATAAAAATAAGCCTACTTTTTCGTTTAATATTTTTTATTCGACAAAAAGGATAAATAATTAGTTGTAAGCAATATTTGTATTAAAAAAGCTACAAATCAACTACTTACAAATTACTAAAACTTAATATTAGGAAACTGATTTGTTAGCGTAATTTGTCTTTCTACCAATTGATGTACAAATTTAAGATGTGCAGTTGAGTTTGGATTGAATGGTTTGTGCTGTAATCCTTTTTGAATAGTATCTACTTCAGACATAATAGCAATAGCAGAATCTGCCATCCAAACCGTTTTAAATCTATCCCAAATGTAATCGACCGCTAATGGACTTGGATGTAGCAAATCTTGGTTATAAAAACGGTAATCACGTAACTCATCCATCATAATTTCGTAAGAAGGAAAATAATGAGATTGGTCATCCAACACTTTATGAAGCGCAGCAAGTAAATGCGATTTACTTTGTGTGTTTTCTATAAAACCATCCTTGATATGTCTAACAGGTGATACTGTAAATATAAATTTAACCCTAGGATTTACCTTTTTTACTTGTTGTATAATTGACTGTAATGCTGCTACAATAGCATCTACACTTAATATTTGTTTTTGAAATTGCTGCTGCGGAATTTTATGACAGTTGGCTACAATTTTATTAGTCTTTAAGTAACGGTATACCCAAGCTGTACCTAAAGTGATGACAACATGTGTGCTTTGTTTTAAATAATGACTAGTCTTTTGCGAAGCTGCATTAAGTTGATGTAATAATAAGCTTTTGGTATGCTGACTTAATTTTGAATGTGCATCAAAACTATGAAACTGCTCGTTATTAATAAACACGTCATCCTCTGTATATTTTTTACCATGTAATGCATTAGATACTAAATTATGAATCGCTATTGGATGAAACAAAATACCAAACGGATTAACATAGTGCGGAAACTTGAAATATTCAAATTTTTCGCCAATATTTTCCGCAAAGCATGAGCCTAATAAAAACACTTTAGAGTTATAATCTATCAGATTATACTCTTGTTTATTTAATGGTATTTTGGTTTGAAGATTCACAAGTAAACAACTAGTTTTTATATATCACATTTAAGAGATATAATCCTTAGCTGCCTGTAAAGCATTAGCAATACCTGCTGGATTTTTACCACCTGCTGTTGCAAAAAATGGCTGTCCACCACCTCCACCATGGATGTGTTTACCTAATTCTCTAACAATGGTTCCTGCATTAAGCCCTTTAGCGTCCACTAAACTTTTAGACACATAACATGACAGTATAGCCTTACCATCATTTTCCGCTCCAAATAACAAGTATAAGTTGTCAAATTGGCTACCTAGCTCAAAACATAAATCTTTAATACCAGAAGGATCTAAATCTAATTGTTTAGCCAAGAAGTTTACTCCGTTTATTTCTGTTATTTCATTTTTAAGTTCGCCTTTTATATTCTTAGCTTTATCTTTAAGTAATTGTTCTATTTGCTTTTTAAGACTTGAATTTTCTTCTTGAAGATTCTGTAATGCTTTAACAGGCTCTTGTGCGTTGTTAAGCATATCTTTCATTTCAAAAAATGATCTATTATTGTCCTGATAATAAGACTTAACCGCATCATTTGTAATTGCTTCAATACGACGTATACCTGAAGCAACTGCGCCTTCAGACACTATTTTAAAATGCCAGATATCTGCAGTGTTATCGACGTGTGTTCCTCCACATAATTCTATAGACTGACCAAAACGTACTGTACGCACAGCATCTCCATACTTTTCGCCAAACAAAGCCATAGCACCTTCTTCAATCGCTTTTTCCATTGGTACGTTACGACCTTCTTGTAATGGTAACTTACTTTCTATTCTAGAGTTTACAAAGTTTTCTACATCACGTAATTCTTCAACAGTTAACTTAGAAAAGTGAGAGAAATCAAAACGTAAATATTTAGAGTGTACTGCACTACCTTTTTGCTCTACATGCTCTCCTAAAACTTCTCTTAAAGCTTGATGCAATAAATGTGTTGCTGTATGGTTACATTCTGTTCTGTAACGTTGTTTCTCGTCAACTTTTGCTACAAACACTTGATTTACATCACGAGGTAACTCTTTAGTTAAGTGAATAATAACGTTGTTTTCCTTTTTAGTATCTATAATATAAAATACGTCACCATTCCCAGCTTGTATATATCCTTTATCTCCAACTTGTCCTCCACCTTCAGCATAAAATGGTGTTAGATTAAAGACTAGTTGGTGCATTTCGCCATCTTTTTTAGAAACGACTTTACGGTATTTTGTAATTTTAACTTTAGCTTCTAATTGATCATAACCTATAAACTCTTGGTCTTCATCTTGGATAAGCACTGTCCAATCGTCAGATTTTAACTCTGATGCTTCACGACCTCTACCTTGTTGTTCTTTTAAGCGCTTATTAAATTCACCTTTATTATAAGAGAATCCTTTTTCGCGTAAAATTAAATCCGTTAAATCTTCTGGAAAACCATAGGTATCTTTAAGTTCAAAAACCTTAGATCCTGACACTTGCTTATCTGTTGCATTGTCTACAATACGATCTAAAATTGCTAAACCTTGATCTAATGTTCTTAAAAAAGAGGCTTCTTCTTCCTTAATTACATTTTCTATTAATTGCTTTTGGGCTTTTAATTCTGGAAAAGCTGATCCCATTTTTTCGGTTAAAACATTAACCAAACGGTAAATAAATGGTTCTTTTTTATCTAAAAAAGTAAAACCATAACGCACTGCACGACGCAAAATACGACGGATTACATAACCAGCTCCTGTATTACTTGGCAATTGTCCATCTGCTATAGAAAAAGCTACAGCACGAACATGATCAGAGATAACACGAATAGCAATATCTACTTTTTCTTCTTTATTATAATCTTTCCCAGTAATGGTTTCAATCTCTCTAATTATTGGCGTAAATACGTCTGTATCGTAATTAGATTGTACGTTTTGCAACACCATGCATAAACGCTCAAATCCCATTCCTGTATCAATATGTTTGTTAGGCAAACCTTCTAAGGTTCCGTTTGCTTTACGGTTGTATTGCATGAAAACTAAATTCCATATTTCCACAACTTGTGGATGGTCTTCATTTATTAAAGTCTTACCATCTATTTTAGCTTTTTCTTCTGCAGATCTAATATCAACATGGATTTCGCTACAAGGTCCACAAGGTCCTTGCTCTCCCATTTCCCAGAAGTTATCCTTTTTATTTCCTTTTAAAATACGGTCTTCACTAATGTACTGTTTCCAAATATCAAAAGCTTCGGTATCCATTTTAAGGTTATCCTCATCGTCACTTCCTTCAAAAACGGTAACGTATAATATATCCTTATCAATTTTATACACTTCGGTTAAAAGCTCCCAAGCCCAAGCAATTGCTTCCTTTTTAAAATAATCGCCAAAAGACCAGTTACCCAACATTTCAAATAATGTGTGGTGGTAGGTGTCATAACCAACTTCTTCTAAATCGTTATGCTTTCCAGAGACACGTAAACATTTCTGGCTATCTGTAAGTCTATTATTTTTTGGTTGACCATTACCTAAAAAGTATTCTTTAAAAGGAGCCATACCAGAATTAACAAACATTAATGTTGGATCATCCTTTAACACCATTGGTGCAGAAGGTACGATACTATGTTTTTTATCTTCAAAAAATTTAAGGAAAGTTGCGCGTATATCTTGAGAGTTCATAATACTATGTTGATAATCTTGTTAGCATAAGCTTAACGCTTATTAAAACAATTTATATATTTGTTATTCGTTACTATTTAATTAACTGAAAAATTCAGGTTTATTAATTGCAAAAATAGTATAAATTAGATAATGAGTAAGGTAAAATATTATTATGATTCTGAAACGCTCTCTTATAAAAAAATAGAGCGCAAAAAAAGACGCACATTTAAGTTTATATCTTTATTCTTAGTTGCTGCTGCCTTATTTGGTTTTTTGTTTGTTTTTATTGGTGGTCACTACTTTGAATCGCCCAAAGAGAAAGCGTTAAAACGAGAATTATCAAACTTAGAATTACAGTTTGATTTACTTAATAAAAAAATGGAAGAGGCAGAAACAGTCTTAGCCAATATAGAAGATCGTGACAACGCCATTTACCGTTTATATTTTGAAGCTAACCCAATACCTGAAGAGCAACGTAAAGCTGGGTTTGGTGGTGTAAATAGATACAAAAAACTAGATGGTTATGATAATTCAGAATTAATTATTAGCAGTTCAAAACGCATAGATAAACTATTAAAACGTATTGTAGTACAATCCAAATCTTTAGATGAAATTGCTGTTTTAGCTGAAGAAAAAGAAAAACTACTACTTGCAATTCCTGCTATACAACCTGTTAGCAACGAAGACTTAACACGCATGGCTTCTGGTTATGGTATGCGATCTGACCCTTTTACTAAATTAAGAAAAATGCATTGGGGAATGGACTTTACCTCTCCTAGAGGTACACCTGTTTATGCATCTGGTGATGGTATTGTAGAGCGTGCAGACAGTAATTCTGCTGGATATGGAAACCATATTAGAATAGATCATGGTTATGGTTATGTATCGTTATACGCGCACTTATTTAAATATAATGTCCAAAAAAACCAACGTGTTAAACGTGGTGACTTAATTGGCTTTGTAGGTAGTACAGGACGCTCTGAAGCACCACACTTACATTACGAAATATTTAAAGATGGAGAACGTATTAACCCAATTAACTTTTACTATGGTAGTTTAACACCTGAAGAGTTTAATAAGTTATTAGAACGTGCTTCACTTGAAAACCAATCTTTAGATTAATGATTATAGAACTTCCAGAAAAACGGTATTACACCATAGGTGAAGTCGCTAAAGCATTTGATGTTAACACATCATTAATCCGTTTTTGGGAAAAAGAATTTGACGAGCTTAAGCCAAAAAAAACAGCAAAAGGCAATCGAAAATTTACACCTGAAGACATTAAAAACCTTCAACTAATTTTTCATTTAGTAAAAGAACGTGGGTTTACTCTGGATGGTGCAAAAATTCATTTAAAAGAAGAAAGAAAAAAAACACTTGATAATTTTGAAATTATAGCTAAATTGGAAGGTGTAAGAGATCAACTAATCAAACTAAAAGAACAACTTTAAAACCAACAATTATGAAAAAATGGCTTGTACCAGTAATTATTATTGCAATAATTGCTTTTAGCTTATACAAATGGGCAGTAGGAATAAACAATACAGCAGTAACTTTAGAAGCTAATGCAAAAACTGCGTGGTCTAATGTAGAGAGCACCTACCAAAGACGTAATGATTTATATAGCAGTGTAATTAAAACGGTTCAAGGATCTGCTGACTTTGAAAGAAAAACGTTAAACGAAGTTATTGCAGCACGTGCAAAAGCAACATCTGTTAATATTGATGCTAGTAATTTAACTCCAGAAAAAATGGAAGCTTTTCAAAAAGCACAGAGTGAATTAAGTGGATCTTTTAGTAGACTTATTGCCTCTTTTGAAAGATACCCAGAGTTAAAAACTACAGAACAGTTTAAAGAATTTATCTCTCAGCAAGAAGGTACTGAAAACCGAATAAATGTTGCTAGAGATAGATATAATGAAGAAGTAAATAAATATGATATTTATACTTCTAAATTCCCTAACAGCTTATTAACAGGATGGTTTGGATTTAAAGAAATGGCTAGATACAAAGCTGATCCAGGATCTGAAAACGTACCTGATGTAGAATTTAAATTTGACTAAAAACATGATACCTGAAGACGTAGAATCTTTTCTATCCACTACCGAAGAACAAGAAATTGTTGAGGCTATACGTATAGCAGAAGACCATACGTCTGGAGAAATCCGTGTGCATATTGAAAACACTTGTAATGACAACCTTGAAGGTCGCGCATTACAAGTGTTTTCTGTTTTAAAAATGCATAATACAAAAGACAGAAATGGTGTTTTAATTTACGTTGCTGTAAACGACCATAAATTTGGTATTTATGGAGATAAAGGTATTAACGATGTTGTGACTAAAGATTTTTGGGACAACACTAAGTTAATTATCCAAAATCAATTTAAAAATGGTCAGTTTAAACAAGGGTTAGTAGATGGTATTTTACATGCAGGCCAACAACTAAAAACCCATTTTCCAGTCCAAGACAATGACACTAACCAGTTGACTAATACGATCTCTAAAGGATGAAATTAAAAAACCAACGGTTAGCAGTTTTTAAGCAATCTATAAAACAGTATACAATGCCAATCATTGTATTATTACTGTTACTATCGTTTAGCACAAGTTTTGCACAATTTAAAATACCAGAAAAACCAAGCCTATCAAATGGTGGACAAACTAGCGTCTATGATTATGCAAATTTGTTATCCGCAAGTGAGAAAAGCACTTTAGAAAACAAATTAATAAAATACTCTGACACAACCTCAACACAAATTGTGGTTGCTATAATAGCATCCACAGATGGAGAATATATTAATTATTTAGGTACACAATGGGCACATGCTTGGGGAATTGGTCAAGAAAAAGAAGATAATGGTGTATTTATTTTATTAGCCAGAGACGACCGTAAAATAAATATTAGTACTGGTTATGGTGTAGAGCATTTATTAACAGACGCTATGTCGCGTCGTATTATAGAAAGAGACATAATACCATACTTTAAGCAAAATAATTATTATGGAGGCTTAAATCGTGGTGCTGATGCTATTTTTGAAGTCTTAACTGGAGCATATCAAGGCTCTAGACAGAACACCAACGCAGGAGAATTCCCTGTAGGACTTATATTCTTTTTGTTTATTGTGTTTGTCATCATACTAATCTCTGTATCTAAAAACCAAAAAGGTGGCAATGGTACAGATAACTTTGGAGGTGGTAGCAACACGACACGAAGTATTTTAGAAGCTATCATTTTAAGCAACTCTGGACGTGGAGGTTACAGAAGTGGTTCTGGAGGATTTGGAGGTGGTTTTGGAGGCTCTTCTGGAGGAGGTGGATTTGGTGGAGGCTTCGGTGGAGGTGGCTTTGGAGGTGGAGGCGCTTCTGGAGGTTGGTAATATTAAATTATATAATGGTTTCATATATCTGTGTTGTTCCAAAAATGAGAAAAATCCATTTAATATTATTAATCTTAATAACCATATCAAGTTGTAAAACTTTTGATTACAAAAGTAGATTTGAAGAAAAATATATAGGCAATCCAAAAAAAATCCAAATCACATTTTATGATGTAATTGAAATTGATGACACTATAAAAAAAGGAAAAATGAAATATTCAGAAATTTCATTCTTTGATAAAAAAAATAGAATATTCAAAGATTATAGTATCAATTCTAAAGGAGACACAATCGGAAAAAAATGTGAACGACTATTTAATAAAAAAGAACTTACTATCAAAAGCGTTTGTTATACAGATTCTACTGAAAATATCCTTTCTATTTATAAGTTACATAAGAATTTCAAAAAAAGCACATTTGAATTTTATCATAACAATAAATTATCTGGAAAAAGAATTTTTGAATACGCATCAAATAAAATTGATTATGTTGATTTTGGTTATGACAAAAACAATAAACTTAAAGATAAAACACTTATAATTCACGATAAAAAAGGTCGAATAATTAAATCTACAAGTTACAATCTAGAAGACAATAGTATTAAAAATATCATTGAGCATAAGTATGACAAAAACGGGAATGAATATGAACAAAATTGGTATAAGAAAGGAAAAAAACTTTTCACTTCTTACACTAACAGAAAATTTGATGACAGAAATAATTATATTTATGGAGAAAAACTATTTTTCAAAAATTCAGATACTATAAAATCTATTACAACAATAGAATATAAATATGATAAAAAAGGTAATATTATTTATAGATTAATTAATACGCACAACCAACCATCTCTCATAGAAGAAAGAAAAATAACTTATTAAACACGTGGCACAAGACCGTACATAATTAATTTGCCTGGTTCTCCAATACTTCCAAAAACCCTCACAGATTTTCTATTCGGTTTATAATTGCTAAATTAGTACCTAAATCACGTAAGAAAACATATACATACACGTTTTACGCAATTAAAAAATGACACGTCAAATCAGAGATAAACTAATTTATGAAAATCAAGAATATTATCTTAATACTGAACTAATAGAACTCTACTTTCGACAACATCCAGAAAAACGTCCTAAATTTGAAATAAGTTGTAGTGCTTTGTGGAGAGGATACGTTGCGATATTTGAGGTCAAAAATAATAAGCTTTTAATTAAAGAACTAGATTGGTTGACTGACATAAATTTTAATATGCAATCATTTCGAGATGAATTATTTCCAAATAACAAGTTTGAATGGTATTCTGGACTTATAAGAATTGATGAATTTAGAGGAGAATTTGACAAAGAACCTGAAAACGGAATATTTGAATATTTGGAGATTGAAAACGGAAATTTGATACAGAAAAGAACATTCAATTTTGAGGAACTTCAAAGATTTAAGAAAGAACAATATGACTATTTTTTATTGTCAGATGAAGTAGAAAGTCTTTATGAATTTTGGGGAAGAAATAATGAAAATGGAGTTATTAATAAAGAAAGCGTTAATAAAATCATTTTGAAAAACATTATGGAATACACTCAAAAAGTATACGTTGAATAAAATCATATTCAACAATTTAACCATTTAACAAATAAACTATATAGACAAATTCAAACAAAAAAAGTAACTTTACAAAATCGTTAGGGGTGCCCAAATATGGCTGAGATTATACCCTATGAACCTGATATGTTTAACAACAGCGGAGGGAAACGAGCCTTGTACATAATTGGATATATAATTATACAAGCCACTTTCGCAGCTACGAAAGTGGCTTTTTTTATTATAAAAATTGACAATAAATACTATGTCTAAAAAACAACAACTCAACAAAATTTTAAATGAATTAAAAGCACAGACACCTTTAGTTCATAACATTACCAACTATGTGGTGATGAACACTACTGCCAATGCATTACTTGCTATTGGCGCATCACCTGTAATGGCTCATGCAATTGAAGAGGTCGAAGAGATTACTTCCATTTCTTCTGCTTTGGTAATTAATATGGGAACACTTAGCCCAAAGTGGGTTGAAGCAATGGAATTAGCCATTAAAAAAGCTAACCAACTTAATATACCAGTTGTTTTTGACCCTGTAGGTGTAGGCGCTTCTTCATACAGAACTAAAACTGCTCTACAAATTATTGAACAATACAAACCTTCGGTTATTAGAGGAAATGCATCAGAAATTTTAGCATTAACTCAATTAAGCAATAATACTAAAGGTGTTGATAGTACAATAAGTTCAGAAAACGCATTAAATGCAGCTCAAGAGCTTTCAAAAAAATTAAATAGTACCATTGTTATAAGTGGTGCTGTAGATTATATTATTACTGGAGAGCTTATTGATAAAGTAACCAAAGGAAAACCTATTATGGCCAAAGTTACCGGAATGGGTTGCACTGCGACTAGCATCATTGGATCGTGTATAGCAGTACACTCAAACTACCATGTGGCTTCATATATGGCAATGGAATTAATGGGAAAAGCAGGTAATAAGGCTGAAAAAATATCAAAAGGTACTGGGAGTTTTCAAATAAATTTTCTTGATGCGTTATACCAAATTTCTAATAAAGAATGAAGCAGCAAGATTATTCTCTAATGTATGTTACTGATGAACGAATAACTGACAATACAGCGTTTTTAAATGTTTTAGAATCTAGTTTAAAAGGTGGCGTGAGCATAGTTCAATTAAGAGAAAAAAAACTAAACACAAAAGCATTTTATATTAGAGCCTTAGCTGTAAAAAATCTTTGTTTAAAATACAAGACTCCACTTATTATAAATGACAGAATAGATATTGCTTTAGCTATAGATGCAGACGGTGTACATATTGGTCAAAAGGATATGCCTGTAGGACTTGCTCGTAAGTTATTGGGCAAAAACAAAATTATTGGTTGGTCTGTAAGTAATATAAAACAAGCTTTGGAAGCTAACCATCTAGACGTGAATTATATTGGCATATCTCCAATTTTTAATACTAATACAAAAACAAAAGATTTAGACTTGCCATTAGGTATTGAAGGCTTAAAAGAAATAAAAAAAATATGCAGCATACCTATTATTTGTATTGGAGGTATCAACAACAAAAATACTGCAAGTATAATAAAACATGGATCAGATGGTGTAGCAATAGTTTCGGCTATTTCACAAGCTGACAATCCAGAACAAGCAACAGCACAATTAAAAGAAATTATATGTCAAACTGGTACGAAAAAATAAATTTAAAAACAGCACACATTTTAGAACAAATAAAAGCGCATCGTTTTATACAAGAGCTTATGGCTGGAACGCTTCCAAAAGACATATTTTATTTTTATATAAATCAAGATGCTATTTATTTATCTGAATACAAAAAGGTTTTGGCACAAATAGGTGTAAAATGTTCTGATGAAAATGATACACAGTTTTTTTTGAATGCAGCCACAGGAATCATAAATGTAGAAAATGCCTTGCATCAAAATTTTCTTAATCAAAAAATTATAACAAACGAAGCTTCAATTACGTGCGAACTATATATAAGTTACTTATCGCGTATGGCACATACTAAATCTTTAGAAGAAGGTCTTGCAGCTGTGCTTCCATGTTTTACTATTTACCAACAGATTGGAGATTATATTTTAGCCAATCAGACAAATAAAAACAATAATCCATACCAAGATTGGATTAACACCTATGGTGGAGAAGCATTTGCAAATTCAGTAAAAAGTGCAATTGAAATAACTAACAAACATACTATTAAAGCATCACATGAAAGTATAAATAACATGAATAAAGCTTTTGAAAAAGCTTCAAAATTAGAATGGATGTTTTGGGATAGTGCTTATAATAAAGAATCATGGAAAATATAAAAACACCCTACAAAAGTGTATTAACTATTGCTGGTAGCGACTCTGGTGGTTGCGCAGGAATACAGGCTGATATCAAAAGTATTTCGGCATGTGGCGCATTTGCAGCAAGTGTCATAACTGCATCTACAGCGCAAAATACCAAGGGTGTCTTTGATATACATCCAATGCCTATTTTTCATATTAAAAAACAACTGGATGCTGTGTTCTCTGATATTAATTTTGATGCCATAAAAATAGGCATGCTCCATTCTTGTGAAGTAATAGAAATTGTTGGTATGAAATTAGCTGAATACAATGCAAAAAACGTTGTACTAGATCCTGTAATGATAGCAACATCAGGCGACAAGTTAATTACAGATCAAGCTATAGATTGCTTAAAAAAATTATTACCAAAAGCATTGTTAATTACACCAAATAGTAAGGAAGCAGAAACATTAATTGGATATGTAATCCATAAAAACAACGTTAAAGCTGCTGCAAAAGATATTGGCCTAACGTTTAAAACATCTGTATTATTAAAAGGTGGTCATTTAGAAGATACTTTAGACGATATGTTTGATGTATTGTACAATTATTCAACTGATACATTATCTGTGTTTAAAAACCCAAGAATACACACAAATAATACACATGGTACTGGTTGCAGTTTATCTTCAAGTATAGCTGCATTTTTAAGTAAAGACGATGACTTAGAATATGCTGTTAAGCAAGCTTGTGAATATATAAACATGGCTATTGCTAATGGGAAAAACAAAATTTTAGGAAAAGGAAATGGTCCTATAAATCACTTTGGATTAAAATAACGACTTGCAATATTTAATTTATCTACAAACTTTTACTAACATAACACCTCAGCTATTTTAAATAAATGCATGTATTAAAAAGCACATAACTATAAACAATGCACATTATTTAATCACATATTATACAACACAAAAGCAGCTTACGTTTTAGGGTAAGCTGCTTTTTTTATTATAGACTTTATGTAGGTTATGGATTAATTAATCCATGTAATACATACCATTATCTCTAGTTTCTCCCTTAGACCCTAAACTGTTAAACTTCCAACTAAAGTTAAGCATAAAGTATTGACGTAATACAGTACTTTGCGTATCCTGTATATAGTCATTAGTAGCTGTACGCCTTGCGTTGGTATTTTGATTTAATAAATCATAAACTTTTAGCGTGACTAACCCTTTATCTTTTAATACTGAATACGCTACACTAGCATTCCAAAACCAAGCATCTTTTTGAAAACCATCTGCTATATTTGGATTATAATTATAGGTGACATCATTTCGCCATTCTAAACCTTTTGGAAGAAAAAATGCAGTATTTAAATCTAAATTATGAGATGTGAAGTTTCTGTCTTCAAAAGCTTCAATATCATATTTGTTATTTGTAAATGAAATTCGGTAACGTGGTTTAAACTCAAAAATAGTATTATAAACATAATCAATCCCAAAGTTTGGATTAAACACCAATACATTACTTGCGTATTGCACGTCGTTATTATAGTTTATATTTTTTGAAAAGTTTGACCAGTTACCAATTTTAAATCTTACAGATTGTAAAGAGTCTATTTTAAACTTTTTACTATAATCCAATCCAAAATACCCACTTTGATTACCGTCTACATTGTCATAAGTAGTAATACGTTTTAAAGTTGCTGGATCAATTGTTGTTCTGGACACTACTGCATTTTGACTTCTAGAAATATTAGCATACATATAAAAACCAGAACGTTCTTGCCAATTATAAGCATTAAAGCCCATGTAAAAACTATGCTCATTAGTTGGCTCTAGATTAGGATTACCTACAACTGTATTTAATGGGTTTGACACATCCTCAAACGCTTGTAATTGCCTTAAAGATGGTGGTCTATTTGATAGTCTGTAATTGGCGTAAATAGAAGCCTTTTTACTAAATCTATAATTAAAATTAGATCGTAGTTCGACTGCTTTAAAATCTCTTTCAACATTAAATTGCGGTCGTAATCCATCTTGATTTTTCAAAGTTCTAGACACGTAATCTGCACCTATTCTAGCTGACCATTTTTCTTTATTATAACTTAAGCTAACTCCTGGTGCACTTTTTATATCAGTGTATTCAAAATCTGTACTTAACAGTTCATTAAAAGCATCATAATTATCTGTACCAGAGTTGTAATCAAAGGTACTTTGTATGTTTTCGTCTTTATTACGTTGGTATTCATAATCAAAACTTACAAAAAATTCTTTTTCAATAACTGGCAATCTATAGCTTATGTCAGTTTGTAAATTGTTGCTTGAGTTATCACCATCAGTAAATTGGTTTCGGTTAATAGTTTCTGGACTTGATCCAAACACTTCGGTATTAGAATTTATAAAGTCTTCACTTTCGCTATTATTAAAACTGTTATCCAATCCAAATCTTAAAAAGGCACCTTTATTACCAAACTTTTTAGTAACGCTAATTTCATTTGAAAAGTTTTTAACGCGATTATCTACAAACGATGATAATGTAGATTGGTTGGTTAACGCTCTATCTTCATCTAAAGTTTCGTCTTGACTAGTATAATCTGTTGTACTTTTAGAGTAAGCAAAGGATGGTTTGATGTTTATAAAAAATGTAGTGTCAATTTTTATTTCAAAATCCGAATTTACAGTATGACTTTGTGTATCGTTATTTGAGCGAGATGTAGAATTAGAAAAATATCTAGAATCAGATAAAATAGTTTCCCTTTGGGAAGACGTTTCGTTTTCAGAATTACTGTTTGAGAAAAAATAATCTGCAGCAACTTCTGTTTTTTCGCTTAAAGCATCTGCATAATTGGCTCCTGCTAATTTAGAGGTTGTAATCCCTTGACCACCTCCAAATTGTCTTCCGTTAATACTAAAAGAACCATTGCTATCCCAACTTCGGCTTCCTCCACTACCAAACATTTTTTCGATTTCACCAAAACTAAATCCTGGCGAGTTTATGTTATTTCCACCAACCAAAACGCTAATACGTTGGTCGTTGTCAAACCTATTAAACATTCCAGCAAATTCATACCTTTTATCTGTCCCAACTCCTGCTGCAACACGTCCAAAAACACCTTTATTGTTTTCTTCTTTTATGGTTAAGTTTATGGTTTTGTTTTCTTTATCTCCTTCTTCTCCTGTAAAGGCTTCACTTTTTGTTTTGGTGTCAACAACCTGGATTTTTTCAATAATCTCTTTAGTTAAGTTTTTTATTGTAATAGAAGGATCGTTTCCAAAAAAGGGTTTACCGTTTACCAATATTTTATTAACCTCTTTACCGTTAACTTTAATCTTACCTTCTTCATCAATTTCGACACCTGGTAATTGTTTTAGTAAATCCTCAACAGTTGCGTCTTTTTTTGTTTTAAATGAATTTACATTAAACTCTAAAGTATCTTTTTTAATAGTTACAGGCGCTGAAGACTTGATAACTACCTCATCTAAGGCATTACTAATTTGCAAATTAATTTTACCCAAATTAATATTTCCGCCTGCTTTGATAGCTATTTGTTTCTTGTAAGATTGGTAACCTACGTAAGACACTAGAAGATTTAAATTTTCTTCAGCACTAGCATCTTCTAGACTAAAAGATCCATCTTTATCTGTTATAGTATACGTTACTAAACTACTATCCTTGACACGCTCTAGATAAACCGTTGCGGCTTCTAAAGGTGCTTGATCTAAGTCATCAAGCACCTGACCTGTTATAATAAATTCTTTGGATTGACTAAATGAAAAAGTGGTACACAGCAGTGCAGTGATAATGATTAGATTACGCATTGGTTTTTGGTTGATGTTATAAAGCCTGATTAGTAGCTCTTTATTTTCAAAAACGAAAGTAACCTTGTAATATTATCTTTAGTCTTAAAAGAAACTTAAAATTTCCTTAAAATTATTTTTTACGCATGTAAACGCTAATTGGCACACCTTTAAAGTCATACAACTCACGTAATTTGTTTTCTAAATAACGCTTGTATCCTTCACGCACATATTGTGGTAAGTTACAGAAAAAAGCAAATTGCGGTTGTGGTGTTGGCAATTGCATTACGTATTTAATTTTAACAAATTTACCTTTATAAGCTGGTGGTGGATAATTATCTATGATAGGTAATAAAGTCTCATTAAGCTCGCTAGTTTTGATACGTTTAGATCGGTTTTGGTACACCTCAACAGCGGTTTCAATAGCTTTATAAATACGTTGCTTAGTTAATACCGAAATAAATACAATTGGCACATCAGTAAAAGGTTCTAATTGTGTTTTAATGTATTTTTCAAATTCGATAGTTGACTTGTGGTCTTTTTCTACTAAATCCCATTTATTAATTAGCACTACAATACCTTTTCTGTTACGTTGTGCTAACCAAAATATATTTTGTACTTGTCCATCAAATCCTCTGGTAGCATCAACTACTAAAAGACAAACGTCAGAATGCTCAATAGCACGTACGCTTCGCATTACAGAGTAAAACTCTAAGTCTTCTTTTACTTTAGATTTTTTTCTAATTCCAGCAGTATCTACTAAATTAAATTCAAATCCAAAACGGTTATATTTTGTATCAATAGAGTCTCTGGTTGTACCAGCTATATCTGTAACAATATATCTATCTTCACCAATTAAGGCATTTATAAAAGATGATTTTCCAGCATTAGGACGACCAACTACTGCAAAACGTGGTATAGCATCTACTTCCTCTTCCTCCTCTTCTACTTCTGGTAATGCTGCTACTAAAGCATCTAATAAATCTCCAGTACCACTTCCGTTAATACTAGCAATAGTATGGTATTCACCAAGTCCTAAGTTGTAAAACTCGACAGCGTCTTCTTCACGCTTACCATTATCTACTTTATTAACTACTAAAAAGACAGGCTTTGTAACTTTACGCAGTAATCTTGCAACATCCTCATCCATTCCTGTTACACCATCTTCCACATTTACCATAAAAATAATAGCATCTGCTTCTTCAATAGCTAAAACAACTTGTTTATCGATTTCTGCTTCAAAAACATCATCACTTCCTTTTACATATCCTCCTGTATCGATTAACGAAAATTCTTTTCCGTTCCAATCACTTTTACCATAATGTCTATCTCTTGTAACACCACTAACAGCATCCACAATTGCCTCACGACGTTGAATTAAACGATTAAAAAAAGTTGATTTACCAACATTTGGTCTTCCTACAATAGCTACTATATTACCCATATCTTTGTTTTTTTATGCATTACATATCCTGTAAGCGAGTGCAAAGGTAGTGTTTAGTTTGAGAAAAAATAGTATTTTACTTTCATTATGAGATAATTATGAACGAAAATTTAAATGAAGTCGTGCTGCGTCCACGATTTAAGATAGAATTAAATAGATCACATACGTCTGTTTTAGAAGATTTTGAAGCTAAACGACTGGACCAGAAGCAATTTATAGTCTCCAGAGTGGATGATCATGTGTTTATTAAATTACCAAAAGCGCAACAACAATTTTGGTCACCACAATTACATTTAGAGATAAATGATCTAGAAAACAACAAAAGTCAATTGTATGGGCTTTTTGGTCCTAATCCAACAGTTTGGACATTATTTATGTTTTTACATTTTTTAGTTGCTGGATTATTTATAGCATTTTGTATTTCGGCTTACTCCAATTATGCCTTAAAAGTAGACTATCAATTACAAGTTTGGGGACTAATTGGTATGGTTATACTATGGTTTATATTGTATTTTTCTGGACGTTTAAGTAAAACGTCAAACCAAAAAGAAATGACAGCACTTTACACGTTTATGAGTAGTGTTTTAGATGAATAAAAAAAAGCTTCAGTTTACACTGAAGCTTTTTTTAAAATTCGATTATATCTTATATATCTTATTGTTGATTTTCGTAAAATGATACTGTACCACTATCCTCGTTAGAGACTATCAATAGGTCTTTTCCTGTTGGACTATCTGCTGCAGGAATAGCTAACAGACCTTCTGGAGCCTCGTCTCCAGCGTGTGATAAAATGGATAAAAACACAGGAGCATTTGGATTAGTAATATCATACACCATAATTTGGTCTGTACGCTCTAATCCTACAAATAAAATATAACGTTGGTTACCAATATTTAAAACATCAACACTTTCTGGTTCTGCACCTTTATCATCGCTTCGTTTATCCTCATCATTAAAGGTTGCTGGAGTAGCTGCTAAGGTTTGCGTTGCAATACTATTACCACTATCATACACTAAAGCTCCATTTGCACTCCAGATAGAAAACGAACGTGCACCATAACTATACAAATAGTCATAATCACCATCGTTATCAATATCGCCTTCAGACAACATCACGTTTAATCGTCCTAAATTAGCTTCGTTTTGATAATCTTCTGACGCAGGAAACATAGTGGCATCCAAGGTTAAATCTTTAACTCTGTCAATGTCTATATAACCAGGAGTGCCTTCATATTCTCTTGCATCACCTTCATTAGCAGAAATCACATAATCTGTTCCGTTTATTCTAACAGATACAATAGCGTCTGGTTGGTACAAACCTCTAACTGGCCAATTTTTAAGTTGGGTTACGCCATCCTCGTTACTAGCATCCAAACTATTTTGAGGTAACATATGGTCTTTATAACCTAAAGGAAAAATAGCTTCAATGGTTTTTGTTAGCAGGTTAATTTTTGCAATTCCGTTATTTTCTTGAAGTGATACCCAAGCTGTCTGCGAGTCTTCTGACACTGTAATATATTCTGGCTCGACGTCTTTTGCTAGATCTGCATTTAATCCTGTTACTCTAAAATGATTGGCTTCCAAAGTAGCCTCTTGGCTATTAAAACTTGTAAAATCTAAAGTGGTAACAGTGTTATTATTTAAATCGATAATACTTACGGTTCCCATTGGATCGTTGGTATAATCTGCATTTGGCTCGCCTTCATTAGCTGATAAAATAAAATTACCATCTTTAGAAAATGTAACCATATCTGGTAACGCACCAACTGTATAGGTATTATTTAAAGACGCATCAGCAGTATTATACACTCTTATTTGTCCTGGATTTTGTTTAGTTGAAGCTTCAACAGCTACTGCTAACTTACCATCAAAAACTGCTACACTATTAGGTGCACCAAAACCACTTAAGCTAATGGATGCTTCTTGCAATGGTAGTTCTAAATCTGTAAGGTTATAAATAGAAATCTCATTACTTTCAGCATTAGTAACAAACAACTTTTTTGTTGTTTTATCATATGCAGAAATTTCGGCAGCAGCCTCACCTCCAACATTAATTGTGGTTTTATAAGTAAAATTAACTGCTGTATTTACTGTTGGTAGATCTACAGAAGCGTCATCATCGTTTGCACAATGGAATAATGTTAAGGCTGAAAATAATAGTACTGACTTTTTTAAATGTTTCATTTTTAGTTGGTTTTTTTATAAACCATAAAAGTGAAACATCAAGTTTAACCTAAAGTTAAGTCAAAGCAACGATTACATTAAAATATGCTACTGATTGTAACCAAAACGTTTTAACTGACGTTGGTTGCTTCTCCAATTTTTATTAACTTTTACATAAAGCTCCAAGTGAATTTGCTTACCAAAGAATTTTTCTAGATCCTTTCTAGCCTCAACACCTACACGTTTTAAGGCACTTCCTTTATGTCCAATAATGATCCCTTTTTGCGTTTCGCGCTCCACCATAATTACAGATCTTACTCTGATTATTTGGTCTTCTTCAAAAAACTCTTCCGTATCAATCTCTACTGCATAAGGGATTTCCTTTTTATAATGCATTAAGATTTTTTCACGAATGGTTTCGTTTATAAAAAAGCGTTCTGGCTTGTCTGTTAATTGATCCTTTGGATAAAAGGCTGGAGATTCTGGTAATAATTCGATAATACGGTCAAAAACTTCTTTTACATTAAACCCTTCTAATGCTGAAATAGCAATAATCTCTGCATTTGGCACTTTAGTTGCCCAAGATTGCACTTGCTCTTCTAACTGCTCTTGATTAGATTTATCAATTTTGTTTAAAAGTAATAAAACAGGGATTTTAGCATTGGTAATTTTATTAAAAAACGCTTCGTCTTTTAATTCTTTTTCACCAATTTCTACCATATAAATAAGGATGTCTGCATCATCAAAAGCGGACTTAACAAAATCCATCATAGAGGCTTGCAGCTCGTAAGCTGGTTTAATAATTCCTGGTGTATCACTTAGTATTACCTGAAAATCTTCACCATTAACAATCCCTAAAATCCTGTGTCTTGTGGTTTGTGCCTTAGAGGTAATTATAGACAATTTTTCGCCTACAAAGGCATTCATAAGTGTTGACTTACCTACGTTTGGATTACCAATAATATTTACAAAACCTGCTTTATGTGCCATCTTAATCTTATTTAATAGACCGCAAAGTTACGACCTTGGTTTGTTTATTCCTCTATCATACATCACAATACTTCCTGCAACAGATACATTTAAGCTTAATTGCGACTTAAATTTAACCAAAAAATGGCTTTTTTCTATCGCTTGTTTAGATAATCCATGATCCTCTGCACCTAATAAATAGACACAACGTCTAGGATGATGGAAGGTTTCTAGATCCACTGCGGTATCATCCAGCTCTACACCTACTAATCGCGCACCTTTTGGGATGTTATCATAAAAATCCTGAAAGGTATCATAATGAAAATATGGCATAGACTTGACTGCATTATGCGTATCGCAAGCTTGTTTAGCATACCTATTACCAATTGTAAAAATATAGCTTGCGCCTAAATTTTGTGCAGTACGCCAAAGGACACCTAAGTTTTCTGGTGTTTTTCCGTTTTGGATACCTATACCAAAATATTCGTTTTCAAAATTATCTACCATGTTACAAAAGTAAAATTTTTAAGTACATTTTAAACACTTCGTTATACATATCCATGATGGAAGCTATCATAAAATTTTACTAATTAATTGAAAGGTCTTGTTTTTAAAACGACAAAAATTGTAATTTCATCTAAAAATTAACCAATGACCATTTTAAGACCTGTTATTATACTACTATTACTAGCCTTAAACACGTCCTGTAAAGAACGCAACACTAGTAATACTGCAACAGTCATAGATAGTACAACAGTAACAACGACTACCCTTAGTAAAGCGCAGCAAATTATAAATAAAACTATTTTGGCTCATGGTGGCGACTTATACCAAACTGCACATTATGCGTTTACTTTTAGAGATAAGCAGTATCAATTTAAAAATGAAGGTTCTAATTATAAGTACACTAAAACGTATATAAAGGACAACGATACGATCCAAGATATATTGACTAATACTACATTTTCAAGACTTTTAAATAATAAAGCAGTTACACTAACGGAAAAGGAAATTGTGGATGGCTCAGGAGCGATAAACTCGGTTATTTATTTTGCTATGTTACCTTACAAATTAAATGATCCTGCTGTTAACGCTAGTTATATTGAAGCTACTACTATAAAAAATAAAGACTATGCAGTCATACAAATTACTTTTAATGAAGCAGGTGGTGGACAAGACTTTGACGACCAGTTTTATTATTGGATAAATAAGGACACTAATAAAATTGACTATTTAGCCTACAGTTATCATGTCAATGAAGGTGGTGTAAGATTTAGAAGCGCTTATAACAGTCGTGTTATTGATGGCATAACGTTTCAGGATTATATAAATTATAAAGCAGATGTTGGTACTGCATTACAAACGCTACCTACATTACATGAAGCTGATATGCTTGAAAAACTTTCAGAAATAAAAACCGAGAACATAATTAATTTAAACAAAAACTAAAATGAAAAAATTACTATTTATTATCGCAGTTGTATTAATAGGAACGACTGTCAATGCACAAGAGTTTGCTAAAATGGACAAAAGCCCAATGGATCGTGCCTATTATCCAGAAAACGCACCAAAACGAGCGTTTGAAAAAGATGAAGCTAAGCAAGCCGCAATGGAGCCACAAATTAGAGTAACTTACTCTAGACCTGCAAAAAAAGGGAGAGACATTTTTGGAGGTTTATTAAAATTTGGAGAAGCATGGCGAGTTGGTGCTAATGAGTCTACTGAGATATTATTTTTAAACGATGTTACTGTTGGCGGAAAAACGGTAAAAGCTGGAAGATATTCTATAATAATCATCCCTACTGCTAACGAGTGGACACTTAAACTAAATACTGGTTTAGATGGTTGGGGAAATTACGGTTATGACGAAAGTAACGATGTTGCTAGTGTAAGCGTAGCTGTTACTGAAAGTGATACAGAAATTGAAAACCTGTCTATCGCGTTATACGAGGCATCTAAAAACACAGTACACTTAAAAATTGGATGGGATACTACTGTTGTAGAGTTTCCTATTACTTTAAAATAAGACTTAATTACTAAAAAAAGCCTCGCAAATTGCGAGGCTTTTTTTTTAAAACGCTATTTACATACTGTTTAATTTTATGCTACAGTTACTTTTTAAGCATATAATCCTGCCATTTTACCAATATATACTTCTCTATTCCGCTCTCCTTTTTTTTCATAAAACCAAACTCGTAAACAAATAAATACACTTCATCTTTGTTGTTTTTCCAGTAATGGGTAAAAAAATTGGGATCAAACCCTAAATCTAATACTACGTTAGATCTAACCGTCACTTTCCCAGCTTTGTTGTAAATTTTTAAAATACGCCTATTTAGCTTCAATTGTTTGTCTACACGACTATAAAACTTGGGTGTATCCTCTATCATTTTATTATAATGAAAAGAGCTTTTGCAATAAGCATCACAAAATTTTTTATCCGATCGTCCTGATACCTCTTTATTACAAGACAGACATGTTTTGCTTTTTTTCATAAAACAGAATATACAGCAGTTATTTATACGTTTATTAAACGTTTAATATACAACTATTTACTTAAATAAAAGTAATATTGGCTATGGAACTAAAAAAACATATTACACTAAAACATCTTTTAATAGATAATAAAAAATTTATTGGACTACAATTTTACTCTGATAAGGTATTAAATTCTTTAATAAAAGAATTACCAGATTTACAATGGACAGATGAGTTTAATATGCATTATATTGAAAACACAACAAATAACTTAAGTGCAATATTTGATTTATTTAGAGGTGTTGCCTGGATTAATGGAAAATACTTTTTTCAGACTACCAAATCCAAACAATTGGATGAAGAATTTAATGTAGAATGGTACAGAAAACGAGACTTACCCAAAAACTTGAAGTCTTGTCCAGAATCTTATTTTCAAAAATTAGAATTAAAAAGATATGCTAATAACACAGTAAAATCCTACGTGTCTTGTTTTGAAAGATTTATAAATTACCATATAAACAAAGATATAGATAGCTTAAATGAAGTAGACATACGCAACTACATACAGGTTTTGATACAGAGCAAACACTCCAACTCCTACATTAATCAAGCTATTAATAGTATAAAGTTTTATTACGAAGTTGTTTTAGGCATGCCAAACCGGTTTTATGCAATTGAAAGACCTAGGAAAGAAGCCAAACTACCAATTGTATTATCCAAAATAGAAGTTTTAAAACTTATTGAATCCACCAACAACATAAAACATAAATGTATTGTTAGCCTACTCTATTCGGCTGGATTACGTCGAAGCGAATTATTAAGTTTAAAACCAAAAGACATAGATAGTAAACGTATGGTAATAAAAGTATTAGGATCCAAAGGAAATAAAGATCGTTACACGTTATTATCGCATAGTATTCTAAAAGATTTAAGACTGTATTTTAAGCAATACCAACCAAAAGACTATCTATTTGAAGGTGTTAGAGGTCAAAAATATAATGCAAATAGTGTTTATAAAATTGTAAGTAATGCAGGAGCAAAAGCAGGAATAAAAGTTAAAGTTTCTCCGCATGTGCTAAGACATAGTTTTGCAACTCACCTCCTAGAATCTGGTACAGATTTAAGGTACATACAGATACTACTTGGCCATAACTCGTCAAAAACCACAGAAATTTACACTCATGTTGCCACAAATACTTTTAACTTAATAAAAAATCCGTTAGATTTGTAGGTATATATAATAGGAATAAACTCCCTTGGGAGTTTATTCAATTGTTGTAGCACATTTGAGAAATGAGAATATTCACAACATTATTTTTGATTTTAACCTTTTTTTCTTGCCAAAACAACAAGAAATCAAGCGAACTGAATATTAATATAATGGACAACGATACTGTTTATAAAAAGACTTCGTCTTATTTAAACAGCAAATACAAATTAATTGACAAAAAAGGGAATGCTGGAGAAATAATATTAAGCGAAAACACAAATAAAAAAATCGGAGGAAATTTTAATTTCGGGATTATTGAAACCAATAAACCTCAAAACAAAGCTTTCATTTTTTTATCTGACCAAAAAATAAAGTTTGACTCTTTGCCCAAGCTTGATAATCCGACTGACTTCTCTCTGGTAAATGAATTCGAAAAATCGACCTCTGAAAAGAATTTAAAATCAGTACTAATAGAAAAAGATGAGAATGCTTTGACCAATGCAAAGGCTTATAAATTAGTTTTTGCTTTTATAAAAAACCAAAAAGACACAATCGGATTTCAAAACACATATCAATTGGTTACTAACAATCGATTTTGTTCAATAAACTATATAAACGAATCGAGAGAAAACTATATTGAAATGGAAAAAGAATTCGAGGGATTAGCATTAAGAATAAAATAAAAAAACGTGCTACAACACCGGCTATAGTTCATTGCTTCTGACTTTCCTTGCGGAAAGTCCTCGCAAATTTGCTATCTTCGGTTTACGGCGGAAAATCCTCGCGGATTTTCACGCAACGAAACCATAGCCAAACACGTTAGCCACAATTTACCCTTGAATTCTATAAAGAGCATTCATTGCAATCATAATTTCACATTTACATTTTTTTGACACACTTATGTGTCAATTTTTAATATATTTGTCACGTATTTGTGTCAAATGAAGAAATCAAAAGAGCATATAATTGATATAGCGATTGTTTTATTGGAAAAAAACATTTTCGTGTCACTAGATGAAATTGCCTTAGAATCAGGTATTAGCAGAAGAACTTTACATCGTTACTTTGACGGAAAAGAAGAACTCATTATTCAAGTTTTCGAAACTTTATTAAACGAATATACCGAAGGCTTCATTGATATTATTTGGGCAGAAATGAATACAGTTGACACAATAAAAAGTCTATTGAAATATGATTTAAAATGGTATTCTAGATATACAACTATTTATAATTTGTATGAAACGCATAGCGATAAATATAAATTTGAAGAAGATTTGATTAAGAAAATCGAACAAGATTACATTTCTATTTTCACAACATTTCTAAGTGAGTATGACTGCAATCCTTTACTTAATTCTCAGTGGTTAGAGGCTTATTACACTAGTATTTTAAAACTAGGAGGAAATCAAATAAAAACTGGTTTAGATAAAGAAACAGTTTTTAAGACAATATGGGAAATATTTTGGAATGGTATAATCTCAAAAAACTAAGAAATAAAGAAAAAATGAATAATAATACCAATAACACAGAATCTAAAAAAAATATTACTCGAACAACTGGATACACGTTATTAACTATCTCATTTTTTTCTTGGATTTGTGTTTTTGTGGTTCCTTTTTTAGAATTAAAAAACCACAAACTAATAATCACTTCAATATTAATAATTATAGGTGAGATAACTTTTTACGCTTCAATTGCCTTATTAGGTAAACAGATAATAAAAAAATTAAAAGGATTTTTAAAAATATTTATAAATAAACATCAACACAGAAATGAAATTAATAACAAAAGTATCGGTAATGAAGAAACCCAAAAACATTAATTATTATTTAATCTTAACATTCCTATTCACAATAAGTAGTCAATTATATTCCCAAAACATTGATAAAAAAAATGTTTTCGGTATTATGGCAGGAGGTAATATATCTAATATTTCTAACTATGAAGGAAAATCATCATTAGGTTTTTCAGGTGGTTTATATTGGGAATGGAAATTTTCAAACAAATTCTCACTTCAATCAAATATTCTTTATTCTCAAAGAGGGGAAAATAAAGATGGTAACTTTTCCGATTTAAAACTAGACTACATCAATATGCCGATATTACTTAAATACTATGCTACAGAGAAACTTGGAGTAATGACTGGTGTATATATGGATTTCTTATTAAATGTTGATAGTTCCAACTTTGACAAAGATGATTTTAAGCAGACTGATTTAGGTATACCTATTGGTGTTAGCTATGATTTATCAAAAAATCTTCAATTAGGGTTATCTTATAATATTGGGCTTACAGATATTCTAGATAACAACCCAAATTCAGATAAACTAACAAATAATTGGGGTAATTTTTCTTTAACTTATATTTTTAAATAATTAAGTAGTAAATAACCTTGTTTATATTTAATTACTACTTCAATAATGCGAGAAGTTAGAAAATACCTCAATAAACTATTTATATCATTATTGTTTTGGATAATTGCAATGGTATTATATACTGTTTTTAGATATTACGGTATATCTGAAGAACTTGTTACTTATGCCAATTTTGATAATGATTTTTCTATGATAGTAAATATAAAACACTCTATTTTTTTTGGTGTTTTATTTGGGGTATTATATTCTTTTATCAACTATTATTTCGAAAGAAAAATTTTCGCTAACCTACCTATGTGGGTTATGTTTGTTCTAGAGTCAATTTTATTCATAATAATTTTTACTCTTACTATTATTATTTTTGGGTTTCAAGTTGATAATGACAACGATAATCTTGACATTTTAGCCTATCTAAATTGGTGGTTTTCAACTAAATTATTTTGGGCTGCGTTATTATATGCTAGTGTTGTATCAATGGGATTGTCGTTTATAAATATAGCTACACAACGATTAGGGCATAAGAATTTTTATAATATACTTATAGGAAAATACAGGCAACCAAAAGAAGAATACAGGGTTTTTATGTTTATAGATTTAAAGTCTTCTACTTCAATTGCCGAAGAGCTTGGGCATTTAAAGTATAGTAAACTAATACAAGATTGCTTTTCTGATTTAAATGCATTATTAAGAAAACATAATGCAGAAATATTTCAATATGTAGGAGATGAAGCAGTAATTATTTGGAATTTTCAAAACGGTATACAAAACAACAATTGTTTAAAAATGTTTTTTGCCTTTATTCAAAGCTTAGAATATAAATCAGAATACTATAAATCTAACTATAATATTATTCCAGAATTTAAGGCTGGTATCCACGCGGGTAAGTTGATGGTTGCCGAAGTAGGTACAATAAAGAAAGAAATTGCATATCACGGTGATGTTATCAATACTACGGCACGCATTCAATCTAAATGTAACGAATTTGAACAACAACTTATTATCTCTCAAGATTTATATAAACAGTTTGATAATTTAGACCACTATAAGTTCAAAAACTTAGGTTCTTTATTATTGAAAGGAAAGAAAATGGAAACAAATTTAATTGGAGTAAAAAACTGTGGCTAACAACGTGTATAGCTCATTGCTATTCAGTTGATTAAACCAAATTTAAAGCATATTTGGAAAGTCGCCAAATTTTTAAATTTGACGATTTCCAATAAAAAAGATAAATAGTAAAATTTAAAAATCTGGCTTGTGCCTCAACCGAAAATTAATCGCTAATTTGCACGCAACGAGCCATACACAAGACCGTTGTGTGTAATGTAAAAATCGTGCTAAAATTGAACATTTGAACTAAAAAAGCCAACGCTCAAACAGCACATTTATTTTTTTGCCGACACGAAAGCCAACGCTGAAAAAAATAAAAGAGCTGTTTCTTGCCAACGCTCGGAATAATATTAAATTTGAGAAAAAAGATTAAAATTTTATGAGCTTATTTCAGAACTCTGTTCTAAACAAATATTTAAAAGGATTGGAGTCCGAAAAAGTTAATCAAGCTTACGAACGATTTACGAGCCATTTCCATAATCCGACCATTCAGGAAAATATTCGAAATTCCAAAGAGGAACAATATCAAGGCGAATTTCTGATTGACCTTTTTGTAAACGTATTTGAATACGTTAAGAATCCGACACCAGATTTTAATCTTACAACGGAATTAAAAAACATAAAAGGCTCAAAAAAGACAGATGGAGCAATTTTAAAAGGCGAAAAAGCACTTGCGGTAATTGAACTGAAAGGAACAAACACAACCGATTTAAGCAAAGTAGAAACTCAAGCATTTGGATATAAAAACAACCAACCTGGTTGTAATTATGTAATTACTTCCAACTTTGAGAAGTTGCGTTTTTACATTGACAATGCAGTAGATTTTGAAGAATTTAATTTATTCCAATTAACGAAAGAACGTTTTGATATCCTTTGGCTTTGCCTTTCGTCTGAATATCTTTTAAAAGACATTCCTAAAAAAATTAAGGACGAATCCTTAACGCAAGAGGAAAAAATCACAAAAGAACTTTACAAAGACTACGCATCTTTCAGAAATGAAGTTTTTGATAGCATTCAAAAGGAAAATCCGCAATACGACAAACTAACCTTATTCAAGAAAACGCAAAAATTACTTGACCGTTTTTTATTCATCTTCTTTGCAGAAGACAGGTTATTACTTCCACCTAATTCAATTAGGTCTATAGTAAACCAATGGACAGATTTAAAAGATAAATACGATGAGTATTTTCCTTTGTACGACCGTTTTCAAAAGTATTTCGGTTATATGAATTCTGGTTATAAAGGACAACAACACGATATTTTTGCTTACAATGGAGGTTTGTTTGCACCAGACGAGATTTTAGACAACATCAAAATTAACGATGAATTGCTTTACAAACACACAGTTAATTTAAGCAATTACGATTTTGAAAGTGAAGTAAGTGTAAATATTCTTGGTCATATATTTGAACATTCTCTAAACGACATTGACGAAATCCAAGCAGAAATTCAAGGAGTTTCAACTGAACAAAGCAAAACAAAACGAAAAAAAGATGGTGTTTTTTACACGCCAAAATACATTACCAAATACATTGTAGATAATACTGTTGGCAAACTTTGTGAGGAAAAGAAAATTGAACTTGACATACAAGAAGCTGAATACGAAAAAGAACGTAAAGGAAGAAAGAAAGCAACACTAAAAAAATTAACTCAAAAATTAGAAGATTATAGAAAATGGCTATTACAAATTACCATTTGCGACCCAGCTTGTGGTAGTGGAGCTTTTCTAAATCAAGCTTTGGAGTTTTTAATTGCAGAACATCAATATATTGACGAATTACAAGCCAAACTCTTTGGAGACGCAATGGTTTTAAGTGAAGTTGAAAATGCAATTTTAGAAAATAATATTTATGGTGTTGACATCAATGATGAAAGTGTAGAAATTGCAAAACTATCACTTTGGTTAAGAACAGCACAAAAAGACAGAAAACTAACTTCATTAAACAATAATATTAAATGTGGTAACAGTTTAATTGATGACCCTACTTTTGCTAGAGAAAAAGCTTTTAATTGGAATAACGAATTTCCAGAAGTTTTTGCAAATGGAGGTTTTGATGTTATTATTGGAAATCCACCTTATGTTAGACACGAGATAATTAAAGAGTTTAAACCTTCATTTCAAAAGGATTATGAAACATATTTAAGTACAGCAGATTTATATGTGTATTTCATTGAATTGGGCATCAAAGCTTTGAAAACAAACGGATTATTAGGTTTTATTAATCCAAACAAATTTATCAAAGCATCTTATGGAAAAAATTTAAAGCAATTTTTAAGTAAATTACAAATTGAACAATTAATTGATTTTGGAGAATTAAATGTTTTTCAAGATGCTGTTACTTCACCTCTGATTTTGATAATTAGCAATAAAGTTTTTGACTATGATGCTAAATATCTTCAAATTCAAACTCTTAAAAATTTAGATATTAATTTTAGCCTGAAAAGTGAGGGAATAAGTCTAAAACCTGAAATCTTTCAACAAGAAAAATGGAATTTAATATCAGAACAAGAACTTTCAATTTTAAATAAAGTTCAAAACAATGGAATTTCTATTGCTAACAATAAAGAATTAGATATTAAACGTGGATTACTTACAGGTTTAAATGATGCTTTTATAATAAGCGAAGAAGTACAAAAAGATATAATCACAAAAGACCCAAAGTCTGCCGAATTAATCAAGAAATTTATTGATGGCGATGATGTTCGGAAATTTGAAATTAGAAGTAAAGGAAAACATTTAATTTGTATTCCAAGTGGTTATACAGATTTACAAGAAGAATTTGAAAATGAAAATGATGCGTGGTTTTGGCTAAAAACTAATTTTTATGGAATTGCAGAATTTTTAGAACCATTTAAAGAAAAAGCAAAAAAACGAACAGATAAAGGAAAGTATTGGTGGGAATTAAGAGCTTGTGATTATTACAATCTTATTGATAACCCCAAAATTATTTATCCAGAAATTGCAATGAGTTCTCGTTTTGCATTTGACGAGGAAAGCACGTATATAAACAAAACAATATTTTTAATTAATAGTTCAAGTCTTTCGTTATTAGGCTTATTAAATTCTAAACTCATTTGGTATTATTTAATGAATATTTGTGCTTCACTTGGCGACCCTAAAAATGGTGGAAGATTGAATATGCAAAGAATTTATTTAGAAACTATAAGTTTTCCAGAGCATTTAATTATTGAGAGTTCAGATTTGACTGAACCTGCTAAAACAGTAAGAACTTTATATGCTTCTCTTAACAAAAAGATTAATCGTTTTAGAAAGAGAGTATTAAACACAGAAAGTTTTGGCATAGACAAACTTTCTAAAAAGCTAAACGAGTTTTACGATTATGATTTTAAAACCTTTTTAGCAGAACTTAAGAAAAAGAAAATCACATTAAGTCTTTCTCAACAAGACGAATGGGAAGAATATTTTGATGAATATAATAAAGAGATAAACGAGCTTAAAAATCGCATAAATGGAATTGAAAATGAAATTGATAATTTGATTTACAAACATTATGAATTAACTCAAGAGGAAATTAAAATAGTAGAAGATGCCAACGCATAAGCCATACACATTCGCAATTCGCTTCAGCCAACACACAAGCCAAAAATTGCAAAAGAGTATGTCTTGCCAACGCTCACATTTGAACTAAATAACAAACATTGGAAAACCAAGCAGAACGTAAAAACACTACACACAACAACGTGTATAATTAATGGCTAGTTCAAGCCTACTTACGAAAATCCTCACGGATTTTCTATTCGGTTTTTATTTACTAAATTAGGTGCTTAAACACGCCACTAATCATACACAAAACCGTTGTAGCCAATATAAGAAACGCCTATGGGAACTTGGGGAACAGGAATTTCTTCAAATGATATTTACGAAGATATTAACTATGAATTCTTTGAATTATATAATCAAGGAATGGAAGTCTCTGCGATTACCGAAAAGTTAATTAAGGAAAATAAGGAACTGATTGATTCTCACGAAGACCAAAATAATTTTTGGATAACTATCGCCAAATCTCAATGGGAATGTAAATCGCTTGACCCAAAAGTTCTTAATCGAATTAAAGATATTGTCGAATCTGGAAAAGATATTGAATTGTGGAAAGAACTTGACGCTTCAACATCTTATTTGACTAAAAGGAAAAAAGTTCTCGATAGTTTTTTAGAGAAAATATCGACCGAAAAAAAGACATCTCGAAAACGAAAGGTAAAAAAATCACGAAATGCAATTTTTGAAAAAGGGGACTGTTTGGCTTTTAAATTAAATGATGGAGATTATTGTGGAGTTTTCGTGTTGGAATCGGAAATAGAAACGGAATTTGGACTGAATTTAATTGCTGTAACTGACATTAAACAATCAGAAAAACCAACCGAAAAAGATTTCGAAAACGCAAAGCTATTATTTAGACTTGAACAACAAATAAACAAAGAGTATAAACCAAAGGAACAAATTAGTTGGTATTATGCTCAACATTTCAAAAAATCAGAAACGGAATTTGAAAAAATTGGACAATTAAAAGTTAGTAAAGATTATTATTCAAATAAAGATTATCAAAGCTTTTCGAATTGGGACAATCTGAAATTATTTCAAGATGAATTCTATTCTGACTTTGAAAATAATAAGTGTAAGAACAAAGTTAAATTAAGTAGTTTAAGGAAAAAATACTGGCTACAACACCGTATATAATTTATTGCTAGTTCTAGCCTACTTACGAAAATCCTTGCGGATTTTCTATTCGGTTTTTATTTGTTAATTTAGGTGCTTAAACCACGCAACAAACCATATACAACAACGTTGGCACACATTTGAAAAATCGAACTAACCTATGAAACTATTGACAGGATTTTACATTTTTGTATTAATTGCAAGTTTACTGACAATTAATAATAATTTGATTAATTTATTAAACCCAACAATCATAATTAGCCTAATTGGAATTGCGTCAGCAATACTGTTTTTTACCAAAAAATCGAGTTTTTATTATTTGGGTATCATTTGGATTATTGCTCAAATTCCATATTTGATATTTGGAGAACATACTATTGATTTTTCTCAATTTCTGCATATTCATTTTTCTCTTAATATCGGTTCTGTATCTTTAGGATTAAATGCTCAAATATTTTTAATACTTTTTATAAAACCTCTTTTACTTTCTGAATTTCTATTTCAAAAAGTGACTTTTAAAGCATACACTGAAAATAATAAATTAAAAAGAGAAAGTGAATATTCTTTTATTCCAACGGATATTGTAGGACAAAAATTAGTTGGGAATTCTGAAATTGAAATTGAAAACGAAATGTATTCCAAAGTGAAATTTGTACCGACAAAGAGTGAGAGAATAAAAAAAGCTGGAATTACTTTAATTCCCGATAATAAAATCGGAGAAATTAAAGCAACTGTAGAATATAAACTGAACTAAAAAACGTGTGCCAACAATGTATAACCGCAATTACGGCGGATTCGACTACGTCCGAATCCACTCGGAATTGCTAAGGTCAGTGCTTAACCGAAAATTATTAACTTTAAAACCGTAACTGACGGTTATACGAGACCGTTGCCTACAATTGCAGAACTCAAATCAAAACGTGTCATACCGAATATAAAAATCACTGATTTTAAGCCAACATTATTAGTCTTTAGCTAACGCAAAGTACTCAGTTAACCAATTCAGAATTTTAGCCTGATAATGTAAGAAATACGATCTTCCGATATTCACTCAGACGCAACAACGACGCAAACCGAATTAGCTTGTTTACCTATAAAAAAGTAAAAATTAAAAACTGTAGGCAACACAGCATATAAAAAATTGTTTACTTTAGTGTCTTAATTATGGAAGTTGTTTATTTACTTACTGCTGAAATTCCTTCGGAATTTCATTGCGCGTAAACACAACTTTCCATATGCAACACGTTGGCAAACATTTAAGAAAAACTGCATAATTAGAAAATGAAGAACTTTTTAATAATCGTTTCAATCCTATTTTTCTGTAATCTAAATTACGGACAAATTGCAGTTATAAAAGATGTTGATGGATTTACAAACGTTCGGAAACTTCCTAAAATTGATTCTGAAGTCATTTATAAACTCAAAGATTCCGAAGTATTTAGTTATCAAGAAAACGAAACAGAATCGGATTGGATAACCGTATATATTTCAAAAAACAAATACCAATTGGAATGTGGAGAAGACGATACTTTTATGGGTTACATTCATAAAAGTCGTTTATGCCAAATTGAGGATTTGACTAAGTACACTGGAACTGAATTTTCATTTGAGTATAAGCTAAAGAAATTTAGTTTGGAAAATAAAATTTCGGATTTTGACGGAAAATGGCTGACCAAAATTAATGGACGTAGAATTTATGGAACTGACGGAAATATTCCTAAAACAGAAGTTGAAGGAATTGAAACCTCAATAAATGGAAAGTCTATTGAAATTCCAAACATCTTTTACGAGGATATTTTTGAATGTAACAATGAATTTGAAATCAATAAAAACAAAGATGATTATATTGTTCATCAATGGAATAGCGATGGAGCTGGCGGATATTTAATTGTTTGGGTTTTGGGTAATGACAAGTTAAAACAACGACTAATTTTAATACCATAAAAATAAAAACGATTTGCCAACACCGTGTAAAATTAATTGCTTGGTGCAAGCCTACTTACGAAAATCCTCGCGGATTTTCTATTCGGTTTGTATTTGCTAAATTAGGTGCTTAAACCACGCAACTAATTTTACACAAACACGTTGGCAACAAGCTGAAAAAACCGTGACTGAAAATCAAAATCCATATAAAATTTTAAAATATCCACCTGCGTATATGGATGGATATTTAGCTATTAATGGTTGTTTATCCGAATATTGTATCCCAATAGAATTCACAAAAAACAACGGAGAAAAATGGGTTTACGGATTTCACGGAGAAATTGAAAAAGGAATTGAAATAATTGACTTAAAAGACAACAGATATTTTTTCATATCAACAACCAATGAGTTAAACACAAATTACATAGTTGACGTTGAAACAATAAATCCAATTAAGGAGATTGATTATGTTTCAGAAATTTTAAAATACAAAAGTAAACTAATATTGATTTTAAGTTCCAATTCAATAGCAATAGTAAATAAACCGAATGATATAGAATACATCGAGAGTTTATGTTGGGACGGAATAAGAAATAACCGAATTGAAAATGGAGTTCTAAAAGGTCAACTTTATGATTGGAATAATAGTGATAGCGGAGAGAAATATGACAAAACTAATTATGAACTTGACTTGAAAACACTGATTTTAAGAAAAGGAAAGGAATTAGAACGAAAACAAGTCCCAATAAAAAAAATGAAACTCGAAAAAGTGGAAGTCAAAAAACAAAAATGGTGGAAAATATGGTAAACGGAATAAAAAGCCAGTTGCCAACACCGTATAAAATTAATTGCTAGTTTTAGCCAGTTTACGAAAGTCCTCGCGGACTTTCTATCTGTGATTTATTTGCTAACTTTAGTGCTTAAATCACGCAACTAATCTTATACAACAACGTTGGCATTAATACACCTAAATGAACGCAAAAAAGAAAAAGAAATACACATTAGAAGAGGTTTTTACACCAAGTCAGCCAGCTAAATATACTTTCGTTGAAAGAAGTTCTGTGAACAATAGACTAGAACGAGCTTTAAAAACACCAGGCAAACAATTGGTAATTTATGGACATTCAGGAGCTGGAAAAACAACTCTTTTGACAAATAAATTCAAAGCAAAAAAAATAAAATCAATTACAACGAGATGTGTCACTGGAATGACATTATCAGACATTGTAAAAGACGCATTTAGTCAATTAGAAATTTTCTATGTAACACAATCAGATAAAGTTGAAAGCAATAAATTAGGTGGAGGTTTGAGCGCATCTTATTTCGGTTTAAAGGCATCTATATCAGCAGATACTTCTGGAAGTAGTAAAACAGTTGTAAAAAGAGCTGTAGAATTGCCCATTAACCCTCAAACACTAGCCAAGTTTATTGGAGAGTCTGGAAATTGTTGGGTAATAGAAGATTTTCATAAAATAAATTCAGAAGATAAAGTTTTATTAGCTCAAATAATGAAAGTTTTTATGGATTCATCAGTTGATTATCCAAAGCTCAAAATTATTGCAATTGGAGCTGTAAATACAGCACGAGAAGTGGTTCAATATGACCCTGAAATGCGTAACAGAATTTCTGAAATCGAAGTTCCTCTGATGAGTGTGGAAGATTTAGAAGATATACTTACGGTTGGTCAAGATTTATTAAACATCTCAATTCCACATACCATTACAGATAAAATTGTTGCTTATTCTAGTGGTCTTCCTGCGGTTACACATCAGCTTGGATTATTGATGTGTGAGGCTAGCAAAGTCGAAATAACTCATAATTCTGCAAAAGCCTTAAAATTAGACATAAAGACTTTTGATAATGCACTAGACGAATATTTGAATGAAAATTCAGATACACTTAAAGCTGTATATGAAAATGCAACAAAAATATCTCATAAAAGAAAATCCGAAAACCCAAGTGATATTCTTACTGCGATTTTAGCTTCAAACAAAGAGAATATTTCGATTTTAGAAATAAAAGAAAATTTACAACTGAGTGATAAAACATATAAGGGAAATAATTTAAAAAAATATGTTGATGAACTTACAACACCAAATCGTTCAGAAATTTTAAGATACAATAAAGATTCAGGAACATATTACTTTTCAAATCCTTTTATAAAAGCATACTCACAATGTGCATTAAAGAGAGATGTTCAAACAGGTAGTATGAGTCCGAAAGCATTTTTAAAAGAGTTTAGAGATACTTTTGACAAAGAATTAGAAATTGCAAGACTGGCATTTGAAAGAGATTTTGAATAATAAGTACTAATGCCAACACCGTGTATAATTAATTGCTTTAGCAAGTGCTTATTTGGAAAATTCCTTCGGAATTTTCTCGCGTTCGTTTTTGTTTACTAAATTAGTTGCTGAAACACGCAACTAACCATACACAATCACGTTGCCTACAATTGCAACGCTCAATTCAAAACGTGTAATACCGAATATAAAAACCACTGTTTTTAGCTAACTTTATTAGTCTTTAGCTAACGTAAAGTGCACAGTTATCCAATTCAGAATTTTAGCCTGATAATGTAAAAAAGTATGGTTTTCCGATATTCACTCAGACGCAATATTGACGCAAACCGAGTTAGCTTGTGGCTCAAAAAAAATAAAATTAAAAACTGTAGGCAACACAGCATATAAAAAATTGTTTACTTTAGTGTCTTAATTATGGAAGTTGTTTATTTACTTACTGCTGAAATTCCTTCGGAATTTCATTGCTCGTAAACACAACTTTCCATATGCAACACGTTACCTACAATAACAGAGCGCAATTCAAAACGTGTAATACCGAATATAAAAACCCCTAATTTAAGCTTACTTTAATAGTCTTTAGCTAACATAAAGCGCGCAGTTAACCAATTCAGAATTTTAGCCAGATAATGTAAAAAAGTATGGTTTTCCGATATTCACTCTGACGCAACAACGACGCAAACCGAATTAGCTTGTTTCCCAATAAAAAAATAAAAATAAAAAACTGTAGGTAACACAGCATATAAAAAATTGTTTATTTTAGTGTCTAAATTATGGAAGTTGCTTATTTACTAACTGCTGAAATTCCTTCGGAATTTCATTGCTCGTAAACACAACTTTCCATATGCAACACGTTGCCTACAATTGCAACGCTCAATTCAAAACGTATAAAACCGAATATAAAAATCACTGATTTTAAGCTAACTTTATTAGTCTTTAGCTAACATAAAGCGCACAGTTTACCAATTCAGAATTTTAGCCTGATAATGTAAAAAAGTATGGTTTTCCGATATTCACTCTGACGTAACAACGACGCAAACCGAATTAGCTTGTTGCTCAAAAAAGTAAAAATTAAAAACTGTAGGCAACACAGCATATAAAAAATTGTTTACTTTAGTGTCTTAATTATGGAAGTTGTCTATTTACTTACTGCTGAAATTCCTTCGGAATTTCATTGCTCGTAAACACAACTTTCCATATGCAACACGTTGCCTACAATTGCAACGCTCAATACAAAACGTGTAAAACCGAAAATAAAACCCACTGATTTTAAGCTAACTTTATTAGTCTTTAGCTAACATAAAGTACACAGTTAACTAAATTCAGAATTTTAGCCTGATAATGTAAAAAAGTATGGTTTTCCGATATTCACTCAGACGCAATATTGACGCAAACCGAATTAGCTTGTTACTCAAAAAAAGTAAAAATAAAAAACTGTAGGCAACACAGCATATAAAAAATTGTTTACTTTAGTACTTAAATCATGGAAGTTGTTTATTTACTTACTGCTGAAATTCCTTCGGAATTTCATTGCGCGTAAACACAACTTTCCATATGCAACACGTTAGCTGCAACCTGAACAAACCAACGAGCATCCTATTAAATGAATAGACTTTTCCACATATTCAAAGTTGACGGAGCAGATGCAAAAAGAATTTCCGCACAACCTGACGAACCTCACAATCACGACTTTGAAGAATTATTGATTGGAATAAACGGTGAGTTGGAACATTTCATTGATTTTAATACTACCAAAATTCAAGCACCTTTTGTGAGTTTCGTCACCAAAGGAAAGGCGCACCGACTAATACCAAGAATTTATAACGGGAAATGCGACATTTGGGGAATTCGTTTCAAGAGCGAATTTATTCCCGAGACTACATTTCAACTATACTCTCTCTATCACGACCAAGCTAACATAAAATTTGAAAAAGGGTATTGTTTTCAAAGATTGGTTACACTTTGTGAGATGATGTATTCAGAAACACAACAAGAAACAACTGACCTTTCCATAATAAGACAACTATTAAGTGTTCTGTTCACTATGATAGAAGCCGAAAGAAAAAAGATAGAACCACAAAACGAGCCTTTGCAAAAAACACAGCATATATCGTTCGGAAATTTTCTGAACATTCTTGAAGAAAATTATCGAAGACCAGTTGGCGTGGAATTCTATGCAGAAAAACTATTTATGTCATCAAGAAATTTGAATCTAATTTGCCAAAATATTTTAGAGCAAAGTGTTTCTGAAATAATCGAAACCCGTAAATTGATTGAAGCAAAAAACCTATTGATTTCCACCGAAAAAACTATTTCTGAAATTGCCTACGAGTTGGGGTATAACGAAAACTCATACTTCTCTAATGTGTTCAAAAAGAAGGCTGGACAATCGCCAACTGAATTTAGGGACGATATGCAAAAAAGGCTCACTTCCTAAATTTACAACTCAACTACCGAATAGTGTAATTCAAAACATAAGCATTGTTGCTAATTTTGTAATCAAATAACAATTCAATAGAATTTAAATTTAATGATTATGAAAAAAGTAATGTATTTATTAGCAATGACCTTTATAACTATAGGTTCATACGCACAGACCCAATGGAAAGTAGACCCTTACCATTCGTCCTTAAATTTTAATATTTCCCACTCTGGAATTAGTCTTGTAAACGGGAAGTTTTTAGAATACACAGGAAACTTAACTAAAAACGGAGAAGCTCTTAACGATGCAAGTTTCGATTTTACTGTTGATGTAAAAAGTATAAACACCGACGTAGAAAATAGAGACAATCACTTAAGAAGTGCTGATTTTTTTGAAGTTGAAAAGTACCCTAATATGACTTTTAAGAGTAATAAAATTTTAGCAACAGGTAAACCAGACCATTATTTACTATATGGTAAGCTCACTATCAAGGATGTTGCGAAAGATGTGATTTTTGATGTAAATTTTGGAGGAATTGCCAAGAGCGACAAAGGGGAAAAGTTAGGTATGAAAGCTGAAACAATCATCAATAGGATTGATTATAATATTGATTATGACCCAACAGCTGTTGGCATTGGAAAAGATGTAACCATAGTAGTCAACTTACAGTTTGCCAAGCAGTAATATTTTTTAAAATTATTTATAAAAGAATTAAAACTTAATAAAAATGAAAACAACAAAATGGGCAATTGACCCAACACACAGCGAAATCACTTTTAAAGTAAAACACTTAATGATTTCTAACGTAAAAGGAGAATTTAGAACTTTTCAAGCTAACATTGATGGCGAAGATTTTACAAACTCTACAATTTCGGCAAACATTGATGCAAGTTCTATATCAACCAACAATAACGATAGAGACACGCACCTAAAAAGTCCTGACTTCTTTGAAGTAGAAAAATATCCAGTAATTACATTTGTAAGCACTTCAATCAAAAAAGTAGATGATGATGAATTCAAATTAGTAGGCGACCTTACAATTAAAGGAACCACTAAAGAAATCACGTTAGATACCGAGTTTGGAGGTTTTATGAAAGACCCTTACGGAAACGAAAAAGCAGGCTTTTCCATAAATGGCAAACTGAACCGTAAAGACTTTGGACTCAATTGGAATGCTGCCTTGGAAGCAGGAGGCGTTATGGTTGCAAATGAAATTAAAATTTACGCAGAGGTTCAATTTATAAAGCAAGTTTCATAATTTATTATGAAATGGATAGAAAACGATTTATAAAATCATTGGCGTTATTGCCACTAATAAGTAGAAGTATGAATTTAAAAGATTTAAACAAAATGACTTCAACAATGAGTAACACAGGCAAAATGCCTGTGTTATTTCTTGGTCACGGAAGCCCAATGAATGCCATTGAAGAAAACGAATTTGTTACGGAATTCAGAAAATTGGGTAAAGAATTGGCACGACCAAATGCTATCCTTTGTATTTCTGCACATTGGGAAACAAAAGGTACGTTTGTTACTGCAATGCAAAATCCGCCAACCATTCACGATTTTGGTGGTTTTCCACAAGCATTATTTGACGTTCAATATCCAGCAAAAGGAAGCCCAGAACTTGCACAAGAAACCAAAAGTATTATAACCAAAACAGAAGTTGGATTAGATGATAAATGGGGACTTGACCACGGAGCGTGGAGCGTAATCAAACATCTATATCCAAATGCCGATATTCCAGTAATACAAATGAGCATTGATTATTCGCAACCAGCAAAATATCATTACGAATTAGCTAAAGAAATTAGTAGCCTTCGCCAGAAAGGAGTTTTGATTATTGGAAGTGGAAATATAGTCCATAATCTACGTATGGTAGCTTGGAAAAAATTAAACGAACAATATGCTTATGATTGGGCAATAGAGGCAAACGAAAAAATGAAAAGCCACATTTTAAGTGGAGACCATCAAAAACTTATTGACTTTAAATCACAAGGAAAAGCCTTCGATTTGGCTATTCCGACACCTGAACATTATCTGCCTTTACTTTATACATTGGCATTAAAAGAAGAAAATGAAAAAATAACATTATTCAACGACAAAGCAGTCGGTGGTTCGTTATCAATGACCTCTCTAAAAATTGAATCTGAATAAGAAATCGAAAAAAGGCAGCAGCTAACAACGTATATAAAAAATAGCGGTTTAAGTGCTAAATCGAAATGAATTTTATAAATTTAAGGTCTGTGTTTAACCGAAAAATTAGTGCGTAAAATCCGCTACTTTTCATATACAAGACCGTTGCCTACAATTGCAACGCTCAATTCAAAACGTGTAATACCGAATATAAAAACCACTGATTTTAAGCTACCTTTAATAGTCTTAAGCTAACATTAAGTACACAGTTTACTAAATTCAGAATTTTAGCCTGATAATGTAAAAAAAGTATGGTTTTCCGATATTCACTCAGACGCAACAACGACGTAAACCGAATTAGCTTGTGGCTCAAAAAAAGTAAAAATTAAAAACTGTAGGCAACACAGCATATAAAAAATTGTTTACTTTAGTACTTAAATTATGGAAGTTGTTTATTTACTTACTGCTGAAATTCCTTCGGAATTTCATTGCTCGTAAACACAACTTTCCATATCCAACACGTTGGCAACAAGCTGAAAAAAACTCACGATAAACAAATGAATATCAGAAAAATAAATATTCAAGACATTGAAACGCTAAAAGAAATTGGGAAACTGACTTTTGCCGAAACTTTTTCTTCAGAAAATAGCGAAGAGAATATGAAAGAATATTTGGAAAACGGATTTTCAACTGAAAAACTGACTGCGGAATTGACAGACCAAAACGCTGAATTTTATTTTGCGGAACTTGACGGAAAAACAATCGGATATTTAAAAGTAAACGTCGGACAATCCCAAACCGAAATAAAGGAAAAAAACACACTCGAAATCGAACGGATTTATGTGCTAAAAGAATTTCACGGAAAAAAAGTCGGACAAATCCTTTATGACAAAGCAATTGAATTGGCTAAAGAAAAAAATGTGGAATATGTTTGGTTGGGAGTTTGGGAACAAAACCCGAGAGCAATACGATTTTATGAAAAAAATGGATTTGTAGCATTTGACAAACACGTTTTCAAACTTGGTAATGATGAACAGACTGACATAATGATGAAACTCGAACTGAATGAAAAAAAGCCAGTTGCCAACAATGTATAACCGCAATTACGGCGGATTCGACTACGTCCGAATCCACTCGGAATTGCTAAAGCCTGTGCTAAACCGAAAATTAACGCATATAAACCCGTAACTGACGGTTATACGAGACCGTTGGCAGTAATGTAAAAAACGAACAAAATCGAAATTTAAGACCATTGAAAAACTAAAAAACAAATGAATTACATTGTTGAGAATGAAAAATTGACCCTTCAATATATCCCAGGAAATGGAGCTTGGACTTATCAATTGATAATTCCCAACACGAAAAATATCAAAGGAAAATGGGGCGATTTAAAAGTGTCTGGGACAATAGATGGTTATGAAATAAAAAATAAGAATTTAGGGCCAGTAAAAAATTCGGACAAAAAAATGTCTGTTAATTCGGAAATTAGAAACGCAATAAACAAAGATGGAGGAGATACTGTTATCGTGACATTATATCTGGAAAATCAAACTGGAATGAATGACAATTCTGAAATTTTGGAATGCTTTAAAGATGCACAAGTTTTGCGAATTTTTGAACGGCTGGAGAAAATAGAACAGACAGAAATTCTAAATGAAATCTGGACTGTTGCTACGGACGACCAAAAAGCGGAAAAAATAATCAAGGCAATTGAAAACCTTGAAAGTAAATGGAGTTAAGTGAGTGGAAAAACACTACTGCCAACACCGTATATAATTTATTGCTAGTTCTAGCCTACTTACGAAAATCCTCGCGGATTTTCTATTCGGTTTTTATTTGCTAAATTATGTGCTAAACCACGCAACAAACCATATACAAACACGTTGGCAAACATTTAAGAAAAACTGCATAATTAGAAAATGAAGAACTTTTTAATAATCGTTTCAATCCTATTTTTCTGTAATCTGAATTACGGACAAATTGCAGTTATAAAAGATGTTGATGGATTTACAAACGTTCGGAAACTTCCTAAAATTGATTCTGAAGTCATTTATAAACTCAAAGATTCCGAAGTATTTAGTTATCAAGAAAACGAAACAGAATCGGATTGGATAACCGTATATATTTCAAAAAACAAATACCAATTGGAATATGGAGAAGACGATACTTTTATGGGTTACATTCATAAAAGTCGTTTATGCCAAATTGAGGATTTGACTAAGTACACTGGAACTGAATTTTCATTTGAGTATAAGCTAAAGAAATTTAGTTTGGAAAATAAAATTTCGGATTTTGACGGAAAATGGCTGACCAAAATTAATGGACGTAGAATTTATGGAACTGACGGAAATATTCCTAAAACAGAAGTTGTAGGAATTGAAACCTCAATAAATGGAAAGTCTATTGAAATTCCAAACATCTTTTACGAGGATATTTTTGAATGTAACAATGAATTTGAAATCAATAAAAACAAAGATGATTATATTGTTCATCAATGGAATAGCGATGGAGCTGGCGGATATTTAATTGTTTGGGTTTTGGGTAATGACAAGTTAAAACAACGACTAATTTTAATACCATAAAAATAAAAACGATTTGCCAACACCGTGTATAATTAATTGCTTGTTTTAAGACTACTTACGAACATTCCTGCGGAATATTCTATCTGTGATTTATTTGCTAACTTTAGTGCTTAAATCCCGCAACTAACCATACACAATCACGTTACCTGCAAGCTGAAAATCGAACTTATGAAAAAAATTGGAACTATAATTTTACTGCTGATTTCCATAAATATATTTGGACAAAACCTATCTAAATGTGGAATCGACAACAATCCGAAACTCACTCAAACGGAATCTGAATTTCTAACTGAATATATGAATGACGAACAGCGAAAAAATTTTGATTTAACGAACAAGAAAGTGATTTTTATAACTGGAAATAGTGCTCAACAATTAGGAACGAAATCGGAATATTTTGACAAAATAAAAGAGTGGAATAAAAACGGAAATAAAATTGCTACTTGGATTGTCGAACTGAATGAAAACGAACGAAAAATATCTGGTGGATATGATGTTATAATCACATATTGGGTTAAAAATTTGACAAAAAAAAGAAAGAAGAAAATTATAACCGAAATAAAAGCCAGCAGGTAACACCGTGTATAATTAATTGCTTTTTTCTTCTCTACTTGCGAATATTCCTGCGGAATATTCACGGGTTCGTAAAAGTTTACTAATTTAGTTGCTAAACCACGCAACTAACCATACACATCAACGTTGCCTACAATTGCAACGCTCTATTCAAAACGTGTCATAACGAATATAAAAACCACTGATTTCAAGCTAACTTTATTAGTCTTTAGCTAACATAAAGTACACAGTTAACCAATTCAGAATTTTAGCCAGATAATGTAAAAAATACGATCTTCCGATATTCACTCAGACGCAATAACGACGTAAACCGAATTAGCTTGTTGCTCAAAAAAAAGTAAAAATTAAAAACTGTAGGCAACACAGCATATATAAAATTGTTTACTTTAGTGTCTAGATAATGGAAGTTGTTTATTTACTTACTGCTGAAATTCCTTCGGAATTTCATTGCACGCAAATCACAACTTTCCATATCCAACAACGTTACCACACATTAACCAAAAAAACCGTAAAAATTGAAATTTAAACTTGGACTTTCATTATTTTTTGTTTTCGGATTTTTCTTTTTTAGAATAATCGGACCAATAATTACTGGGAAATTGAAAGATTTTCATATCAGAAATAACACAGGACTTGTTGAAAAAACCCCAATAATTTTTAAAGTTTTTAATCTATTTTTTAAAGGAGCATCAATAATGTGTTTGATTTATATAATTATGATTTGGACTGGATTTGTTACAATCCCAAGCGAATAAATAAAATAAACTGTTTGTATTGAGAACAACTGAATTTTTAAAAATAAAGACAAATTATCTGGGAATTGGAATTAGGTCAGTTCTCTTTTTCGGTATTCTGTTACTTCTGATTTTGATTGAGATATTTGCTTTTTTCCTAATATTTGGTTCAGGAGTTGGTGCAAGTCGCATTTCGGAATTATGGTACGTTGATTTAATTTTTAATTATTTACCGATTTTATTCGTTGGCGGATTTTTGGCTTATAGAATAATAAAAGAATATAAAAAACAAGAATATGTAAAATTCAAAACGAATATAATTACACTTTTAATATTGATTTTTCTATTCTCAATCAGAAATCAATTAGAACGACTGATTTTCTGAATGGAAAAATAAAAACGTGTGGTAACACCGTATATAATTTATTGCTGGTTCTAGCCTACTTACGAAAATCCTCGCGGATTTTCTATTCGGTTTTTATTTGCTAAATTAGGTGCTTAAACCAAGCAACAAATCATATACAAACACGTTGCCTACAATTGCAACGCTCTATTCAAAACGTGTCATACCGAATATAAAAACCACTGATTTTAAGCTTACTTAAATAGTCTTTAGCTAACGTAAAGTATACAGGTTACCAATTCAGAATTTTAGCCTGATAATGTAAAAAATACGATCTTCCGATATTCACTCAGACGCAACAACGACGCAAACCGAATTAGCTTGTTTCCCAATAAAAAAGTAAAAATTAAAAACTGTAGGCAACACAGCATATAAAAAATTGTTTACTTTAGTGTCTAAATTATGGAAGTTGTTTATTTACTTACTGCTGAAATTCCTACGGAATTTCATTGCACGCAAATCACAACTTTCCATATCCAACAACGTTGGCAACAATTAAAACATAACGATGAAAATTAAGGAACTAAAGAATATTTTTTCTGAACTTGTTCAAGAACTGACTTTTGAATACAAAGAAAACCCAAATAATGTAACACTTTTTAAACAATTAGTTGGTCTACGTAAGGCAATGAATAAGTTGGAAACAACTGGCTTATTAACAGACGAAGTTAAAGAATTTCGTTCAAGTGCTATATTTACTACTAACAAAGACAATATTTCATTAAACACAAGTGAGGCTCGTCAACTAAAAACTAAGTTGGATAATTTAATTAGACTTGTTGGTTCACTAAATACAAGTTTTAAAGAAATTGGTGGTGAAGTAAATGAAAACAGTATAAGTATAAAGCTTCCAGAAGTCACAGATTTTGAAGACCTTTCAAAATTCAGTTCAGATTTTCATAAAATATTAAATCAAGCTATTGTAAATGACGAAATAAACGGACAAGTAAGAATTGATAGTGTAGAAAATGGTTCAATCTGGTTAGATGTTTACTTAGGTTCAACAGCAGCTGTTACATTAATTGGTAGTTTAACTTGGTCTGCTGCTGTAATTTATAAAAAAATCAAAGAAGGTCAATTGATTGAGCAACACGTGAAATCATTAAAAATTAAAAATGACAGTTTAAAAGAAATTCAAGAAAAACAAAAACAAGCACTTGATTTAATGATAGAAGCTGAAGCTCAATCTCTATATAATGAAAGTTTTGATGGTGATAATAATGAGCAAATTGAAAGATTAAAATTATCAGTTAAAATGTTATCAAACCTAATAGAAAAAGGTGCAGAAATACATCCTGCTTTAAACCAACCCGAAAAAGTAACTAATTTATTTCCTGATATGAAAAAATTGAATTCAATTGAAAGCCGAATAAAAAAACTTGAGGAATAAAACTATTGCCAACACCGTGTATAATTAATTGCTAGGTTCTTCCCTACTTGCGAATATTCCTGCGGAATATTCACGGGTTCGTAAAAGTTTACTAAATTAGTTGCTTAACCACGCAACTAACCATACACAAACACGTTGCCTACAATTGCAACGCTCTATTCAAAACGTGTAATACCGAATATAAAAACCACTGATTTTAAGCTACCTTTATAAGTCTTTAGCTAACATTAAGCACACAGTTAACCAATTCAGAATTTTAGCCTGTTAATGTAAAAAAATACGATCTTCCGATATTCACTCTGACGTAACAACGACGTAAACCGAATTAGCTTGTTGACCAATAAAAAAGTAAAAATTAAAAACTGTAGGCAACACAGCATATAAAAAATTGTTTACTTTAGTGTCTAGATAATGGAAGTTGTTTATTTACTTACTGCTGAAATTCCTTCGGAATTTCATTGCGCGCAAATCACAACTTTCCATATCCAACAACGTTGCCTACAATTGCAACGCTCTATTCAAAACGTGTAATACCGAATATAAAAACCACTGATTTTAAGCTTAATTAAATAGTCTTTAGCTAACATACAGTATACAGGTTACCAATTCAGAATTTTAGCCTGATAATGTAAAGAATACGATCTTCCGATATTCACTCAGACGCAACAACGACGCAAACCGAATTAGCTAGTTTCTCAATAAAAGTAAAAATTAAAAACTGTAGGCAACACCGCATATAAAAAATTGTTTACTTTAGTGTCTAAATTATGGAAGTTGTTTATTTACTTACTGCTGAAATTCCTTCGGAATTTCATTGCGCGCAAATCACAACTTTCCATATCCAACAACGTTGTGCATAATATGAAAAGACTAACATTTATAATATTAATTCTGACGATGATTTCCTGTAATTATGGAAAAAACGGAATTACAGCGGAAATCAAAAACTCTTCCGACAAATCTATTCGGAATGTAGTTTTCTTATCTGACAAAAACACAAAATTGGAATTTGAAAAAATTGAACCGAACGAAACCGTTGAGAAATTTCTCGATATGACAAAAAATCAAAAAGGAGATGGAGCTTACGGATTAAGTTTTAAACGTGAAAATGGACAAAAAGAATATAGAGGTGGAGGATATTATACGAATGGAGGTTCATTGGACAGAAAAGTCGAATGCGAAATAAAAAATGACACAATTATAATGAAATTCAGCGGAATTGGATATTAAATAAAAATACTATGCACAACACCGTATATAATTTATTGCTAGTTCTAGCCTACTTACGAAAATCCTCGCGGATTTTCTATTCGGTTTTTATTTGCTAAATTAGGTGCTTAAAACACGCAACAAACCATATACAACAACGTTGGGCAATATTATAGAAAACTACTAAATTCCGTTTTCAAGAGTTAAATTGTTGTTACATATTTTGTCAGTAATTAAATTTATCGTTATTTTGTAACATAAAACTAATATTAAAATGGACACTACTGAAATAATCGGGACTAATATCAAAGAGTATAGAAAAGCTTTAGGATATAACCAAGACCATTTAGCGAATTACCTATCAATCTCTAGAGAACAAATTTCTAATTATGAACTTGGAAAAAGAGATGTTCCATATGAAAACATGGAAAAACTATGCAGTCTTTTCGGTATAGAACTAGAAGAGCTATTAGAAGAAAATATAGATATTAAGAAAGCTAATCTTTCATTTGCTTTCAGAAGTAATGGCACAGATTCTGACATAAAAGCAATTGCCGATTTTAAAAAAATAGTTTTAAATTACATCAAAATCGATACATTAATTAATGATTTATAAAACACGAAAAAAAGCTACGGAGTTTAGAAATCAAAATGGATATAGTAATTTAGAACCAATTGATTTAGAAAGCTTTCTCATTAAACTAAATGTAATTACTATATTCAAACCTTTGTCTCAAGATTTTTCCGGAATGGCTATTAAATCTAAAGACAAAAACTTTATGCTTATAAATTCTAATCATTCAATAGGTAGACAAAACTTCTCTATTTGTCATGAATTATATCACTTATACTTTGATCCAAATTTCACCCCACATAATTCTATTTCAGGAAAATTCGACAAAAGAACTAATGAATATTTAGCTGATATTTTCGCTTCTTACTTATTAATGCCAGATGATGCTATTTTAAATTTCATTCCTGATGAAGAATTAAAAAAAAATAAGATAAACTTAAAAACTATCCTAAAGACAGAACATTATTTCAAATGTTCAAGAACTGCTTTATTATTTCGTTTAAAAGAATTAAATGTTATTACAGATTCTAAATTTGAGGAATATAGACAGGATATTAAATTAAAAGCAAAACAAAACGGTTATTCTACTAAACTTTATGAACAAGGAAATGAAAACCTAGTAATTGGAGATTTTGGTTCAAAAAGCAGATATCTTTTTGAAAATGAAAAAATATCAGAAAGTCATTATTTAACCCTTTTAAATTCTATTGGTATAGATTTATTTAATGATTAACTTATGACTATTGATAAAAAAAAGAAAATAATCATTGATGCTGATATTATAATTCACTTTATCAAAGGAGATCAATTAGGTCTTTTATGTAGTGTTTTAGAGAATAAATTATACATCTTTAAAGAAGTATTTGACGAAGTCTTTAAAGGTCGTACTCGAACACAAATTGAAAATATGATTACATTCAAACAACTAGAAGAATTATCCATTAAAACAGATATGAATGTATTTAGAGAATTTGCTAGACTAAAAAAAACATATGGACCAGGAGAAAGTGCTTGCATGGCGTATTGTCGATTTAATAATGATGTCCTTGCGAGCAGTAATTTAAAAGATATTAAAGCTTATTGTACACAACATAAAATACAGTATTTAACAACAATGGATTTCATTTATATTGCTTTTTTAAATGGAAAAATGAACACTATAGAATGTGATGATTTTATTTCAAAAGTACTTAAGAAAGGGAGTAAATTACCTTGTAAATCTATGCAAGAATATTTAACTAAATTTAAAAGTTAACATTGCCCAACATTGTATATAAAAAATTGCTATTTTGTGCTTAACCAATGTGAGTTGCTTTGTTTCCTTGCATCTGATTTTCCTTCGGAAAATCCTCGCATACAAACACGCAACATTTCATATACGTAACCGTTACCTACCATTTGAAAAAACAAGACTTTAAATATCGACAATTAGCAATTGAAAAGACTCTAAAAATTGAAAGCATTACTTCTTTTCTCATAAAAAACATTATTGGTTTAGCATTAAATCAAGAAACGAAAACTTTAAGTAATAAATCTTCTTCTCTTAGTTTAAAATCAAAAATTGATTTGCTGTATGATTGCAAAAAAATAACAAAAGAAGAATATTCAAGTTTATTGCATATAATTAGCATTAGGAATCAATTTGCACACAATTACGATTGTCAAAGATTTGAAGATTTACCGCAGTTCATTAGTGGAATTGATAAACCTTTACTCAAATATTGTGAAAGTCCTTCAACCGACTTAAATGCAAATTTGGAAAACGGTTTCAATAAAATGGTTGAAAAAATAATGGAATCTTTAAAAATCCTATTCGATGAATTGATTAATGACCTTAAAAGACAAAAGAGAAATATTAAGGCTAAACATGATAGAATTGTAGTGAAGATGTTAAATTATTATGGAATAAATACGAAAGAAGACATTAAAATATTTAAACCTCATTTTGTTAAAATTGTTGACGAAGAAAACAATAAAAATGAAGATGAACCTATAGACGATAGAGTACATAAACGAATTTTAGAATTACTAAAAAAAAACGGTAGGTAACACCGTGTATAATTAATTGCTTTGGTCGTTGCCTACTTGGAAAATTCCTTCGGAATTTTCTCGCGTTCGTTTTTGTTTACTAAATTAGTTGCTAAACCACGCAACTAACCATACACAAAACCGTTAGCAACAAGGCAAAAAAACTTCATAATTAAAAAATTCAATGAATAAAGAAACACTTCTTTTTGAAGATAAATTGAAAGATATTAGTTCTAAGTTTACTAAAAATGGTTGGATTACAATTTACCAAAGTAATTCTAAGAATGAAGAATCATCACTTATTTATTGTTGTTTAATCGACAGACAAAAAAGAAAAGAAGACTCTGAAAATCATAGCTGGTATTTACATATTGGAAGTGAGGGAAAACCTAGTATTTGGGGAGACAACACCTATACGACTAATGCTGAAAAAGGAATTGAACCTTTTTTAGTTCAGCGAAATTTCAATCTTTCTGATGGACCACAAAGTTATTTTGATATTACAGAGGAATTCGTTCTTTACTTCAATCTATATGAAAAAGGTGAAAATAAAGAAAATAGAAAATTTTACTATGTAGATGAACTTGGAGACCTTGATGAAGTAATAATATTTGAACCAAAACTAATTAGAGTCAAGCTCAAATATTTAAAGGAATATATTACTATGAGAGAAATGTATTTCATTGTAAGTTTTAGTTTTGACAGGTACGTGAAATCAGTTCAAGATAATTGGGGTATTAATTTTACTGATGAAATAATTAATGAGCATCAACATATCTATCATAAATTAATTAGACCAATTAATAATCGTATTCAAAGTGCTTTATTGGGAAAGGTATTTATTGAACCTAATTCAGATAAAAAATACCATAAAGATTTTAATGAAAATTATGCAAGCTTTATTGTAGGTTACGATGAAGAAGGAAATGAACTACTTGAAAGTTGTAAAAAGACAAACAATAATTATTTTAAATTAACTTATTTCAAAAAAGAAGTCCTCAATAAATATTATAATGAACCCAATAAATATAATGTAGATTCATTTAAAATTAGGTCAAACTTTTTTTCTTTAAAAATTGACAATAACATAGAAGAATATGTACCTGTTTTCCTTGTTGAATTAGGTTATTTACCTTTTAAAGAACAATTACATTGGAGGCAATATAATATATCACCTCAAGATGAATTTGGAATGAGTTCTACCTATCACAAAACAATGATTGAGGGAAATTGGGCAGAACATCCAGAAACTACAGATTTATATTTTAAATTTAAATATAAAGAATTCAATAAGAAGTGGAATGATAAATTTGGTTGGGAATTTTATAAGCCTTTATCTGAGCAAGACAAACACCTTTTTACAGCATTACACATTCCAACAACAAACAATGTAAAAGCGTTTTGTGAGCAAATATTGTCAATTGTGAAACTAACAATTGATAGACTTAATGAAAAAAACATACAAAAAGGAATTACATTAGAAGCTGGTGATAAAGGAATCTCTAAGCTTGAAAAATATTTACAGAGTAACGAAATCGAAATACCAAAAATGTTCGAATTTTTACGGAACTTACAAAGTCTTCGTTCAGGTTTGATGGCTCATACATTCAGTAAATCAGATAAAAAATGCAAAAAGGCACTTGAATATTTTAAGTTAAACGATTCTAATTATATTGAGGTTGCTAATGATATTTTTATAAAGTCGATTTTTACATTAAACACATTAGAGAAACAATTTAAATTAGATGAATAAAAGCCCTGTTGCTAACACCGTATATAATTTATTGCTGGCTTCTCGCCTACTTACGAAAGTCCTCGCGGACTTTCTTTGTCCGTAATTATTTACTAAATTAGTTGCTTGAAACACGCAACAAACCATATACAACAACGTTGCCTACAATTGCAACGCTCTATTCAAAACGTGTAATACCGAATATAAAAACCACTGATTTTAAGCTACCTTTATAAGTCTTTAGCTAACGTAAAGTACACAGTTTACCAATTCAGAATTTTAGCCTGTTAATGTAAAAAAATACGATCTTCCGATATTCACTCAGACGCAACAACGACGCAAACCGAATTAGCTTGTTGTTCAAAAAAGTAAAAATTAAAAACTGTAGGCAACACAGCATATAAAAAAATGTTTACTTTAGTGTCTTAATTATGGAAGTTGTTTATTTACTTACTGCTGAAATTCCTTCGGAATTTCATTGCGCGCAAATCACAACTTTCCATATCCAACAACGTTGTATGCAATTTGACCAATTTCTGTGCCTATTGGTATAATTGTTGATTGAAATACTAAAACCAATTCATGAAAACATCTAAATCTATTCTATTACTGACATTTTTTTTAGTCACATTTTTTTCTTGTAATGATGAACCTGTGGATTTTACGCTAAAGGACAATTCTGCTTCTGAAAATAACGATATAAAATGGTGGATACTTGTGCATCCATCATATGGAAATCCGGGAATTTATCTGTACAATGAAACCAATTCTACTATCGAAAACATTTTACCATTACCGGATTCAAATGGTTCACCTCATGCTTTAGATTTTGATGGAAGCTCATTATGGTTAGGAGGTGCAAGCTCAATCAATACAACAAACGGAATCTTAACTCACAACCCAATTTACGAACTGAATCCAGATAATGGAGAAGTAATATCAACAATAGACAATATAAGAACCGAAGGAATTTCTGTTTCTAATAATCATATTTACTATTCAACTTATGGACAAATTATAGAAATTACAAAAACAGGAACTTTTGTTAGTTCGACATCTGTTGAAAACACTACTATTAACGATATTGCCATATGCAACTCGATTAAATATTATGTTTACAATGGTTCAATAGATCCAATTATAAAAGTAAACGAAGCATCAGGACAGGATGAATTTATTCTTGAAACTGATATTCCAAATCTTTATACTTTATCTATTAGAGATAATAATTTTGTAGTTGTGAGTAATAATCATTTTAGAAGATTCGATATTAATACAGGAGAACACTTATCTGATATTAAAATAGAAATTAATGGTTGGATTACAGCTATTGCACCTTACAATAAGTAATTTAAATAAAAAACTGCACACAACAACATGTATAACTAATTGCTTGTTTTAAGTCTACTTACGAACATTCCTGCGGAATATTCTATCTGTGATTTATTTGCTAACTTAGTTGCTTAAATCACGCAACTAACCATACACAATCACGTTGCCTACAATTGCAACGCTCTATTCAAAACGTGTAATACCGAATATAAAAACCACTGATTTTAAGCTAACTTTATTAGTCTTTAGCTAACGTAAAGTAGACAGTTAACCAATTAAGAATTTTAGCCTGATAATGTAAAAAATACGATCTTCCGATATTCACTCAGACGCAACAACGACGTAAACCGAATTAGCTTGTTTCTCAATAAAAAGTAAAAATTAAAAACTGTAGGCAACACAGCATATAAAAAATTGTTTACTTTAGTGTCTAGATAATGGAAGTTGTTTATTTACTTACTGCTGAAATTCCTTCGGAATTTCATTGCTTGTAAACACAACTTTCCATATCCAACAACGTTGTACGCAATATCCCAAAAACATTACGCTGAAATAAATGTTTAGTTTTAAAAAGAATAATTTAGAGAAAATAAAGTCATTCATTCGGAATTCGGAAGAAATCGAAATTGAAAAAGCGGACAAGGAAAAACTAATCAAAATGATTAGACCAACTGTTGGAATTAAAACAAAAGCGAGTGATGACAAAAACTTAAAAGTTGGAAAATCTAAAATTGGTGGAAAACCTGATTTGCCAAAAGACTTTGAATGGCCAAGAGCGAATAATATTCCAATGTTATTTTGTGCTCAATATAATTTGTCTGAACTGAAGAGATTTGACAAAGAAAATATTTTGCCCAATAAAGGTTTCTTTTACATCTTTTTAAGTCTTGATGACAAATGGAAAGAATTTAATGGAGTAAATCAAGAATTTAAATTTATCTACAGCGAATCTGAAAATCTTATCAGAACGGAATTCCCAGAAGACCTTGAAGAAAATCAATCTTTCAAAACAGCTTTAATCGAATATTTTGAATTCTATACAATTCCAGATGACCAGAATTACAAATTTTTTGAACTCAATAAAAAGTACGATGATTTATACTTCTATTTTTATCAACCAACAAAGGAGTTTATAACAGAGGAATTATATCAAGATTCAGATAATATGCATCAGATTCTTGGATACGACAGGTCAATTCAATCGAGCGTTGTTTATGATTTTGCTTCAAAAGAATTAGGACTTTATGGAGTTGATGGTTCGGAATATAAAAAGAGATGGAATGATATATTAGAATTATCAAAAACATTTGAATTGCTTTTACAATTAGACTGTTATGATTCAAATTCTGATTTGACAAAATTTGGTGGAAGTGGAACTTATTATTTTGGACTATCAAAAATAGATTTAGAAAATAAAAACTTTAACGATATTAAAATGTCGTTTCAAATGACATAAAATACTGCGTACAACACCGTATATAATTTATTGCTAGTTCTAGCCTACTTACGAAAATCCTCGCGGATTTTCTATTCGGTTATTATTTGCTAAATTACGTGCTAAACTACGCAACAAACCATATACAAACACGTTGCCTACAATTGCAGAGCTCAATTCAAAACGTGTAATACCGAATATAAAAACCACTGATTTTAAGCTACCTTTATAAGTCTTTAGCTAAAAAAAAGTACACAGTTTACCAATTCAGAATTTTAGCCTGATAATGCAAAAAAAAATACGATCTTCCGATATTCACTCAGACGCAACAACGACGTAAACCGAATTAGCTTGTTTCCTAATAAAAAAATAAAAATTAAAAACTGTAGGCAACACAGCATATAAAAAATTGTTTACTTTAGTGTCTAGATAATGGAAGTTGTCTATTTACTCACTGCTGAAATTCCTTCGGAATTTCATTGCTTGTAAACACAACTTTCCATATCCAACAACGTTACCTGCAAGCTGAAAATCGAACTTATGAAAAAAATTGGAACTATAATTTTACTGCTGATTTCCATAAATATATTTGGACAAAACCTATCTGAATGTGGAATCGACAACAATCCGAAACTCACTCAAACGGAATCTGAATTTCTAACTGAATATATGAATGACGAACAGCGAAAAAATTTTGATTTTACGAACAAGAAAGTGATTTTTATAACTGGAAATAGTGCTCAACAATTAGGAACGAAGTCGGAATATTTTGACAAAATAAAAGAGTGGAATAAAAACGGAAATAAAATTGCTACTTGGATTGTCAAACTGAATGAAAACGAACGAAAAATATCTGGTGGATATGATGTTATAATCACATATTGGGTTAAAAATTTGACAAAAAAAGAAAGAGGAAAATTATAACTGAAATAAAAGCCAGCAGGTAACACCGTGTATAATTAATTGCTTGGTTCTAGCCTACTTGCGAAAATTCCTGCGAAATTTTCTCGCGTTCGTTTTTGTTTACTAAATTAGTTGCTTAAACACGCAACTAACCATACACAAACACGTTGCCTACAATTGCAGAGCTCAATTCAAAACGTGTAATACCGAATATAAAAACCACTGATTTTAAGCTACCTTTATAAGTCTTTAGCTAACATTAAGCACACAGTTAACCAATTCAGAATTTTAGCCAGATAATGTAAAAATTACGATCTTCCGATATTCACTCAGACGCAACAACGACGCAAACCGAATTAGCTTGTTTCCCAATAAAAAAATAAAAATTAAAAACTGTAGGCAACACAGCATATAAAAAATTGTTTACTTTAGTGTCTAAATTATGGAAGTTGTTTATTTACTTACTGCTGAAATTCCTTCGGAATTTCATTGCTCGTAAACACAACTTTCCATATCCAACAACGTTGTATGCAATTAAAAAAAACGAACACAATGACAAAAAATCTACTTCTGATTTTAACAATTCTGACTTTCCTATCGTGCGGGAATGAATTGGATAAAATGATTTATAAAACAAAAGGTGGAGAATTTGCTTCTCAACCTGGGAATTTTATAGCTGACTTTCCAACCGAACCGAGTTATTCTGCGATTGACAATCAGATTGGACTTGATAAGTTTCAAATCCATTTATTTCGTTCGACTTTGGGGCCAAATAAAATATTTTCGATAGAATACAACGACTATCCCGAACATATGATTAAGTCAATGACTGACGAACAAATTTATTCGCAAGGAGTAACTAACTTCTCGAATAAAATGGCTGAAGCGTTTAAATTGGAATTTCAAGAATCGACTGAACAACACGGAATGAATGGACAATACTTTGTTCTGAATCTCAAACAGAATGCAATCGACAAAGGAATTGAAGGACACATTCAAGGAAAGTTGTTTAGAAAAGGGAATCGAGTTTATACAGTTACATATATGGGACAGAATGACAAAAATGTAGATACGTTTATGGAATCATTTCGTCTGATAAAATAACTGCATACAACACCGTGTAAAAATAATTGCTTGTGACTTGCCTACTTGGAAATTCCTGCGGAATTTCCAATGGTTCGGTTCATTTTTAGTAAGTTAGTTGCTGAAACACACAACTATCCTTACACAAACACGTTGCCTACAATTGCAGAGCTCAATTCAAAACGTGTAAAACCGAATATAAAAACCACTGATTTTAAGCTACCTTTATAAGTCTTTAGCTAACATAAAGTACACAGTTTACCAATTCAGAATTTTAGCCAGATAATGTAAAAATTACGATCTTCCGATATTCACTCAAACGCAACAACGACGCAAACCGAATTAGCTTGTTTCCCAATAAAAAAATAAAAATTAAAAACTGTAGGCAACACAGCATATAAAAAATTGTTTACTTTAGTGTCTAGATAATGGAAGTTGTTTATTTACTCACTGCTGAAATTCCTTCGGAATTTCATTGCTCGTAAACACAACTTTCCATATCCAACAACGTTGCCAGTAATTTATGAAAACCGTATTCCAAATATTAATATTGATTTTTACAACAGTTTCTTGTCAAACACAAGAAATCGATGTGAATTATGAAAATATTGAAATAAATATTCCTGGAAAACCTGGACCTTGGATTAAATATGATGGGAATTACTATTGTTATTTTGAAACTGACAATGACAAATTTAGTTCAGGCTCAAAACATCAATTTTATATCCTCGATAGAAACGGAAAAATCGATAAAAGAATTGATGTACCTAAAGTACTTCAGACCTTTTACTACGATTTATACATAAAAAATGATACTATATTTACTACTGAATATTATGACCATAACACTTTCTATCTTGACCAAAATAAAAATAGTTGGGTAAAAACTAAAAAAGGTATTGACTTGTATTACGAGGATAATAATTATTCAGTTTATTCTCTAGATTTTGGAGAATGGGGAGGAGTAACTTGGTTTAAAGATAAAGTAACTAATAAACAATATGAAGTTGGTGCAACAACACCAATTGTAAATAAATTGAACAATGCGTATTATCTAACATCAGGTAAATCCATTTTAAAAATTATAGACCCGAAAAAATTAGATAAAAGCAAAGAACCTTACGATTATAAAAAAGCAGTTATTGATGAAAGATACCACAGAGAAGGTAGTAATTCTATCAATGGTGCAGAAATTATATATGAATATAAAAATGATGATTATTTTAACCCTAAATTCTCTTTAGCGACTTCATTCGCTGCCAACAATAAACTGTATCATTTATATAAAGACAGTATTTCCACAAATATCGGAGTAGTAAAAAATGATAGTCTTATTCCAATTTATACTTTTAAATCTAAAATTCGTCCATTTAAATGGTATTACGACTCAAGAAATCCAATTCAAAACAATGATTACCAAACAGTTCAATTTCAAACAGACAGCGAAAATAATTATGGAATTATCGAAATTAACGGTAAAAGTTTTAATGTAATAAATTTCAAAAATACTTATAGGGAACCTGTTTTTGGAAAAGTTGAACTCACAGAATGGTTTGAAAATACTTTTGATTTTTACTACTCAAATTTTAATAACTTACATCTTGACAAAATAGATAAAATCGAACAGAATTTAAATGCTACTGACCTTACTCAAAGTCATAAAATATCACACTTCTTACTGGATGGTAAAGATGTTGAAACACCTAGAATTTACAGAAAAATTGAAAGCTCTGAATTAAGCCTAGTAACTATGTATTACTATTCCAGAAAAGATAAAACAATAGAACTAATTGAATTTGAGTGGGAAAAAAATAAAAACAATAATTTTGAAGATATAATTAACTCAACATCTGAGGAATCAAAAATAGAAACCTTATATGAATCAAAGTTTGATTGGATTTCAAATTATCTTCAAAACAAAATCGGAAAACCTACTAGTTCTATATCTGAAAAAAGTAGTGTTGAACAGAAATGGATAATAGACAATCTTACAATAGGACTAAAATATAATAAACGTAAATTGGAATTAAGAATGTATAAAAAATAAAAACTACTGGCAACACCGTATAAAAATAATTGCGGTTTAGTGCTTAATCAAAGGTCGTTGCGTGTTTGTAACGTCTGAATTTCCTTCGGAAATTCCTCGCATACAAACCCGCAACTATTCTTATACATAAACGTTGCCTACAATTGCAGAGCTCAATTCAAAACGTGTAATACCGAATATAAAAACCACTGATTTTAAGCTACCTTTATAAGTCTTTAGCTAAAAAAAAGTACACAGTTTACCAATTCAGAATTTTAGCCTGATAATGCAAAAAAAATACGATCTTCCGATATTCACTCAGACGCAACAACGACGTAAACCGAATTAGCTTGTTTCCTAATAAAAATTAAAAACTGTAGGCAACACAGCATATAAAAAATTGTTTACTTTAGTGTCTAGATAATGGAAGTTGTCTATTTACTCACTGCTGAAATTCCTTCGGAATTTCATTGCTTGTAAACACAACTTTCCATATCCAACAACGTTACCTGCAAGCTGAAAATCGAACTTATGAAAAAAATTGGAACTATAATTTTACTGCTGATTTCCATAAATATATTTGAACAAAACCTATCTGAATGTGGAATCGACAACAATCCGAAACTCACTCAAACGGAATCTGAATTTCTAACTGAATATATGAATGACGAACAGCGAAAAAATTTTGATTTTACGAACAAGAAAGTGATTTTTATAACTGGAAATAGTGCTCAACAATTAGGAACGAAGTCGGAATATTTTGACAAAATAAAAGAGTGGAATAAAAACGGAAATAAAATTGCTACTTGGATTGTCAAACTGAATGAAAACGAACGAAAAATATCTGGTGGATATGATGTTATAATCACATATTGGGTTAAAAATTTGACAAAAAAAAGAAAGAGGAAAATTATAACTGAAATAAAAGCCAGCAGGTAACACCGTGTATAATTAATTGCTTGGTTCTAGCCTACTTGCGAAAATTCCTGCGAAATTTTCTCGCGTTCGTTTTTGTTTACTAAATTAGTTGCTTAAACACGCAACTAACCATACACAAACACGTTGCCTACAATTGCAACGCTCTATTCAAAACGTGTCATACCGAATATAAAAACCACTGATTTCAAGCTAACTTTATTAGTCTTTAGCTAACATAAAGTACACAGTTAACCAATTCAGAATTTTAGCCAGATAATGTAAAAAATACGATCTTCCGATATTCACTCAGACGCAACAACGACGTAAACCGAATTAACTTGTTTCCTAATAAAAAAATAAAAATTAAAAACTGTAGGCAACACAGCATATAAAAAATTGTTTACTTTAGTGTCTAGATAATGGAAGTTGTTTATTTACTTACTGCTGAAATTCCTACGGAATTTCATTGCTCGTAAACACAACTTTCCATATCCAACAACGTTGCCAGTAATTTGAGAAATGACAATACATAAAGCAATCTTACTAACTTTACTATTGATATTTGTGTTTAGCTTGACTCAAGTTGGATTTGGATTTATATTTTATAAAACTGAATTATTACCTGAATATTTACAGAAACACGTTGGAATAACTACTGTCATATCATTTCTTGTAGCTTATATAGTTATGTTTAGATTTTTTTGGAAACCAAAAGCAGAAATTAAAAAAACGCTGAATTTCAGAAACTACGAACTAAAGATTTTACCTTATTTAATTTTAATAGTTTTTGGACTTCAGTTATTAGATAGACCATTTTGGGATTTAGAAAAGATATGGAATTATTTAAACTACTCGGAATTTGAAACTGATTTTAGCACTTTTAATGGATTTAGTCCAGCCTTTTTATATGGAACAATTTCAACTCTAATAATCTCACCTATTTGCGAGGAATTATTTTTTAGAAAATTCTTATTGAAAAAATTAATGGAACAAAACAGTCAAAAGATTGGAATCATAATTTCAAGTTTATGTTTTGCAATTATTCACATTGAAACACCATTTAATTTATTTCCTACATTCATTTTTGGAATTATAAGCAGTTTGATTTTTATAAAAACAAAAAAAATAGGTTATTCAATTTTATTACATTTTTTAGTCAATTTATTGGTTCAGACTTTATACGTATTTGACTTTACTTTTGACAGGTGGTTGTTAGATTTAAATTTTAATGTTATATATTGGATTATGTTTTTAATAGGAATTGGAATAACATATTTCGGAATAAAAAAACTACTGGCAACACCGTATAAAATTAATGGCTAGTTCTCGCCTACTTACGAAAATCCTCGCGGATTTTCTATCTGGTGTTTATTTGCTAAATTAGGTGCTTAAACACGCCACTAACCTTATACATAAACGTTGCCTACAATTGCAGAGCTCAATTCAAAACGTGTAATACCGAATATAAAAACCACTGATTTTAAGCTACCTTTATAAGTCTTTAGCTAACATTAAGCACACAGTTAACCAATTCAGAATTTTAGCCAGATAATGTAAAAATTACGATCTTCCGATATTCACTCAGACGCAACAACGACGCAAACCGAATTAGCTTGTTTCCCAATAAAAAAATAAAAATTAAAAACTGTAGGCAACACAGCATATAAAAAATTGTTTACTTTAGTGTCTAAATTATGGAAGTTGTTTATTTACTTACTGCTGAAATTCCTTCGGAATTTCATTGCTCGTAAACACAACTTTCCATATCCAACAACGTTGTGTGCAATTTGAGAAAAATCTGAATTTGAAAATGGAATATAGAATTGGTGACTTTTATGACGGAGAAGTAGGTAACTATAACCTGAAAAAGGAATATCTGTTTTCATATTCTTTTTCACCTGGACTTTATGACAAATTGTGTACAATAAATCTTTTTGTAAAGAGCAGTTTGACTTATGAATTATTTCTGTTTTTCTATGACCAAAACCAACAGAGTTTGGAATCATTAAAAGAAAATCCTAGAGAAGCGAGAATTCATTTTTATCAAGAAAGCAAATTACCCTTTGCCATAAAGCAAACTTTATTGGAAATCGCAAACCCTGAATTCCATTTAAAAGATTCGTATTATAATTCAAAAAACACTTTTGGAATATTAGATAGGACTTCCATAAATGCCAAGATAAATCTGGAGAAAAAATACTTTTCAATTGATTTGAGTCTAGACACATTAGATAAGAACTTATTTAAGACAGAATCTGAATTAAATTTTTTAAAGCTAATAGAACAAACAGAAAGTTTTTTAGAAAAAACAAGAGACTTTCATATGGAAACTTATGAATAAAAAACTGCACACAACACCGTATATAATTTATTGCTAGTTTCTTGCCTACTTGCGAAAGTCCTCGCGGACTTTCTTGGTCGGTAATTATTTACTAAATTAGTTGCTTGAAACACGCAACAAACCATATACAAAAACGTTGCCTACAATTGCAACGCTCTATTCAAAACGTGTCATAACGAATATAAAAACCACTGATTTCAAGCTAACTTTATTAGTCTTTAGCTAACATAAAGTACACAGTTAACCAATTCAGAATTTTAGCCAGATAATGTAAAAATTACGATCTTCCGATATTCACTCAGACGCAACAACGACGCAAACCGAATTAGCTTGTTTCTCAATAAAAAATAAAAATTAAAAACTGTAGGCAACACCGCATATAAAAAATTGTTTACTTTAGTGTCTTAATTATGGAAGTTGTTTATTTACTTACTGCTGAAATTCCTTCGGAATTTCATTGCTCGTAAACACAACTTTCCATATCCAACAACGTTAGCAAACATTAGGAATGAAACGACCGAATTGGCAAATAAGTTTTAGAAATCTACCAACAATTCCTAATTCAAAAAGATGGATAAAAGGGGAAAGCGAAACTCTTGAACAAAGAATATCAAAAAAACTGGTTCTAGACGAAAACATTAGTTCTTCCGAAAGAAAAGTTATGCAAGATTTGATTATGTTTTATGGAGTTTTATATAAATCATTACAACAATTAGAATTTCAAACCTTCACTCAAAAAGACTTTAAGAATTTTACAAATTACATTTTCTATGCTTTTAATTATGTTCCGTTATTAGCAAATAAATTAACCATCTATCAAATTTATAGAGTTGTTATAAATGAGAATATTATCGGTTCTAAAAAATCCTTGAATAAAAAAAGGTTTCTTGCTTATCCACCTTTGCATATCGTCAAAAGAATAAACAGATACAACAGAGCGAATTCAATAAATAATACTGTTTTTTATGGAGCAGAAACAATTGACACAGCACTAAATGAAATAAAACCAAAAATTGGAGATGTCGTTTCCATTGGTGTATGGAAACCAAATGTTGAGCGAGAATTTAACAGTTATCCGATTTCTCATAGCCAAAAAGCATTCGGAATAAACGAAAAATCCACAAATGCGACTAAAGCGTTAAGTGAATACTGGAAAAATCACGATAGTTTATTAAATGATTTTATGGAACCTTATTTTCACGTTTTAGGACACGAATATTCTAAACCAATAAAACATAATTACGAATATCTAATAAGCTCAATGTTTTCGGACAGAATATTTGACAATGAAAAACGAGAAAATACTTCGTTTGACTTTGAATGCATAATATATCCAAGTGTCGGAAATAAATTTAAAACAAGTAACGTAGCAATTAGAAAAGATATTTTGAGACACGATTTTGACTTAACGAAAGTAATAGAGTTTGAGGTTACGGAATGTAATTATGACAAAAATCAAACTAACAACCCAGAAGCCATTACTCTTGTCGAATACAAAAATTTGAAAGAAACAACAGAGATTGTTGAAAATGATATAGTATGGAAATAATAACGTTTGCTAACAATGTGTATAATTAATTGCTTGGTTTAAGCCTACTTACGAACATTCCTGCGGAATTTTCTATCTGTGATTTATTTGCTAACTTAGTTCCTTAAATCACGCAACAAACCATATGCTAAACCGTTATCTGTAATTTAATATGAACGAACTAAATCAAATAGAGAGAATAAAAATAAAACTTGAGAAAGTTCTAATTATAGATTCAGAATATCAAGAATTTGGTGTAAGTTCGCACAAATATCAAATTAACAAACCGGCTACTGAAAAAGAAATTGAGGAATTCGAAATTAAATATGGTATTGAACTTCCAACAGGTTACAAACAATTTTTATTAGAAGTTGGAAATGGTGGTTTAGAATATGAAGACAATGGAAACCTTAAACCTAGTGCTGGACCATTTTACGGAATATATGAATTATTTGATAGCGCAGAAATTTTTACTGAATCCTCTACTTTAAGAAAAGACGTTTTTTTTAACTCAAAAATAACCGAAAGTGATTGGAGAAGTATTACTTGGGATAAATTTGATATAATATCAGATGAAGAATTTGAACAGTTATACAATAAACTTCTTTCTGGAATTATGATTATTAGCTATGGTGGTTGTTCTAACTATCAAGGATTAATTCTCAATGGAAAAGATAAAGGTAAAGTCATATATGTGTACGATGAAATAGAATACAAACCACATATAGCTGAAGAAGGTTATTTTCTAGATTGGTATGAATCTTGGCTTGATAAAATAATAGAAAAAAATAAAAATGGGACACCATATTGAAGCAATCATAACCTCTGAAAAACCAAATAAAACTAAAATAGAAGTCTTGGATTTACCTGTTTTCTTTGAAAATGGATTTAATATTATTCCTCTTGATGTTTGTCACACTACCTATTGGGGAAAAAAATGGAATGTCTATGATGAGAATGGAGATTGCTTTGGAGGAGTTAACCTACTCTGTCTGAGAAGCATTGAACGTATAGCTAAAGAAATTGAAATTTCAAATTTTGCTCTTATCGCTACTGATTATAATGGTGGCATTGGAGAACAAGCAGCAATTGTTTACAAAGATAAACGTGAAATTCGAATTAACGGAAACTACTATTCTCATTATTCTGGAATGGATGTAGTTGATATAAATTCTGCTTTACGTAATATTGGAGTAACGAAAACAAAAAAATCTGATGAATTTGATTCAATTAATTTATCAAGTTATAGAAGTTTTGATAAGTATTTCGAAAAGTATGAAGTTGCTTGCGAAGACGAATAAAAACTACAGATTACAATGTGTATAATTCATTGCTAGTAAAGGCTTACTTACGAAAATTTCGCTGGAATTTTCTATCTGTGATTATTTGCTAACTTTAGTGCTTAAACACGCCACTAATCTTATACATAACCGTTAGCTATAATGTTGAACGAACATCACAAATGAAAAGAATACTTACCATTTCAATCTTAATGATAAACTTATTAAACTTATTTGGTTGCAAAGCCCAAAAGGAAAATGACCCTTATTGGGAATTTGATAAAACCGAACATTTCCGACCTGAACTGAACAAAGCCGAATTCTTTAAATTAAGTGGTTATGATTTTGGTTGGTTTGTTCTTGAACCAATATCAAAATTTGTAAAGGACAAGGAATTCGAAATTGAGAAAGGTAAATCCTTGTCTTACGGACAGAAAGCTCTCTATTATTGGTGGTATTTAGATGCCCAAGTTACAAATGGTGGATTTGTTCAATTCTACTACAATGGTTACGGACCATATATTCCAACAATAATTAAAGGATTAGAACATATTGGAGATAATGAAATGGCAAATCTGGTTAAAAAAGCAGATAAAATCTATCAAAAGAACAAAAAGCTAATGGACAAGGCTCAAGAAAGTGATTTGTTTGAAAGTAACCTTTATGATAGACTTGACGAATTATCCTTACTTGATGATGATTACTATGAAATGAATAAAAAGACAATGTCCTTAATTGAATCTTACATTCGTAAAAATCCCAATGAAGTTTGTCTCGATGAAGATGGAAAAGAATTTGACATGACTTTTACTGGACTTTGTAAGACCTTCTATGATAACAAAAAAATCAAAGAAGAGTTTCAGCTTGAAAAAGGTTTTATAAATGGAGAATTCAAGTCCTTTTATGACAACGGGAAGCCAAAAGAAGTAATTCATTATCTAAACGGTGAACATACAGGAGAGCAGAAAGAATTCTATGATAATGGAAAACTAAAATATCAAGTAACCAAAGAACCATCAAAAAATATTTTCATACAAGAATGGTACTATGACAATGGAAATCCTAAAAAGCTCGAATCAAAACTGATAGAAAAAAACGAAAGGATTGGAGAATATAAAGAATGGTATGAAAACGGACAACTGTCAGAAACAGAAATTTATAAATCAGCTTATGAGCGTGAGGGAGATTGGCTTGAATTCTATGAAAACGGAAATAAAAAAGTAGAAGCTGAATTCATAAATGGAAAATACATACTAAAAAATTATTGGAACGAAAAAGGAAAACAAACTCTAATAACAGGAACTGGATATAGTGAGTTCTATTCAAAATCTAATTTCAAAGATGACACACCAGAATTACACTATCGAGAATACAAAAATTTTATTCCACACGGAGTTTGGAAAGAACTTAAAAACGACACATTACAACGACTAGTAAATTATCAAAATGGTAAGCGACACGGTAAAATGGAGGTCTATTACAATAATGGAAATCTAAAAGAAGAAACTATCTATGAAAATGGAAATTCTGTTTCAACTAAAAAGTTTCGAAAATTTAAAAACCCTAAAGTCAAAACATTTGTTGTTTCAAGAATTTGCAAAGGTTGCTACAAAGATTATGAGGAATATCAATTACCTGAAAATGACCCAAAACCTTTAAATGATTTGGAATTGACAGTAAATTTTCAAGCCGAACCATCAATATTTGAACCTTATGGAGATGACCATATTATGTTTTATGGATATTATGCATTCGTTAATGAAAAAGGACTTATAGACGAAATCAAATTTGCGGTAGCTGACAATATGTGGTTGGATGAACAAGTAAAAGCAAGTATGTCGAAATTGAAATTTGAAACTGCTTTAAAAGATGGTAAACCCATTAAAAGCATACATTACGTTCGATATAAATTAAAACTGATTGAATAAAACACTATAGCTAACATAGTGCTTTTTTATAAGTCACTAAAACAGAAAGTCGTTCTTCTTTAGTTTTAAACTTATTAGCATTTGAATAAAGTAAAGTTTGACGTTTTAACTTTCCTGTATTAGGATCCCGATAAGAAAAATAAACACACCAACGTTTTTTAGGTCTCCGTTTGCTGAGTAAATCTTAGGGGGAGAATAATTTTTTTTCAAAGTTAAATCGTATTCAATTTGCAATTCTTGTGCAAGATAATCAAAAATAGTATGCATAAAAAAACGGATTGTGAGACACAATCCGTTGATTTTATTAGCATGAAGCTTAGTAGCGGGAACTGGACTCGAACCAGTGACCTTCGGGTTATGAGTTTGAAAAACACCCCGATTCTACTCCTATTAGCTATCTCGCTGATTAAAACGTGTACGGAATCATGTACTCTGATTTATAATTTAATTTATATCAAATATAACCTTTAATTGGGATGTAATACATTTTATTTAATAGTTGTATTACAATTATTTTTCAGGCTACTAAAAACTATCCCTATCTATATCACTAAATACATCATCCTCACTTTCTATAAATGGATCATACCAGTCAGCTTTCTTCCTTGCCCATTGTAACCAATCTTTTTTTGCTTCACTTAACGTATTACTTTCAATCGATTTGTTCTCAACTTCATCTAAATAACTTTTCAAATTTTGAGATTTATACCATCTTCCCGATGAGTTGATTAAGGATTTAAAGTCTTTTTTTTCTTTTTCCCTTTTTTCTATAATTCGTTGTTCTATATCTCGTCGTATGCGCTGTTCCTCCCATCCTTTTTCTAGTTGAACTTGATATTCTTCCATTTCCTTACTAACCGCTTCTAACTTTATTAAAATATCGACTAACATACTATTGAGCGGTCGACTTTCCGAATCCCTCCACTCCTTGCTATTATGAGAATCAATTCTAAAAGAAAGTATACCTGAAGGCATCTTAGTTATCCAACTATGTTCTGGATGTTGCTCTCGTTTCATAATTTCCCTAAAACGAACTTTAATTTCTTGCTTATTAATGATTATTTTAGTTGATCCTTCAACATCAATTTTATGCCCTCTCTTTTTTAACAATTTTACTAACGCATCCATAAACAATAACGCATTTTTGATATTGTTTTTAGCCACAGAGATTGAAATCTGACCCTCCATAGTTGAAATAATTTCACCTTTGGAATAAAATCCTCTTTTTTGAAAATCTTTCATTCCTTGTTTAGCGGATACGATTAGTGGATCTGGTTTTTTCAGATGATCTGCGACAGTAAAATTTAGACTTGAATCTTCTAGCAATTCCTTCTTCAAATTATGCTTTTTTCCTTGAGGACTAATAAATTTGGCAAAAGAAGAGTCGTTTAAAATAACAACATAATCATCATTTGGGTTTGGCAAAGTTGCTCTTTCTACTACTACATTATGTTTTAACTTAGACCAATATCCATTTTTTGGCAATGGAACATTATGATCTCTACAAAAGCTTTTAAATACAGCTATTTTTATAGAATAATCCTTAATTATTTTTGATGCAGGTGTTGACCAAACTAAATTATATAAATCTGACCTGCTCATTTTATTTTCAATCATTTATCAATCAACTTAATATATCCCTCATTATACATAAAATAAACACATCTTTTGTAATGATTATATTCTGACAAATATCCTTTTCATTTGAAACAATTTGACTAGAACTTTCCGATTTTGCCATTTAATTGTTCATTGCATGTAAAAACAGCTAGTAGTTAAAGTTATTTTATAACATAATATCACTTATTTGTATTGAATGCTTGTATTATTGTTACCAATGTAAAAACACCTATTAATACGCCACATAAATATGCTAAAATAGAAGGTGAATTATATTGACTAATGATATATATTGAAAAAACATTAAAAACAATAGGAGAAAATACTAGCACAAAAAAGGAAATGCTCAATGGCAACTTAAATATCCCTTTAATCTTTTTGTTTTCATATTGATAATTAATAATATGATGTAAGAATGAAAAAGGTTTTATAATATTAACCGTATCTGTAAAAAGTCCTAAATCAAAAATCTTGTTACTAACAGCCTCGAAAATCGAAATTAAGTTAATATTATTATTCCATAATGTAATATTTCTTAGATAAACAAAAGAAAAAACGATAGGAATAAAATTCAACAACAAAGTAGTATCCTTTATTTCAAAGAATAGTACCTTAATCTCTGAAACAGAACTTTTGTTAAAAAAAATAAAAAAGTACAGCGTTAGTGCTATTATTAACAAATAGGAATTACGTGTTATTTGCTTATTATTACTTCTTAAATTTTCAGTTAATAAAGTGTGATAATAAATCAAATTAGAATGCTCAACCTCCCCTTTATCAGTATTAAGGGAATTTATCGTGTCTTTTGAAAGACTTTGTATATCTTCTAGTATTTCTTCCATTTGTTTAGGATCTAATTCCTTCATATCTCAATCTTAGGCATCATTATGCGTTGAAACTTTTGTTTACCAGTTACAGCTTCTCCTTTTAATCCATACTTTTTAGATTTTCTATTCCACCAAGAACTTGCCGATGGATGTGGAACCGAACCAACATAAGGCAATTGGTCTTTTAGCTCTTTAGATACATTCGATATAAAATTATCATACGCCTTACTACTTACAAAAATGATTTTATTTGGTTTTAACACCTCATTAATAACCATTAAATTTTCCAAAGCAACTTTACTGTCTATAGTATGAATGTTAATAGTTTCTCCTTCCACTTCCGATGGTCTTTGGAAATAATTTAAATAGACACATTCATCAAATAATTTAATCTCTGGATATATTTCCTGATAAGCTATTTCTAAGTTTCTAAAAATTCCATGCCCTTTGTCTAAAGTTTTAGAATTCTGATAGGTTTTAACAACTTCTCTTGTATTAAACCAGCCTTTATCATTACCAATACTCTCATAAAAAGATTTGGGATTTTTGTACCAATCGATCACTAAAAATTTATTGTTATGCCTTTTAGGTAAATAGTGACTCTCTGCTATAATAAGCACTTTAGCTCTTGCTTCGTTATAACTTAAACCAATATGAGGTAAATATGCTGGATGCAATCTTAAATGGCTTAATTTAGATTTTAGATCGTTGTCGTAGTTTTTTGTATTACCCATTAATGTTATCTATTTTACTTCCTTAATTAATTTTCGTTCTTTGCTTAGAACAATAACTCTTCTTTTTAATATATTTTATTTAAAAAAGCATAGCTAAACACTTTTAAATTTAATATTCTAACTTCTTCATCTTTTTATTCATTTCTTTAAAAGAAATTTCATCTATATGATCATCAATAAGCTTTTTTAAATCAGCTTTCGTATCCTTTAATTCTTTAGCATCTATATGATTCTCTAACTTAGAATGATGCAAAACACGAAGCACTTTACTAAACATAAAAACACGGTTAGCTACAACTAACGTTTCATTGTAAATATATTCTGTCACTTCCTTTTGAGGACTTAATATAACATCCTGAAAATCTACATAAAGACCTTGATTTTTTAGATTATCAAATCCTTGAAGTTTTCTTGTTGTATTTATAGTATGTATTAGTGGCTCTAAAGCTTTTATTAAATCAAGGCTTCCATTAATAAATTTATTAAACCAATTAACTCTTGTTTTAGCGATAGTTGTTGGTTTCTGTTCATCGTATTTAATTATTGTCTCTGACAAACCAACTCCCATTTCCATTAATTGTGCAATCTGATGCCTAATTTTATGGTCTCTAAAAAATTTATGAACCTCTTTGGCTTTATATACATTATAGCCTTCTGCATGTAGTCTAACTAAAATAGACTTGATTACTTCTTCTGTACTTAAAACTAATAAAGAAGTAGCAGAACTGAAAGATTTTCTAGATTCTGCAATTAATATGGCATCTTTTTTTAATTGTAATGCATTTATATAAATAGGCATATCTAAACCTATAGATTCTTTTGCTTTTAGATTGGGAAATTTTCTAATCATTATTTATTTAATTCTTAATAATTCCTCAATAATGTCTTTTTTAAACTTACTGAACGGACGCTTATGCATATTATCCTCTGATAATTCTATTCCAAAAATTAACCTATATTTTTCTTCCTTTGTCATAGTCAAATCACCTTTAAATGTATTTTCTAACAAATTTTTCAAGTAATTTTCAGAATACTTCATCCTTAAATCAATTAAATCTTTAAGCTCCTTTTCACTATGTTTACTATAAACTAATTTAGTTCCCAGTCCATCTAATGTTCTTTTAGTCTTAGCATCCATTTTGTCTTCATTCAAAAAAGTGATACCATATTGAGTGGCAGTGTTGGCAATAGAAGAAAATTTAAACCTTGAAGAAATATCTTTATCTAGATATGGATGTAGATATTCATCTGTATTAAAATGAGCTACAGATTTGACAGAAGAATTACATACTGAACATGATGGAATTAAATTATAGAAAGAAAGTGCAAATAACGGTCTCGTACCTTTGTCAAACCAGTGATCAAATTGACAAGTCATTCCTTTTTCTCCTGCATTTTTCCTAGCTGTAAAAATATATTGTCTATTACAAAACGTACAAGTGTGTTGATCTAGCCATTCTGCCAAATCATAGTTCAGTCCTTTCGCATCTGTAAACCAACCTCCATAGCCCTTTTCTTTAAATACCTCTGAACATCCATCATTAAATTCAATTAAATTATGATTTATATTATCCCACCATTCTACTCTTAAATCTAGTTCAAGTTGTAACATTTTATCTGGTTTTACTTTTATTATTCCCTCTAACTTTGGAATAATAAATGCAAAAAAACGATCATGACCTTCTATTCTTTTTAAATCTCTTGTACAAACTGAGCAACTCAAATTACTACATTTATAACCATTTGGGTTACTAGCTTTTTTTCTTCCAAGTTGTTTGCTTTTAACCCAACAAGTAACAACTGAATAATACTTATTTAATGCTTCTTTTTGCTCCCCTAAATAAATCATCTATGTCAAATCTTTTAAATCAATTCCTGCTTTCTCTGCTAAATCTCTAATTTGCTTAACGGTGTTTTCTTTATCTATTCTATTAGGAAAAACAGTTTGAAACATCTCTGTTAATTTATAATTCAATAAAGGTTCATCTATTATTTTTATCAGGGCTTCATGTTGGTTTATTATATCTATTGCGACTTCTGGATTAACTATATCTTCATTAATGAATGAATTAAGCCAATCTATTGTCTCCTGAATTTTTTCTTTAGCAAAATCTCCCATTAGTCCATCATCAACAAAAAAAGAATCAGCCAGTAAATCTGTTATGTTAGCACCAAAAGATTTCTGAGGCTTTTCAGGGTCATCATCTTTAAACACTTTAATAATTGAATTTTCTAACTTTTTCAAATAAGTAATATTGTTATTTGGAATATCTGATAGTGTTAATGCATCGTGTGTTGTAAAAACAATTTGGATAGTTGGTTTTTGATTTAATTCATTAAAGAGTTCTGGTAAAATTTCAGTTATAGATTTAATAAATTTTTTCTTCCAAGTTGCATGATACCCTGTCTCAGGTTCATCCAACAATAATAAATACTGTTTATGTTGTCTTATATGTTGTTCTCCTTTTCTAACAAAGGAATATATAGAACTATAAAAATTCAATAAGGATTGTTCTCCTGTAGAAAGTCTTTTTTCAGGAAAAATATTAAATATCCTAAACTCAAATTGAATGTATTGAATAGACTCATGAACATTTTGATATAATTTGATAAATGTCTTTAAAAAATCTTCTGATGGATCTTTTTTAACAGATAAGTTTAGCTCATTTGGCTTTTCAAAAATGAATATTTCTGTGTTTTTAAATAAAAAATTATATAGATTCCAAATAGCTAAAAAGCGCTTTATCGTTTGAATCGCATGATTCTTCATTTGACCAAACTCAAATCCGCCTGCAATTTTAGAAATCGGATAGGATTCTATTTTTTTTATAAGTTCCTCTGTCTTATCGAAAGTTATCTCTACTTTTTCTTCTAAGAACCTATATAACGGACCATCAATATTATCCAATCTTTTCTTAAGAAATACTAGTAGTTTTTTATCAAAATCTTCAGCATCTAAAATATCTTGAAATCCAAAATTATTTCCATTAGAATTAGTTTGTGCAAAAGTGTCATCTGTTACTAATAACGAAAGAATAAAAACTTCAAAATTATTTAGGAAATTAAAATTACCATGAATTGCAGTCTCATTAGAAATTGCATAATGATTCCACAACATTTCTAATTGCTTATTAATATATTTTCCAATTGTTGCATCTCTGTAAAAATCGGAATTTAAAAATGTAGATTTATTTACTTGATTAACTTTAATCACTAAATTTTCATAAAAAGGTATATCTTGATAATTCTTTTGAAGAAATTGACCTTTACCATTTAAAAAAAACACTTGCCTAAGTATAGTGTCATAATAATAATCTTCTAGACTGTCTTTAATAAGATTAGATTGACTAATTACACTCGAAATACTTTTTAAATTATAATCAATATGTGTAGAATAGTAAAGTGGATATAATTCTTCACTGGCGCCAAGAGCGTCATATTTAAAATCTGTTTTAAATGCAATTTTTGATTGATTATTAATAATAATCTTATCGTCATCCAAATAAATGGAGATGATTTCACATTTTGTATCTCTATTAAGAACACTCATAATAGATGTTTTACCTACACCATTATTACCTACAATAGCACTTATATTAGAAATCTTATCTCCAAAAAAGTTTTTAATATATTTTGGATTCTCTTTTTTTTCAATATTTAATTTATCATCAATTAACTTGAAATCGAAAATAAAGGTCCCTCCAAAATTAAAATATTCTGGTTTTTGCAGTAAGAAATGATTATCTATATATAATGCTAATAATTCCATTTTTATTTAGTCTTGTATTGTTCTTCCTCCATACCCAACTCTTGCTCTACCTCACCAACAGTAACTTGCCATACATTATATAGTCAATAACCAATCTCTAAGAGTTTTAGGTTTTGTGTCATACTATTCTTCAATTTCATCAGTATTTACAATTAGCAAAAACTGAGGGTTATAGCCAACTGTAACTTTTGTCTGATCCTGAGTTCTATTTTTAAATTGACTTATCAGTTCTTCCGAGTTCGTATTCAATATTGGAATTAAATCATCATCAAAAGTCTCTTCCAAACCAAAAGGAAACAAAAAAAAGAAATTTAGTTTGCCACTACTTTTAATTTTTTTGTACATTTTATTTATCTCTTCCGCCATGTTAATAGTGAAATATGAGAGTTCATGAAATGGAATCGCAAGATGTTTCTTTGTATCTCTGTGAAAATAAAATAGATGCCGAAAATATCTTAAATTATATAATTTAGGGTCAATTCTCATCCCATCATTAAAGTGGTAATCTGTAAATTTTTTACTTTGGAGCATTTTAACTGAATACGCTGAAGCTACTGTTATTCCCATACTTTTTTTATCAAATGAAGTCACAGAATTATAATGATTTTCTAAAACCAAACTATTCGCAACAATATGATTAAAAAAAGCATACATAGCTAAACTTGAATTTCCTTTTGAATATTTTATTAAATCTTCTGTTTGTCCAAAATGCATAGAATCGTACTTACTAGATACATTTTTACCAAACAATCTTTTAGCTTGTATAAAAAGTCGAACATATTTACCTTTCTTTTTATTCCCAATAACTAATTCAAAGTCGTATCCTTTTAATGATTCTTCGCTACCAGAAATCATTTGAATATTTTCAATTTCAGCACAAAAACATTTAATAATTTCTTTTAAAGCCATTGTAGTTAAAGCTTCCTCTCTAACCTCAAATATTTTAAATCCTTTTCCGTTTGGGACTGGTTCTAATTCATCCCATACTTTATAAGCTGCTTTTTTTAAGGTATCTTCTAATATCATTCTTTTCCATATTTAGCATTATCCTCCGCAACCATACCCAAAGTAGCATCACTATTTACATCATGAGATTGCTTCGTACCTCGCAATGACGCAACAGTAACCTGCCCATTCATTAACATAGGCAACAACCAATCTCTAAGCTCTGAGAGTTTTTGGTTTTCTAATTGGTTTATTAGTATTTTATTTATTGAAGCCTCTATTTGATGTGAGAAGTTATTCAGTATTTCTTCAGTAGGCTTGATAGTTTTAATTGCTGAAAAATCACCTTTATTCATATTAGAAAATGTGCTTCCCGAACTAGCTTTAGCAAACTTGAAATAATCCTTTAAATAGAAATATAAGTAATATCTAATTTCATGATTTTTGCAAATTATAGAATTTATTTGTTGATTTGTTTGAGAATCTTTTGTCACAAAACCTACTAAACCTGGACTTGCGATACAAGTGACACAGATACTTCCTTTTGGTAAGAATTTATTTGGATTTTGATTTCCTCCAAGTTCAGATAATGTTTGTTCTGTTTCTGTTATATGCATATTACCTCTAATATCTCCAATAGTGATAAAAGGTATTTCTCCATTATAAAATTCATCTTTTTTTGTTGACGGTGTTTTCCCTGTTACTATATTTGATTCAACACTTTCCAAATTTTTCACCTCCCAACCCTCAGGAATCTCACGTTTCAATGCTTCATTAAAAACCATGTTGCCACCAGACGATTTATAAGGTTTACCATTAGCATCAGGAAAATCAAACTGTACAAACCAATAATCGTACAGCGTTTTTGCCATCGCTTCTAATTCTTGGTTTATTTTGTTATTGACTTCTATTTTGGCGTCTAAATCGGAAAGGACTTTGGCTATATGTTTTTGGGTTGATAGATTTGGTAACTTTATTGGAATATCATAATAAGCACCAAAAGTCATACTAGGCACTCCTGTTCCTGAATTAAGATGATTTAAATCTAATAAAGTTAAATAACGGTATAAATAGTAAGGCTCTGCTTTACTTTTATCAATTATTGAATAATAAATAGTATCAACAGTCCAAAAAGATTCATTTACGTATTGAATGTTACTTAGAGTTCCTTTTCTAGGTAATAAAATACTTTCTCCTTGGAAAAGAGATTCATCTACATACCTCATCAATCCTCCACTACCATAAACAGGTATTTCGCCTTCTGATAAATGCTTATAATCTCTACCATTCTTTATTTCAAGTAGGTCTTTTAACTTATATTCAGTCATATTTCAAACTCTTCAAATTATTCTGAATCTCTTTTTCCAAAGTTTTTGACTCTGCAAAAAGCATTTCTAAATTGCTTTCAAAACCATTCATTTTAGTTTTAAATTCTTCTGCAGTAATATCTATATATTCAATTTTAACTTCAAAATATTGTCCTGCGCTTAGGCTGTAGTTTTTAGCTTTTATATCCTCATAAGACACCACAACAGATAAATCGTCTTTGGCTTCTTTCGCATTAAAAACATTTATAATTTGTTGCTCTTCAGCTTCGCTTAATACTGTTTTTTGGTTTTTGCCTTCTTTTACCTTGGTTCCTAAATTAGACGCATCTACCAAAACCACATCTTTGGTATTGGTTTTATCTAAAAACAGAATACTAACGTTGGTTCCTGTGGTTGCAAAAATATTAGAAGGCATAGATACTACACCTGCTAGCATTTTGCTTTCTACTAGTTTTTGTCTAATTTTTTTATCGATACCAGATTGTGCAGTTATAAAACCTGTTGGCACTACAATAGCTGCTTTACCTTTGGCTGTTAAACTATACATAATGTGCTGTATAAACAGCAAGTAAATAGCCATAGAGTCTTTCTTGCTTTTTGGTATGTTTGGTATGCCTGCAAAAAAGCGTTCTTTATTGGCTTTACTGTCTAAATCGGCGCTGTAATCGCTAAAGTCTAGTTTAAATGGCGGGTTGGAAACAATATAATCAAACTGTTCTAATTGTCCGTTGTCTTGTTTGTGATACGGACTTAAAATGGTATTGCCTTGTATAATGTTTTGTATGGAATGTACCAGATTGTTTAAAATAAGGTTTAAACGCAATAAGGCAGACGATTTTTGTGAGATGTCTTGCGAGTAAATGGTACACTTATCTTCGCCAATGGCGTGTGCAATATTCATTAACAAGGTTCCCGATCCTGCACTTGGATCGTAACAGGTTACGTTGTTTACATCGTCTCCTGTAACCAAACAAGCTGCCATAATTTTAGCTACAGCGTGTGGTGTAAAATACTCGGCGTATTTACCTCCTGCGTTGCTATTATAGTCTACAATTAGATACTCGAAAATAGTGGCAAAAAAATCGAATTTCTGGGTGAATATATGCTCGAAACTAAAACCAACTAGTTTGTTTACTAAGGCTTTGCAGAAGTCATCCTTTTTATCGGTAACATATTTACTTAGGTTTTCAAACAGGACTACTTTTTCACCTCCTTGTGTGAGTACCGAGAAAATATCGATATTATCTTTGGCGACACTTACTAAGGTTTCATCAAAAATATCCGCAAAATTGTCTTTGTTTTGTTGCTCGAATAAACGCGACAATAAGTTTTTGGGTGCAATGGTTGCGGTGTTTTCGCTTATTTGCATGGTTAGCATTTCTAAATCATCATCAGAATACTTTTTAAGGGCTTCGTCAAAGTTATCCGCTTTTGCTAAGTCGGGTTCTAATTGTTTCAACTCGTAAACGTATTTATCGTTTAAGAATTTATATAGAAATACTTGCGTGATTATTTTAAATTCGTTTCCGTCATTTCCTAAACCGTAATTGGCACATACGCTTTTAAGGTCGTCTATTAGTGCTTTGGTTTGGGTTTCAAATTGTGCTGTGCTTGTCATTATATTTAATCTCTCTTTTTTAATTGCTATTATTTCTATTTAATACACTAATTACTAAACGTGTTACGGTTTGCATTTCTTCTGGCTTACTTGAAGCAATAAAAAGGGTTAAACTTGCTAAGGTATCATTACTAATTATGGGTTGCTGCTCACTATTAAACAACATATTGTTTTGTTGTAAAAACTTTAAAAAACAAGCTGCTGCAATACGTTTATTACCATCTACAAATGAGTGGTTTTTCACTATAAAATATAAAAGCATGGTTGCCTTTTCTTCTATGCTTGGGTAAAAATCGTCGTCTCCAAATCCTTTTGCTATTTGCGCCACAGAACTCTGGAAGCTTTTATCTTTTTCTTTTCCAAAAACATCAGAATCAAACTCGGTTAGCATTTCATTAATTATCTCCTGATAATCTTCTAAAATTGGGTAATTAGCTTCTGTTGTCGTTAATCCTTTAGCGTCTAATTCTTCATGATCATAGTCATCTAACAGGCTTAATCCTTTAGCAAAAGTTTCTAATATTATGCTATCTGAAGCCTTTTCTTCAATAGCTTTGCTTACCGTTCTGGTTAGAATATGTATGCCATCTTTTAATAGCTTTACTTCTTGTTCTTTTTGCTCTAATCGTTTTTGGTTAATAGTATATCCTTTTACCAAATGGTCTTTTAAAATACTATTTGCCCATATTCTAAATTGTGTTCCTCTTTGTGATTTAACTCTATAACCTACAGATATTATGACATCTAGATTATAATGTTCTACATCTCTAGTAACTTCTCTATCTCCTTCTTTTTGAACTGTCGCATATTTTGCGACAGTTCCTTCTTTACTTAATTCGCCTTCTTTAAAAACATTAGTTAAATGTTTACCAATAGTCTTAACATCCCTATCAAATAAATTAGCAAGTTGATTTCTATTTAACCAAACAGTTTCTTTTTGAAGATTAACTTGTAGTTCAGTTGTTCCATCATCAGATTGATATATTTCTATTTGATTTTGTTCTTTCATTTTACTTTATAACTTCTATTGTTTTATGATAGTTTCTTTATTAGTTCCCATTAAGCAACGTTACCATTATATTCATTCATATATTCTTTAACAATTAAACTATTAATCCGTCTCACATCTGTGGTGTTAATGTCAATCTTTTGCTCTTTTTTAAATTGGCTTACTACTAAACGCATCATCATTTTTTCTACATAACTCTCGTTTTCTAATAACTTAGAATTTTGCAAAATCTCTTTATCTACAGCTGTTTTTAATCCTTTTAAGGCTTCAAATAATTTGCGCTCGCTATCGGTTAATGGGTCTTTTTCCATTAAGCGTTTATGAATACGAGCATACTTAGCATCATAATCATATTTCGCTTTCAGTAATTGGTTTTCACGCTCTAGCTTTTTTGCTTTGTCATAGATTTCGTTTAAAGCTTTTATGTTTGCTTCCATTTCTTCTTTAGTGACTTCGCTTAAATTCTTCTTTTTAAACAAACGCTCTAGTTCTTCTCGTAAGGAAATAAAGATAGGATCTTTCTGGTCGAAGTTCCCCCCTAACATTTCTCTAGTTTTACCTAATATGTTTTTCAGTTCGTCTGCCAAAACCATTTCTTCCTCTTTCACTTTAGTAAAAGCAAAAATGACATCTTCTAAGGCGGTGTTTAAAATGTTATCGGTATCTACATTGTTTTCTAATGCAATTCTTGTATTTATTAAGGCTAATCTATCGTTAGTCAATCGTGCTAAAACAGATAGTTTTCTAAAGTCTAATTTTTCGAGTAATTCAAAATTACCAGACAAACGAATAAGGTTATATAATTCTTTTGAATTGTTTAAGACTTTAGCTATTTGACGAATTTCGGAACGTTCATTTATTTCTGAAATTTGCTCGCCAAAAACAGTAGCGTTAGTCGTATCGTATTTAAATAAAACATCTTTAATTTCTTCAATCTCTTCTTTTATTTCTTCAGGTTTTTTGAACAGATTAGAATAATGTTGCATCTCATCTCCTAACTCGCTTTGTAACTCGTTAAAGTAATCTTGATTGGTTTTATCAAACTCTTTTTGAATGTCTGCAAAATCAACAACATAACCGTATTTATGCGTTTTGTAAGTTCTATTAACACGTGTAAGTGTTTGCAGTAGATTATGTGATTTAATTTTTCTTCCTATGTATAGTTTCTTTAATCGTTTGGCATCAAAACCAGTCAATAACATATTATACACAAATAGAAAATCGAGTTTACCTACCTTAAAATCGGACACCCAATCTCTACGATCTTGTTTAGTACCAATATCATGTAAAATAACCTGAGCTTTGTTTACTTTACTTTCTTCCTTTTTCTTGTTGCCATAACTAGCAGGTTCTTCTGCTGCATAATCCAATAAAGATGCTTTTTTATCAGCATAAGTTTCTTGAAAAATATCATACATCATTTTAGCTTGATCAGATGAATCGCAAACTACCATTCCACCAATACTATTATCTCCCATAGAAATTCTAGCTTGCTCCATATCTTTTACAATATAGTCCAGCATAGGTTCTACAAAACGATAATCGGCAAAGAGCTTTTTCTTATCAATATTACCCTGCAATACCTTTATATTTTCTAAAGCTTCTTTTAACACTAGCTTGTAATTGGTTTCAATTTCTTCACGAATTAATCGTAAAGTGTAACCATCTTTAATAGATAGATTGTAATAGTATTTATGAATATAATCACCAAATAAGGTCTTAGAATTATATTCTGACCCCAATAAAGGTGTTCCCGTTAATCCTATTTTAATGGAATGCTTATCGGCTAGTTCTAAATTAGCTAAAAAGCTTCCTTTTGGATTATAACTACGATGTACTTCATCTAAAAAGAAAACACGCTGTATGCTTAAATTGTAATCGTTGTTTTTTATAACATCAGGATCGTCCTTAAACTTCTGAATATTAACAACGGTTATTTCTGCTTTACCAGAATTATTATGTATAACCTGAGTGGATTTAATATCTCTACTAAAAGCTTCTCTACTATCTATTGTATGTACTTTTAAGCCACGTGCATTAAACTCTTTTGCTGCTTGTACTAATAAATCTAAACGGTCTACAATAAAGTAAAACTTAGGCACAATAGTTTTCTGCTGAAAGTAATGCGTTAAATGTTTAACATTAAAAAATGCTAAGGCTGTTTTACCAGAACCTTGTGTATGCCAAATGATTCCTTTTTTTACACCATTTTCCAAATTGTTTTCTATCGCTTTGGTAGCAAATAGTTGAGGGTAACGCATAATATGTTTTTCTAAACCTTTTTCTTCCTCAACATAAGCAAAAGCATATCGTAATATGAATTTTAAACGATCACGTTGAAATAAGGATGTAGAAATAGAATTTGTTGCCGTATTTGGATCTTTATTAGATTGATATTCCTTTGAGTTTTTAATACTTAAAAGATTGGTATCCTTTAAAACAAAGGTTTCAACTTCTTCTGATAAAGATTTTAGTGTCGTAATTAAATCGAAAGTTTCTTCTTCTCTAAAATAATTGAATATTGGTTTTCTATAATTTGTAGTACTATAAAACGCACCTTCTAGCATTTGTGTATCGTCCTCACTATACTTCATGTTATTAGAAAACACCATGAGTTGTGTTAGATTGATGAATTTTCGGAACTTTCTATTCTGAAAACGACGTTGCATTCTATTGTGTTCATCACGAACACCATTTCTATTATTCGGCTTTTTAACTTCTATAAAAACCAAAGGCATTCCATTAATTAAAAGAATAATATCTGGTCTAAACGTTTCGTCGTCTTTTTTATATGGTAATTCCGTAACCACATGAAATGAGTTATTATCGAAATTTTCAAAATCTATAAGCTTAACACCTGACTGATCTATTAATTTGTTATAAAATGCACGTCCTAAATCTTCATTTTCTAAGGATATAGAAATATCATCATATACTTTTTGAATGTCCTTTTCTGACAGCTTCGGGTTTATCTTTTGAAGTTGCTCCTTAAAAATTGAAGTAAAAATGTTAGTGTTTTCATCCCATTGACTATCCTTCAAAGAAAGGTATGTATAACCTAATTGAATTATGTGCAATATAGAAGGGATTTTAACTCTTGAATCTTCGTTGAAAATCATAGCAAATCACTTATCTAAAGCTATTATTGTTAGATATAATAACTTTAAATTTTTGTAAACGTTAGTAAGGGAAGTCTAAAGTAATAATCTTTTTTATTATAGACTTACGGTTTACCTCATTTGTTTATATTATTTGTGGTTTAGTTTGAATGTTTTAAAAAATCACTTTAAAATAATAAGTCTACCAAGTCCGAACCATCCTCTAAATTAAAATTTTCTAACACATTACTACAAATAATATTGTATCCTAATTTGTTTAAAATTTCAGTTTTTGATTGCCAGTTTTTAAACTCAGATTTATCTGGATAAGCAATAATCTTATAGTCTTTAATTGGCTGCAATAGCTCTTCTTTAAAATTTGCCTTGCTGCCAGTAGCTAACCATAAATTAGATGGCATAATAATACTCATTATTACAGCTGTTTTCTCCGATTCTACAATGCATATTGTATCACTAGTTGCGTAATCGCATAAGTTATGCAAACCAAACAAACATTGTTGTAATACAAAATCGTTTATTTTGAGTTTTTTATGCATCCAACTAATATGATTATACGGTTTTTTGACACGTTTACCTGTATTACAATTGTACAACATAATTTTGCCTGCTTTTGTTTTAATATTATTGTCTATCTGCCAAAACACAGTTGAACCTTCCCAATGATTAGTTGTCCCTATAAAATATTTTTTAATTGCTTGTTTTACATCTATTGGTGCAAAATGTTTTAGTAGATATGATACAAAATGGTTGTTTTTATAATTACAACCAAACTGTTTAATTAAATGATTTTTATGATACGATGGCTTAAGCTGTGTTGTAATACATTCATCTGATGCTGTTACAACTTGGTTAGATTTTGGTTTCTTAAAGTAACCACATTTGGCTTCACGATCACACCTACCATCTCTTTCGTTTAGATAATCACTTGTTGCTGTATCTACAAACCTAACAAACGTCCTTTTGCTACAATTAGGACAAACATACTTTTTGCTTGATTTATCAAGTTGATATTTGTATTTCATATTATAATTTTATTCGTACTCCTCGTACTATTTATTTAGTACGAATGGTACGATAATTAAAAGTTACTTTTTACTAAAGTGGTTGTCTATTAAGAATTTTATAGCGTCGTTAACCGTAAAGTCTGGTAGTTTTTTACGTGCTTTTTTAAGTTTAGAATTACGTTCTTTTATATCTGGTAAACTACCTAGTAAATTGTATAGCTTTTTAAGCTCTTCTTTGGGAAGTGCTTTAGCAATATTATATACATCGGTAGCCTGCATTAAACTATAGATCTAGCTTTTTACGACGTTTTCTAACAGCACCTTCACTAACCCCTAATTCCTGCCCTATTTTGACATTACTTAACCCATCACCAATTAATTGGATCATTTTATTATCTCTATCTTCAAGACTCCCTGATTCAGGTAATTTTAAATGACATGATTCTTCATCAAACTCTATAAAATTAAATGTTAGAAAATTGTGATTTTTCTCTATGCTACAGACTACCACATTACTAGAATGATATAATTGTTCTGTATTACGTTGTTTAATTTGCTTTAAATATCTGTAATTATGATTTTGAGAACTTTCACCAATTGCAAATGAGCTGTCACAAAAGTTCATTAACATTTTACTTCCTGCTAAATCATTTTTTGTAATTGGCTTTGAATTATCACGCTTTGGTGTATGAGACAATACCAAGATTGAAATTGAAGTACTCTTGGTTAGCTTTTTTAAAAGCTTCATTAAGTGTAATGCATACTTAGCTTTCTCGTTATCATTATTCAAGTACGTAAGGTTATCTATAACCAATACTTCAACCTTATTGTTATGCACTGTTTGCTCTAAAGTATCACATATGTAATCTTCAATTGAATTACACCCTTTAGGAAGCGTTAGATCAGAGTTTAATTCTGCACGTAAAAAGTTATCACTAAACGAATAATGTTTTGTATAATCAATTGAGTATCGATTTTCTAACTGTTTATCCGACAACTCAAAATCAAGATATAATACTTTTTTAGGTTGCGCTTCCAATTTGAAACCGTAAATCGGTTTACCCTTACTCAAACTATCTGCTATTTGTACTGCTAAAATGGATTTACCTAGGTTAGTATCGGCGAATAAAATGCATAGTTCATTTTCATACCAAAACTCACTAAAAAGCATATTTGGTATTGGTCGCTTCATTGCTTCTTCTATCCAGCTTTTTGTCTTTTTTATAATTAGACAACCTTGCGTAGCTTCTGTAAGTTTTAATTTACTTTCGTTAAACTGAATATCATCAGCAATTTTTTGGATTGCTGACTTATTCATAGTTGTTAGTCTTATTATTAATAACTGTGAAATCGACTTGACTTAAATCAACCTCGATCACTCTTACAGTTTGCGGTTCAATAAGACCTCGCTCTCTTAAATACAGAATAATAATATCTCTAACTACATTTGAGATAGTATCTCCTTCTTCTGTTGCTAAAAATTCAAGCTGCTCTTTAACGTCGTACGTTACTCTAAAATTAATTGTTGTTTTCATGTATACTTTTTTAATTAAACATTGAGTAGTTAAATGCTTATTAAAAAGTATTAATCATAAAGCACTAGCTAATAAGATTTAACTAGTTGCAAATTGTGAAACATTACCTCTTAAAAAAAGGAAAAAAATCGAGGAATTGTCGGGGAAAAATTAGTGTTTTTAGGGGAATTTTCAAGTTTTTAGGGGAATTTTAGATTTTTCATATTCTAGAATTAAAATTCTCCCACTCATTTTTTAATTTTTCAGATCTATTTAAATGTGCTTTTGATTGAGAACTTGGATCCTTGATTAGTCCAATGTCTAGATTAAAAACGCCATTAATTATTTGAGTAAATAACTTTGCACTTGGCATTTTTAAATTAGCTTTTTTTTTTAAAAAGTAAAATAATGCAACTACAAAAGCCCTATCAATATTCTGTTGATTTTCGATTTGATTTTCAATAAATATCAATTGTTCTAATGAATCAAATTCACCTTGGAAATTTTTGTATATAAATTTAGCCTTTTCATTATCGTTGAGATTGTCAGCAATTTCAAATTGGAATCTATCATTCAAATATTTTAATATCCTAGTACCAATTTCAAAGTCTATTATTTCCCGTAACCACCCATTATTATCAAAAAAAGTAACGTCAAAAAAATCTAAATTCCCCGTCAAATATTGAAAGACAGACTCTTTTTGATGTCTCAATCCATCAATATACTTATAATTTCTCTCTCTATCAATTAGTTTAAACCTATTGCTTACTCTTAGCTTCCCGTTGACATCCTTCTCTAAAGCTATAAATCTTACATCAACTATCATCTCGAAAACTTTATTAAATTCTTCTAACGCAAAAGCTTTGGCTTTCTTTTTCTTAAGTAAATAAGTTTTTAAATCAAACTCCTTATTGTATTGATATACGTCGCCATCAATAAATCGAGAGTAATGATTTATCAAAAAAGACAGATAATCACTTGCCACGTGCTTAGAATAACTATAGTTATTTATTTTTAAATTTATATTGTTTTGAAATAGCAGTTTAGATAATCTTCTTTTTATTGAACCATGATTATCTTTTGAAGAACTTAATATTATAAGATTCTTTTCTTTTAGCAAATTGATTTTAGAATTTTCGTTTAAAGAATTTATTTGGGATTCCTTTAAGCAACCAAAATATTTATATTTCATTTATTTTAAAAGTTTTGAATAGTCTTCTGGTAAAACAGCATCGATATCTCTTAGATACTGTTCGAGAGCGTTCATTGTACTGTGACCCGTTATTAACATTAATTTACTTTTTACTTCATAAGGTGTTAATGTCTTAGCTAAATTTTTATACATTAAAGTTATATAAGTATGCCGAAAACTATACAATCCATAATTCTTACCTAAACCAAAATAATCTTTTACTTTTTTAAATTTTTTAGTAAAGTAATCACGCCTATTCCCTTCATTCGTATCCCATTCACCACCTAATTTATCTGGTGTAAAAAGTAATAAATCATGTTTTTTTTGAGATATTTTTGTTAAATCACCCAAAAGAATATCAGGTATAATTTTTACTTTAACAGGTTTATTTTTAGCTCTAACATATAACTTTTTATCAGCTAGATCTAAATCCCCGATTGTTAACCTACAAACCTCTATTGGTCTTAAAGTATTATAGGCTATAAATTTAACAAACAAGCTTAAAATTGGATCTTCCTTATCTAAATAATTATGGATTTCATTTAGTTGACTTGGTTTGTAGGTTTTATTTCTTTCAGGGATCGCTTTTAATACGTTAATCTTTCTGACAAAGTTTTCTTGAATAATATCATTATCAACTAAAACTTGAAAAAAAGAAGATATATCTGTACGTGTGTTATTTCTATTTCTTGGGCTTGTATTTTGCAATACAATATTAAGGTATTGTATTACCTCTTTTTTTGTTACTGTTGTAATGCAATCCTGTAATACATAGTTATTATCTAGCAGCCACTTATTGAACCTATTTAATCGACTTTTAAACTTAGGATATGAATTTTGGTTTAGAATTTTGTATTTAGTTACCAGAGCAAGATTAAATGCTTCTTCAATACTTAGAACAAACATTGTTTGTTTGATGTCGCTATAATCGTAATTAGATTCTATTACAGTATCAATTTTAGCTTTTGAATCCGATTTGTTTTCAAACTTCTGTTGGATATATTCCTCAAGTGATACATTTTTGTCATACGGAGTAAAGCCGTCTTGTAATACAACTTCAAGACCTTTTTTAAGCATCTTTAGAATATGATACCTACTTTGCTTATCCTTATACTGATTAGCACCTCCTTTGATGTTTGTTTGTCTTACAAGTTTTCCCGTTTTAGGATTTCTAAATGAATAATACACGTACCAAAATTTAGACAAAGCCATTTTTTGCTCCTTTTTGGACAACCTAGACCATCGATGTATATCTACACCACCTGTATATATTTTTGGTTTAGAATAGTTAAGTTTCATTGAAGAATCGTGTACGTTTTCGTGTACTTTTTGTAAAAGTAAGAAAATTGAAGACATAAAAAAACGGATTGTGAGACACAATCCGTTGATTTTATTAGCATGAAGCTTAGTAGCGGGAACTGGACTCGAACCAGTGACCTTCGGGTTATGAGTCCGACCTTGACCGCTTTTCCAACACAAACACTGGATGTTTGAGCTGTTCTATTTTGAAATCGTATGCAAAAACGTATGCACTTTTTGACTTTCTAATTAGTAATAAATTTGATTACAAATGTAACCTATTATAAGACAATATAAATTTAAAACTGAAATAATTTACACTTTCAAAAATCTATTAATTGATTTTTTATGTTTATAACACAAACAAATTAAATTAAATCTTAAATTTACCGTACGCATACTTAGAAATAAACTCCCAAGGGAGTTTATTCAATTGTTACCTGTAAGCCAAGAACAATAATTAGAATCAAAATAAATGATAGAAAAAAACATAGGATTTATTAAACAAATAATTGAAGAAGGTATTCCAGTTCATAAATTTTTAGGACTAAAATTATTGGAACTTGAAAAAGGGTTTGTAAAAGTTAAAGTTCCCTTTAGAGATGAAATTGTTGGAGATATGAGAACAAACAGGTGGCACGGAGGAATTATTGCTACAATAATGGACTCTGTTGGTGGTATTGCAGGAAGCACTCACTTTACGTCATTGGAAGATAAATTAGTAACTATTGATTTAAGAATAGATTATTTAAAAGGTGCTGAAGCATCTGAAATAATTGTGGAAGGTAAAATAGTTAGGTTAGGTAATAGAATACTTGTAACGAAAATGAAAGCCTTTCAGAATGATGAATTAATTGCAGAAGGAAAAGGCGTATATAATTTCATACGAATTAACAAATCAACGGAAAAATAGGAACTGAAACAAAATAGCCTACAGGTAACAAAGTGTAAAAATAATAAGGGTTTTAGTGCTTATCCCAAAGTGAAGTGCATTTTACAAAGTCCGCAAAATTTACAATTTTGCATGTCTATTAATTAAAGAAAAAATTGCAAATTTGGCTAAGTGATAAATTGAAAGTTCAGTCCTTCGAAATCCCTTACTATTCTTACACAAACCGTTGTGCAACATTTCCAAAGCGGTACAATTATTGATAAATTCTTACAATATTTTAATCTTAAAAAACCCAAAATCAATGAAAAAATCAAACTACATTTTATTATTTATCTTCTTAATGACTTTTAATTTGACACAAGCTCAAGAAGTAAAAGAGTCAAAATTTAATATTATAGCTTATGGAGGAATCGGGTACGGAATTGTGGAAAATGATGAAGAACCGAATTATAATTTGAATACAAATAATGCTGAACTTTTATTAAATTATAGAGTAAGTCAAGCTTTCGGAATTGGAACTGGAATTGGAATCAACGAATTATCTGGTAATGGATTTAATTCGATTGGTAATTTTTATCAAGAAAGAACTTTGCTTAAAATTCCGCTATTATTAACAATGAACTCAAAAATATCAGATAATTTTACACTATTTGCGAATTTTGGATTTTATGGCCAAAATATTATTAAAGATGAGTATAGATATATTGCAGACACTCAAAAAAATATTTACGATGGTTGGAATTTTGGAGCGCAATTAGGACTTGGTTTTGTATTTAAAATGTTCGATAACTTTAGCGCAGGAATTAATTACACAGGACAATCCGATTTTAGTAAGTTTGAGTCAAATGATAATCAAGGAATAAATGATAATCAAAAAATAAAAAACTTAAATTCCGTTGGAGTAATATTAATGATTGAACTATAAAAAAACGTTGCACAACACGGTGTATAATTAATTGCTTTGGCAAGTGCTTATTTGGAAAATTCCTGCGGAATTTTCTCTGGTTCGTATTTGTTTATTAATTTCGTTGCTTAACCACGCAACTAATCATACACAAACCGTTAGCTTTCATTAAGACAGACCAATGAAGAAATTCTTAAATAAATTATTCGGTACGAATTCAGAACAAGATGAAGTAAAAGTTAAAAATCTTGACGAAATCTTGAATCTGGAAGATGAAACGGATGTTGTAATTGAAATAGGGCAAAAACTTTGGGATAAATCAAAAGACGATAAAGATTTCGAATCACTGAATTCAATTGAAAAGAACATTCTTTATATAGAAATGCTCGAAGGACAAGTAAACAATGGCGGTTTTGACCAATTCTTTTTTAATAGCTCTGGTGAATATGCTCACGAAACTCTGATCGCACTTGAAGAGATAAAAGCACCAAAAATGGCTGAAATATTAAATCGTGCAATTAGGGCTTTTCCAACATCACCAATTCCAAAAGACGAAGAACAAAGAAGAGAGTATATGGAAGATGTTCCAGAAAATATTTCAGAAACTTGGGATAAATTAGATGATGAATTTTACAAATACCCTGAGAATTTAGCAGGATTAGTAATTGAATACGTGAAAGCGAATAAAGAAGAACTTGAATAAGAAAAACGAAAAGCTAACACTGTATATGAAATCATAGCCGCCTATCGGCAGGCTACGCTTCATATACTAAACGTTAGGTGCAATTGACTCACGAAAATGAAAATACCAAGAATAAAAGGAATAATAGATAGACGAATATTAATCAATTACCAAATTGATAAAGAAGTCTTAGAAAATTATTTACCAAAACCTTTTAAACCAAAATTGGTAAACGGAAAAGGAATCGCTGGAATTTGCTTAATCCGACTGAAGGAAATTCGACCGAAAGGTTTACCTAAACAAATTGGAATATCATCCGAAAATGGAGCACATAGAATTGCTGTAGAATGGACTGAAAATGGAAAACAAAAAGAAGGAGTTTATATTCCAAGAAGAGACACTTCTTCTAGGTTAAACTCTTTGGCTGGTGGAACTATATTTCCAGGAATACATCATTTAGCAGATTTTAAGGTAATTGAAAAAGATGGAAATTACGAAGTCGGTTTTGTAAGTGATGACCAGACTTCTTTATCAATTAAAGCAAAAGAAACGAATATTTGGAATAATGAAAGCGTATTTGATAATCTAAAATGTGTATCGGATTTCTTTGAAAATGGCTCTGTCGGATATTCTCCTGATAAAAACGACTTTGATGGACTTGAATTAAAAGCGTATAATTGGAAAGTAGCACTTTTAGAAGTTGAGAACGTGAAATCGAGTTTTTTCGAGAATGAAAGTATTTTCCCAAAAGGCTCTGTAAAATTCGACAACGCACTGTTAATGAAAGACATTGAACACGAATGGATTGGGTTAAAAAAAATAAACAAAAGCACCTAACAATGGCTATAGTTAATACGGGTTTTGTGCTTAACCCAAAGTGAAGTGCTTTTAACCAAGTCCGCCAAATCTTTTGATTTGGCTTTAGAACAAAAAAGATAAAACAAAATAAAAAGTTTTGGCTAAGTGCTTAATCGAAAGTTCACTACTTTTAATTCCCGTACTAACCATAGCCGAGACCGTTGCCTACAATTGCAAAACGCAATTCAAAACGTGTCATACCGAATATAAAAACCACTGATTTTAAGCTAACTTTATTAGTCTTTAGCTAAAATAAAGTACACAGTTAACTAAATTCAGAATTTTAGCCTGATAATGTAAAAAAGTATGGTTTTCCGATATTCACTCAGACGCAACAACGACGTAAAACGAATTAGCTTGTGGCTCAAAAAAAGTAAAAATTAAAAACTGTAGGCAACACAGCATATAAAAAATTGTTTACTTTAGTGCTTACGTTATGGAAGTTGTTTATTTACTTACTGCTGAAATTCCTTCGGAATTTCATTGCGCGTAAACACAACTTTCCATATGCAACACGTTGGCAAACATTATGAAAAACAATGCGGAAATTTGAAAATGTAGAATACACAAAGTCATTTGAATTACTGTTTTTACTTGCTTCAACGGTAGCTGTGTTTTTCGGAATGATATTCTTATTAAACAGAATTATGAATTTTGGATTAATAAAAGGAATATTGGCTATTGTAATCGCTGGAATTTATTTTGTTCTTATAAAAAAGAAGTTTATCGTAAAAGTTTCAGATTTTGAATTAAAATCAAACCAATTGGAATGGAATGATAAAATTATTGATTTTAAAAATATAGAATATTATAAAATTCATTGGATGAAAGGAGCTGGAATTAAATTTAAGCTCAAAAACGGAAAAACTTTACGAATAAGCTCGAATGATAATTTCTGCAATTCCGAACAGTTTGTGAATTTATGCCATAACATTGACTCAAAACTATTGAAATACAATAACGGACAAATAATAAGAAAGAAATCATTTTTGGAAACTAAACAAGGCTATTACTTTGCTGTTGTTATGACAATTTTAATTGTGATTGGGACAGTTTATAAATTATTTACAGATGAGAAAATTAATATTCAAAACTTTGCAATGATTTTAGTTTCGTTAGGAATTATTTGGAGTGGAGTTAAATGGAAAAGAAAATAACGATTTGCCAACACCGTGTATAATTATTTGCTTTGGCAAGTGCTTATTTGGATAATTCCTTCGGAATTTTCTCTGGTTCGTATTTGTTTACTAAATTAGTTGCTTAACCACGCAACTAACCATACACAACACCGTTGGCAGCAAGTGAAATCAACATTCCGATAAATAACAAAATTTTGAAAAAATGAAAATTGAGAGTATTAATGATTTCAATTCAATATTAAAAGAAGCTGAAAACGGGAATTCAGAAGCAATGAATAAAGTTGCTGAAATTTATGAATTTGGTTTAATAATTGACAAAAATGAAATTATTGAAATTAACGAATTACTTTCATTTCAATGGACAAAAAAATCTTATGAAAACGGAAATATAGAAGCGACTGAAAAGTATGCCGATTATTTAAGCGATAATGAAAATAAATTCTGCGAACAAAATATTGAATTAGCAATGAAATTGTATGAAAAAGCTATGAATTGTGGTTCTGAAAATGCAACTTTTAGTTTAGGAATTGAGTATAGAAATAAAGGGAATTTTGAGAAAGCTTTTGAATTATATACAAAAGCTAATGAATCTGGAAAATATCATAATGAATTAACTATTGGACTTTGTCTATATTATGGAATTGGAACAAAAAAGGATAAATTAAAATCTTTAGAGGTGTTTAAGTCAATCAATTCTAAAAACAATAGTGAATACGAAATAAATGAAGCTAATTATATGATTGGGAAAATATATTTAGAAGAAGAAATTATTGAACAATCTTTTGAGAAAGCAAGACATTATTTAGAATTAGCAAATAAAGACGGAGACCATCGTTCTTCTCAAGAAATTTTACATTTAATTGGAAATAAAAATTGAAAATAAAACACCTGCTGCCAACACCGTATATAATTTATTGCTGGCTTCTTGCTTACTTGCGAAAGTCCTCGCGGACTTTCTTGGTCAGTAATTATTTACTAAATTAGTTGCTTGAAACACGCAACAAACCATATACAACAACGTTGCCTACAATTGCAACGCTCTAATCAAAACGTATAAAACCGAAAATAAAAACCACTGATTTTAAGCTACCTTTAATAGTCTTTAGCTAACATTAAGTACAAAGTAAACCAATTCAGAATTTTAGCCAGATTGTAGATCTAAAATACCGATAAAAAGCCTGATAGTTTTTCGCGATTTTTTTTAGAATTTTAAGTTAATCAAAACCAAAAAGTACGTAATACAGAATTACACTCAGACGTAACAACGACGTAAACCGAATTAGCTTGTTCATCAAAAAAGTAAAAATTAAAAACTGTAGGCAACACAGCATATAAAAAATTGTTTACTTTAGTGTCTTAATTATGGAAGTTGTTTATTTACTTACTGCTGAAATTCCTTCGGAATTTCATTGCGCGCAAATCACAACTTTCCATATCCAACAACGTTGTAAAACATTTGAACAAAACCACGAACTGAATTGGGAACTTGGGGAACAGCCATAAAAAGTAATGATACTTCAGCAGATATTTATGCTGACTTTTTTGATTTGTATAATGACGGAAAAGAACCAACTGAAATCAAAAATAAATTGATTTCCGACAATCCAAACGGAACAAATGACTTTTGGTTTACATTGGCTTTAGCTCTTTGGGAAACTAAAAGCTTGCCAAATGACATTTTGGAAAAAGTTCGGGTAATAATCGAAAGTGAATCTGATTTAAAAGTTTGGAAAGAACTTGATGCAAGCGAATCCGACATAAAGAAAAGAAAAGTTGTTCTTGATAAATTTTTGATAAAATTAGAATCGGAGAAAGCAAAACCAAAAGCCAGAAAGCGAATTTCCAAGAAAGAACCAATATTTGAAAAAGGAAGTTGCTTAACATTCAAATTGGAAAATGGAAATTATGGTGGTGGAATCGTTTTAGAATCTGACTTTGAAACAGGTTTTGGTTACAATTTAATTGTTACTACAAGAATAAATCAGATAAGTAAGCCAACAGTTTCTGATTTTAAAAAATGTAATGTTTTAGTTGCAAGTTTTGGGAATTGGAAAGAAGAGTCAAAAGTAACTTGGTATTTACCAAAAATGTATAAAAAAGACTTTGCCGAATTGTTTGAAAATATTGGAAAAATTCCAATCGAGAGAAATTACACACCGAATGGAAGTGAAATAAGAGCAAGTTTTTCAGCAGGTTGGCAACATATTATTGAGCCAGTAAATCAACAATTGGAATATGAAAAGACAAACGGAATAACTAAATCATTTTCGATTGACAAGTTGATTAAACGAAAAAAATGGTGGCAATTGAAATAAAAACGTTTTACAACAACGTGTATAAAACATAGCTAATAATGGCTTTCCAAGAGGTTATCGCTTATTTAGTTAGTCCGCCAAATTTTTAAATTTGGCTTTTAAGATTGATAAGTTAAAAACAAAATATAAAAATTCGGCTCTGTGTTAATCCGAAAAATAAGCGGCTTTTTACACGCTACGTTTCATACACAAGACCGTTGGGCACAAGTCTGAAAAAATAACCATATATGAAAAATAAAATTTATGAGTTTATAAATAAAAATTCGGTTTTTATCAAATTCATCTATGGATTAATTATTTTAAATGTAATTACATTAATTTTAGAATCCTACCAAGAATTAAGACTTTCATTCTCTGACTTTTTTAACTATTTTGAATTAATTTCTGTAATTATTTTTACCATTGAATATTTGTTAAGGTTATGGACTTCTGACTTGGATAAATCCTATAAAGGGAATTCATTTAAGAAAAGATTAAAATTTGGATTTTCAACTCTTGGCTTAATCGACTTGATAGCAATTTTACCATTTTATCTGCCTTTCCTTATTCCTTTCGATTTGAGAATAGTAAGAATATTGCGTTTGTTTAGATTATTAAGAATCTTTAAACTTGGCAGATATTCAAAGTCATTAAATACTATAACTAGCGTTTTGAAAAGCACAAAATCTGAATTAGCAATTACGGGTTTTGTTGCATTTATATTGTTGGTCTTGTCATCAACAATAATGTACTATTTTGAGAATGAAGTTCAACCCGAAAAATTTGCAAGTATCGGACACTCATTTTGGTGGGCTGTAGCAACTTTAACGACTGTTGGATATGGAGATGTTTTTCCAATAACAGCAATGGGAAAAATAATGAGCGGAATAATAGCATTAATCGGAATTGGATTTATTGCACTTCCAACTGGAATTATAAGTTCAGCATTTATCGAGAGGATTCAAGAACAGAAAAAAGGGGAAAAAAAATGTACTTGTCCTAATTGCGGGACTGAAATCAACAAATAAAATAATAGTATGAATAAAGGAGGTTTTTCTTGGAAAAAATTAAGTGGATATTCGGCAGCAAAATCAAATGTCTCACGAAAAATTGAAATACCATTAACAAAAAGTGGACGAAATCAAAAAGTTGGTAAAATTGTTACTAAAGGTTGTTTAGGAATGTTAATAGCATTGACTTTACCAATTTTATTTATTTTAATCATTTTACTATATTAATAAAAATAAAAACCTGTGCCCAACAAGGGCTATAAGTAATTGCTTGTTCTCGCCTACTTCTGAAAATCCTCGCGGATTTTCAGTTTGGTGTGTACTTGCTAAGTTAAGTGCTAACCCACGCAACTACTCATAGCCGAGACGTTGTGCAACATTAGAAAAAACCGATTGAATGACTATATTTCTTTGGATTTTAGGTATAATAATTCTGATAATTTTATCAGTTTACTTGAAATATTTTGTTCCATTAAGAAAAACCGAAGATGGATTTGAATATGTGCACGTGGAAGAAAATGGAACTGTAAGAGAATTATCGAGAGAAGAAAAAGGTTATCTAAAAGAAACTTTTGACCCAGCTGATGGAGCGAGACCTTATATCAAATCTAGATATAAAAGTAAAACACCAGATGGAAAAATTCACGGTTTTATTCCGAGAAATAGAGTTCCCAAAAGGATAGAAATTATTGAACCGAAAATGGAAACCGAAACTTGGAGAAGAACTTGGATTTTAATGATTAAGGATTTGACAAACTTGGAATATCAAAAGCGAACTTGGCTCGACCCAAATAATACAAATCCATATTATTCTTTCGTAGAATTTATGTGTTCTTATTTTGACGATTTGGGTTTATCAGACGGTTATGAAAAGTCTATTAAAAACGGATTAGTAACACAAAAAGAGTACGAATCAATTTCTGAATGGAATAAACTACTTTCCGAATATGATTCACCGAACAATAATGACTATGACCATAAAGCAATTCTGAATGATAATAAATGGATTAACATTGTTGAACTGGGAAAAGCGTCACTTGAGAATTTAAAACCTAATTTGAATAAATTTGAAAGAGGTTTGCTAATATGAAAATAACGTTGCACAACACCGTATATAATTTATTGCTAGTTCTAGCCTACTTACGAAAATCCTCGCGGATTTTCTATTCGGTTTTTATTTACTAAATTACGTGCTAAACCACGCAACAAACCATATACAAACACGTTATGCACAACCAAAAAAACATCGTGATTGAAACTAAAGACATCTTTCTGAATAAAGAAATTCGCTGTGGTGGATTTTATGAATTGTGCATTCAGGTTTGTCCGAGTTTGGACAGAGAACCAATTAAAAAGTATATCGATTATTTAAAATCTTTAGAAAATATCGATGGTCCATTTAATGAAGATTTTGAACTGATTGAATCAAATATTGAAAATTTTGAACACCAATGGGTTTTAAATCTAAAAGATTTTTCAATTCCTTTTAAGACTTTCAATATTCGAGAAGATGAACCTATTGAAAGTGGCTTTAATTGGTTTGATATAAGTTTTTATACAGCGACTATCGAAAAACTATTTGGAGATGAATATCAAACGTGGTCAGAAAACCCAAAATATCCGACTGAATTAGTTGACTTTTTGCATAAAACAGTTACTGACTTAAACAAAATATATCCTTTTCAATTAGCTATGCTTGATTTTGAAATCTCTGGACAATATTATTTGGCTGATTTAAGTACTGATTTGAGTGATGGTTTTGAGAATTGGGCAAAGTCAAAATTCTTTGTGAATAGCAAAAATTATAACTCACTTACGGAGCGGAATAAAAATTTTGTAGAATTAATAAAAGAATAAAAGGCAGTGCATAACACCGTATATAATTTATTGCTGGCTTCTCGCCTACTTACGAAAGTCCTCGCGGACTTTCTTGGTCGGTAATTATTTACTAAATTAGGTGCTTGAAACACGCAACAAACCATATACAACAACGTTGGCAACAATTTGAGGAAACCGAAATCCGAATCTGAATTTATCTATATGAATGAAATTTCTTTACTGACTTTCGATAAATTATTTGACTTAATAGAGGATAACCAATTTGAAAACGAAATTGACAAAAAGATTGCGGAAAAAATACTAAAAGCAGAAAGAGATTGGAATATATCACTCGAATCCTTAAATGATTTTATAACGGTACTGGAAAAAGAAATTGGCGGAACTGCAACCAAAACAAGTCTGAACAAACTCTTGAAAAAATATAATCAGAATATCGCTCAATATGCTTGGGAATCAGAAAGCGTGAGTTATTTATTAGATATTTTTGACATAACCAAAAAAACCGAATTAAGAATTATATTTAATGAATTGACAGAAAAACTGAAAACGGAATGAAAGCACTTAAAATCTATTCTATTTTAGGTTCCATAATAATTTTAGCAGATTATATGTATGGGTTTTATGCAATGGGAAATCCAGATTTCCATTATGACAATACTGACCCAATTACAGGAATATCAACATACCCATTAAAATATGACCAAATTTTAAGGCCAATAGTTCTGTTTATTACTTTTTCTTCTATCATATTAATTCTATACTATTTATTTAAAAGACAAAACCATAATAAAGTTTCTAAAATTATATTTAGTGCACTACCAATATTGATTACTATTTTTTGCTATGGCTTTCTTTGTAAAATACTATAAGTTGGAATTAAGACTGAATAAAAACTGTTGCCAACACCGTATATAATTTATTGCTAGTTCTAGCCTACTTACGAAAATCCTCGCGGATTTTCTATTCGGTTTTTATTTGCTAAATTAGGTGCTTAAACAACGCAACAAACCATATACAATCACGTTGTGCAACATATGACCAAAACCGAAAGTTAATGACAAACCGAATTTTAACAGCTCTTATAATTAGAATAGCTGGAATATATTTATTCACGAAAATTTTTGACCATTTTGGTTCTTACTTTTTTTCAGTTTACGGAACTGCTACTATGGCTCGATTTGACGAATTGTTGAGTGAACCGATTGACAAATTCTTTTTTACTGGAACATTTCTGACAATAGCGAATATTGTCGTTTCAATATTTCTATTCGTGAAAGCGGAATGGATTGCTAAAAAACTAATAAAAACGGACAATGAAATAAAAACGGAACTGAACGCTGAATCTCTGACAAAAGTGATTTTATTGACAGTCGGAATTATTTGGTTAGCGAAATTAATTTATCTAATTCCGGACTTGATTGATTACTGTATTAAATTTATTTCGATAATGAATGGTAACGAAGAAATAGAATTACCTAATTTTGCATTTCCGAACTATATTTTAAAAACTATTTTGACATTAATTATAATATTCCGAATTGAAAAAATATCAAATTGGATTTTAAAGAAAATATAAAAAATACGTTGCACAACACCGTATATAATATATTGCTAGTTCTAGCCTACTTACGAAAATCCTCGCGGATTTTCTATTCGGTTTTTATTTGCTAAATTAGATGCTTAAACACGCAACAAACCATATACAACAACGTTGTAATGCATTTGCCTAAACCAACAGACCACTTTACTTCCAAAATAGATAGACTAACTAATTAGACTTTTTTTAATTATAAAATGAGAGTTAGATTTGTAGAAAATAATCAACTATGACCAAAAAATATGTCATTGTACTCTCAATTCTACTCGTTTCCTCATATTCGTTTTCCCAACAAAAGGATACGATTTATGGAAAAGTAAAATCGATTAGAGAACAACTTTCATTTCTGAAAGAAAATCATCAAAACAGAAAATTATTTAGTACAGAAGGAGATTATGGGCATAACGGATTTATGAATGCAGAATACACTTTTAGTAGATTCCATAATTGGTGGTACAATACTTATTGGGTTCACTATATTAATTATTATAAAGAATTTGACGAAGACAAAAGAGTACTAAAAGAAATTTGGTATGATAAAAGTCAGGACACTATTCGATTCAGCCAATTTACCTATAATGAATTTGGCAAAATAAAAACTGAAAAATCAATTTCATATCAAGAATCCAATGCAGTTTATGAATACGATGAAAATAACAATTTGTCTTTTGTTAAAGATATAAGTGCTGACAGTAGCTTTACTACTCAAAAATATAAGTATAATTCTTCCAATCTACTTTCTGAATATGAATATTATAATTCGGATTACCCAGAAGAAATTAGAAAAACTGAAAATTATTATGATTCAATTGGAAATTTAATTGAAATTAAAAATTATGATGAGTATGGTGCTGATTATGGTACTCTTTATGAATATGATGACAAAAGCAGAAAAATCAAGATTTTTAATCATTCACCATTTATTTGGGTAAAAACCAAAACGGGAAGTAGACAACAACGAACTGAAAAAGGAAGAGATATGATAAGTCGTGAATTTGTGTATGATGAACAAGATAGGATTATAGAGCAATATTCTTACAATCCTGACTTTAAAGACAACAATATACCTGCGTTATACAAAAAAGAAATATCTATATACGAAAACAATTTATTGACGGAATTTTATTATTATGATGGTAATGATTCTATTACAAGTTTTAAAAAGTATGAATACGATGAAAATCAAAGAAAAGTAAAAGAAACATTCACTTTTCCTAAATATCCTGATAACAACCAAAATTTAGTATTTTCATATGATTATCACGAATTCCCAATTGAACTTATCTATACAGATGAACGAGGAACACATAAAGTAGAATTTGAATATATATTTGACGATAAGAATAATTGGATTAAACAGACAAAAATTATTAATGGAGAGAGACTATTTGAATGGACAAGGAAAATAGAATATCTCGAATAAAAAACGCATTACAACACCGTGTATAATTAATTGCTTTGGTCGTTGTTTATTTGGAAAATTCCTTCGGAATTTTCTCGCGTTCGTTTTTGTTTACTAAATTAGTTGCTTAAACACGCAACTAACCATACACAATTCCGTTGTAGCCAATTTGAGAAAAACCAAGTAACCAAATGAATATTGTAGAAAAAGAAGCAGTAGAATACGCAGAATATGAATTCTTTAACGGAGATTCATATTGTACTGTTGATAATTTATCAAGTACCTTATCGTCAAAACTTTACAATCTAAAACGGAAAAAAGACAAATTATTTTTTCTAAATATTTTAAGAAAAGAAGTTTTAAATCAAAAATTAGAACACGAAAAAACTTGTAGTACAGTAAATTGTGGAACTTCTCAAGAAAAGGAAACAGGATTATTTGTAATTGATCAAGAGATTGAGGAAATATCTCAATCATACGAATATCAACCAAAACATACTGATGAATTTAGTTCGGAGCAGAAATCGGAATTACACGACTCACTAAATGAAATCAAAGAAAAGTTGACTGAACTTGGATTCGGACAACAAATCATTTTTGATGAATTGGACGAATTAAAAGAGCATTTGAATCTTGGAAAAAAGAATTGGTTTCAATTGCTAAAAGGAAAATTATTTGACTTGACTGTAAGCAAAACTTTAGAGGAAACTGTTATAAAAGAAGTTTATAAAACACTTTCTGACGGATTTGAGAATTTACCAAACTTAATAGATAATATATAATAATTATGAGTTGCACAGCACAACCTATTTATAAAATTAAAACAAAGAACATAATTACATATTTATGTTCGAATTGTATGACTGGACACTTGAATGATGAAAAAGCAGAAGTGTTAGAAAAAAATATAATCGGAATGAATTGTCAATGTAAAATATGTTAAAAAACTGGCTACAACAACGTTTATAATTAATGGCTAGTTCCAGCTTGTTTACGAAAATCCTCGCGGATTTTCTATTCGGTTTTTATTTGCTAAATTAGGTGATTAAACACGCCACTAATCATACACGAGACCGTTATCTGCAATTCCTCCCTTTGTGGAAAAACAAATAATCACTTTAAGCTAACGTTTAATTAGTTGATAAATAAGAAAATACAACTGAAAAACAGAATTACTAATATCTGATTTTCAGCACATTATAAAAACGTTAGTCAGAATTAAAAAATGATGAAGAAAATAGAAAATCCAGGTTTTAGAATTATAAAGACTTTACCAAGTACATTGGGTACGGTGGATTTTCATATTGTTATGTATGAAAAATTAGATTTCAGTGATGATGAAGTGTGGAAAGGAGTAAATGAATCTGAGATCGCGGAAGAAATATACGAATCTGGAGAATATAAAGGTTTTTATGTAATTCATTCTTCTACAACTCGAGGAGAAGACATTAATACCTTGGATGATTCTGAAAAATTATTTTGTTTTAATCGAATTAATTGTGATTCGATATTATCATACCATTGCCTTGCAACCAGAAGTGACGAAACAGGTTTTAAATTAAGAATTGGATTTCACGAAATGCATCCTGAAATGAGCCTACCTAAAATTATTAATGACTGGAATTCTATGGCTAATATTTCAAATGGTTTTCAAGAAATTAAAATTAATAAAGACACATTTTTTGAATTGTATCAAAAACAAGTTGAAATATGGAAAAAGCAGATAACACGGTGTATAAAACATAGCTAATAAGTGCTAAACCGAAAGGTTTTGTATATTAAGAAAGTCCACCAAATTTTTAATTTGGCTTTTAAAAAGAGAAAAATTAAAAACAAAATATAAAAATTCGGCTCTGTGTTTATCCGAAATGTTAGTGTCTTCTTGCACGCTACGTTCTATACACAAGTCCGTTGTACACAATAAAAAGAACCAGAAACACTTAAAATAACTTACATGAAAAAACTGATTTTATTATTCTCATTAATTATTGCTTCTTCATTTTCTTATTCTCAAACACAGACGACAGAGATTGAAGCAAAAGGAATATTCAGTGAAATAGCTGTTGAAAAGCAAAACCTAGCAGTTGAGAGAATTCTAGGAAAAGACAAAAAAGAAAAAAAGGCGATAATTGAAACCGTTAAGGAAAACCCAAACGACTTTAACCCTCCAGTGTTATACGCCTTATCTCATGAATTATTTGAACAGGGAAATAATGATGAAGCTTGCTATTGGTTTTATTTAGCTCAACTCCGAGCAAGGTATGATGCAAACTTATGTATGGACAACTCAGCTAAACAAGCTGTCTCTGTTTTAAACAATAATTTTGGACCTAAAATAAACAAGTATGCTTTTCAAGATATTGAAAAACTTGAAAAGACCGTTAGAAATGTTGTCAACTTCGTACGAGAGCATGAAGAAAATTACGATCATAGATGGATAAACCTTCATGGAATGTGGGCGATGCAAGCAGGTTTGAGTGACAAAGAGGAAACCAGAGAATTGAGCAAACCGAAGGATGAATGGAAAGCAATAAAGAAAAAAACAATAGATGACTATTACAATGGATTCATTGAATACGTAAAAAGTCAAAAAAAATAAAATACTGTGCACAACAATGGCTATAATTAATACGGGGTTTTGTGCTTAATCGAAAGTTTGTGCGTTTTTACAGAATCCGCCAAATCTTTTGATTTGGCTATAAAAAAAAGAAAATAAAAAGCTTTGGCTAAGTGCTTAATCGAAAGTTCACTACTTTTAATTCCCGTACTAACCATAGCAAAAATGTTGTGCAACATTAAAAACCAAACCGAATGTGTGATTTTAATAAAGGTTTTATTTTGTGTAAATGCAATGACCCAAAAGTGATTGTTCACAACAAAAAGTCTAGACTGAATAAGGATAAAAAGAATAAACAAATTGAATATACTTGGACATTATATAAGTTTCTTGGAATGTCAAAAGAAAAGGAACTTGGAAGATATATGTTTCCCGTAAATGATGTTGGAAATGGATTGACCTCTGATTTTGTTCTAAAGGAACTTAACAGTCGAAATTGTTTTGACTTTGAATATATACCAAACCAAGGTGATAATTTAATCATTAGTAAAGCTGATTCTTATAACAGAATAGAATTCATTTTCAGAGATGGAAAATGGGAAGAAGATCATTATTCACCATTTGACCACGAATATGAGAAAATTGATAATGGAAAAATAACAACATCTAAAAAAACGTTGCACAACACCGTGTATAAAACATAGCTAATAAGTGCTTAACCGTAAGGTTTGTGTATATTTATAAAGTACGCCAAATTTTTAATTTGGCTTTTAAAAAGAGAAAAATTAAAAACAAAATATAAAAATTCGGCTCTGTGTTAACCCGAAAAGTTAGTGTCTTTTTGTACGCTACGTTTCATACACAAGACCGTTGTAAACAAGCTGAATCCAGCCGCGCATTAGGCACATTTGGTTTTTGCCAACGCTTAAATCCAAAGCTGAAAAACCAAAAGAGCCTAATCTTGCCAACGCTGAAAGAAAATTGAGGAAAACCATAAACTGAATAAAAAAATAAAATGTATTTTAGATAATCCAAACCGAATTAAAAGAATCTGCACCAATTAGAATGACATTAGACGAAATTTATAGAAAAGAAGAGATTAGTGTTAGATCATACCACGTTTGTAAAGAAAACAACTTAAATTCGGTAAAAGATTTAAAAGAATATTACTTCAGGCATAAAACTTTCGATAAGCTTCGAAATTGTGGTAGAAAATCTAATGAAGAATTAATTGAAATCTGTAACATATATCAAGGATATCATTTAGAAAATCGAGAAACTGAAATCAAAAAAGAAAACCCTCTAAAAACAATAATTTCAGAGTTAACAAGAGTTCAAAGAGAAGTCATAAATAGCTTCATACTTGTTAATACAAATAGTCTTTCTGTAAGAAGCAAAAATGCTATTACACTTCATTTAAATGGTAATTTGAAAATTAAAAATTTTGCACAAAAAATTTTACTTTCTGAAAAATTTAATGTCAATAATATTAAAAACGTTGGAGCTAAATGTGTTCCAGAATTAGAAATTTATTTTTCAATTATAAAAGAATTCTTAATTGAAGTTAGTCAATTTAATGACGAAAAACATCTAATTTCATTAAAGAACAATTTCTTAATTCAACGCACTTTTTCTATTTCAAAAATCCCGATTGAAGTACTTGAATCAGAATCAATATTCTTACTTACAGATTTTTTATTAAACAGTAATGCCCTATTTGATAATACACAAACAGTCATTGTAAAAAAAGCTTTTAAAATATATCAAAAACAAAAAGAATTAACTCTTGACGATATTGCTGACGAAGTTAAATTGACTAGAGAAAGAGTAAGACAAATAAGAGTAATATGTCTAGATGAATTGTTTGATAAACTCTCTTTTATTCAAAACTTTAATGATGATTTATTTCAAAAATATAATATCGATACTAATTCTAATCAAATTGAAATAAACCAAGATTTAATTGATATTATTAACATTACTAACTTCACATTTTTTTCACGAGAATTTATAACCTACATACTATATGTTTACTTGTCGGATAGATTTTCGTTGATTGGTTCTGTTGAGGATGTTATCCAACCAAAATATTTTAATGCTCGTAATAGACATAATTGGAACAATTTCTTTTTAATAAAAAAAGAAATTGTAAATGAAATTGATTTTAATGCTTTAGCTAATGACATTGATAATAGAATAAATGATAGAATTGTAGAATCCTATTCATTTAATTTTAAAAGCTACTTATCAAGATTTTTAACTAATAATAATATTGAATTTTTAGATTCAGCTTTTCCCATTGGAGAAAAAATAATTAATGATGAATTTGAATTATATCTCGATTTAGATGAAAATTTAATATTTAAAAGAAATACAAAAAAACAAGCTCACGAATACGCTTATGAAGCACTTGATCATTTAGGGAAGCCATCAAAAGTTAAAGAAATCTTTGAAAAAGTTTTAGAATTATACCCAAATTACGATACAGATGAAGCTAAAGTTAGAGTTTCAATGAAACGAAAAAATGGTTTTGTTCCAATAGGTAGAAAAAGTGTCTTTGGCTTAAAAAAATGGGAAAAAGAATTAGACAATTTTAAAGGTGGAACTATTAGAGATATTGTGGAAGAATATTTATCTCAATTTCCTGAACCAATACATATATCTGAAATCACAAGTCACGTTTTAAAGTATCGCCCAAAATCAAATCAGTATAGTATATTACAAAATTTAAAACTTGATGAATCAGGTTTGTATATTTTTTATAAAGGTTCACACGTTGGTTTATCAACTAAAAAATATACTGAAGAACACATAAAATCAAAGTCAATAGATAATTCTGATAGAAAATCGTGGGAAGAAAGATTTGATGCTCTACAAAGCTTCACACAAAAAGAAAAAAGATTACCCTATTCAAATGGAGTTCCTGAAAAAGAAATTAAACTTTATCGTTGGCTAAATGTTCAAAAAGGTAAAATTAACAAGGGCAAACTCAACTCTAATAAAACAAATAAAATTAATGATATCATTGATAAGTTTCCAAGTATTAATGGAAACCGAAGATCTAATTCAACTGAAAAATATGAAGAATTAATGACTTTTGTTAAATCAAATTTCCGTTTACCTTCTGCCAGTAAAAACGGAGAAGAAAACCTATACCAATTCTTTTACAAACAAAGGAAGCTTTTTGAAAAAGACGAACTAAAAGCTAAAGAAGAAATACAGTTTATCGAAGTTGCAAAACTTCTTCAAAATATTAAATATGAAAATAAAGGAAACTAAATTATTGCAAGGCCAAAGACTTAAAGAAATCTGCAATGAAAAGGATGTCAATTTTGAATCCATTGAAATTCTACTTGAGTCTGTAAAAACTAAAAAATTGCTAAAAAGAAACAACTACCACCAGCAAAAAATTAATGATGTAATTGAAAAGACGATAAGATGAAGTTATCCAATATAGAAATCAATAATTTTAGACAATATTATAATGAAGTTAATATTGATTTATCAACTAATTCAGATCAAAATATCATTGTAATTGGTGGTAGAAATGGTTATGGAAAAACAAACCTTTTACTATCAATTGTCTGGTGTCTTTATGGAGAAAAAATTTCTCAAATTGATGACAACTTCAAAAAGGAAATTCAAAAAGAAAAAAACTATTCTTCTTTTATGCAGCAATCAATAAACTGGACTGCAAAAAAAGAAAATAAAGACACCTTTTCTGTTAGTATACTTATTTCAGAAATCGAATTACCTGAACTAAAGAAATTAAACTCAAATTCTGAAAGTGTAATTATTACTAGAACATTTAATGTTACTAGTATGAATGAAAAACTTTTTATTTCTGATCCAAATTCAAAAATGGAAATTTTTGATGATGAAGCCGATAAGATTAACTTTATTAATGACTATATAATTCCGATAGATGCAGCAAAATTTGTCTTTTTTGATGCAGAAAAAATATCTGAAATAGCCAACTTATCAATTAAAGAAGAAGGTAGTTTTATAAATGACGCTTTAGGTAAAATATTAGGGTTAGATACATATGATACACTTATTGAAGATATAGAATTTTACATAAACTCTCTTAAAAAAGAAGGAGCTACTAAAAATTTACAAGAGCAAATTGTAGATAAAGAAAAAGCAATTGAACTTTCAAATATAGATATTGAAAAACTTGAAGAAGAAAACGCTGAAAAACTAAAAGAAATTGATGATTTAAAAAAGACAATTCGTCAATATAACAATCTAATTTCTCAACATAGTAAGCAAGGTAATTCAACTTTTGATAGAGAATCTGTATTGTCGGAAATAGAAAAACTAAAAACAAAAGAACTTGAACTTTCTGAAAGATTTAATGAGTTAAGTGAGATTATTCCATTGGCAATATTAACTGGCAAATTAGAAGAAGTTAATGAACAACTTGAAATTCAAGAAAAAAACGAATTATCACAAAATTCATCAAAAGAAAATTCTGAAAAAATAGAAAACTTTATTGAATTACTTTTTAACAAACCACCTGAACCAGATAATTCTACAATGTCTTTTAAAGACAAAAACTTTTATTATGAAAAAGCTAAAAATTTAGGTTCGGAGTTATTTAGTAATAATGGAGATTACAAAGAATTAGAATTTGAACACGATTTAAATAATGCGGAAAAGAATCTAATTTCAGATGCAATAGATCTTGTTAACTCTCAATCAAAAGATTTATTTGAGACTACAATTGAAGAATTTAATGAAGTACAAATTAAACTTTCCGAACTAAATAAAACATTGAGTAAAGTTGATGCTGATTTAGAGGATGAATTGATTTTGGAATATTCATCTAAAAAAGATACGGCAGATTATAATATCACAGAAAACAATAGAAAAATTGGAGAAAACAACCAACAGATTACAAAGTTAAAAAGTGATATAGTTCGTTTAAATCAACAGCTTCAAACGTTGGTTAAAAAAGTAGATGTAAATTCACAAAATAAACTTAAAATTAAAGAAAGTCAGAAATACATTGACGTTTTGAATTCATTCCTTGAAGAACAGAAAAGCAAACACAAAAATAGTCTTGAAAAAACAATTTTAAGCGAGTTAAAAATATTAATGCACAAACTTGGTAGTGAAGAAAACAGCAGTAAATTTATTGAAGATGTGAAAGTTACAATATTGGCTTCAGGTCAAGGAATGAAAATCACCTTATTAGATCAAGATGATAATGAAATAAGAAAAGAAAGTTTATCATCTGGTGAAAAGCAAATTTATATTTCATGTTTGATTAAAGCAATATTAAACGAATCGATACAAAGCTTACCAATATTTATAGATACACCTCTTGGTCGACTTGACGAAGAACACAGAGATAACATTACAAGAAAATATTATCCAGCTCTTTCAGAACAAGTCGTACTATTTTCAACAAATAGTGAGATTACACCTAAACGGTATAAAGATATTTCAGAAAACATTTCAAAATCTTATCTACTATTTAACGATGGAGCAAACACAAATTTAAAAAACGGTTATTTTAATACTTCAAGCAATGATTAGATTTAAAATAGATTCAGAAAGCACAGAATTATTAGATAGAATTACAAATATCTATAATTTTAAAAGAGACACAATTACGGGAAGAATTGCATTGTCACTAAGTATTGAAAAAGGTCGTCTATTTCACGAAAACGAAAATAATCTACCTCAAAACGGTAGAGAATATACGCCAACAAGTAACATCTTTGGTCGTTTAGTTAATGACATTGATAATTTTACTCTTTATAAAACTATTTTCGATCAGCACTACAACAAAGAATTGACAGAAAGTGAATTTATTAAACTTTATAAACTTCATTTAAAAGATGGTCTTGAAGTTTGGAATAATAAATTAAACAATAGCGACATTACCAAAGGAGAACATATTTCACTTTTATTGAAACCAATCAAAAAAGGTTTAACATTAAGATCAAAAACTGTGAAAACTGGTTCTAGTTCGAAGAAATTTAATGTAAAAGAATTTGAAGATCTTTTAACATTCGAATTAGGAAAAACAGAAGAAGGCGAAAATGTTGAAATTAGAATTAATGATTTAAGAGAGTTTGATAATAGAAATATTGCAATTGCAGGAATGGCAGGTTCTGGAAAAACTCAATTAATGAAAGATATTTTATATCAAATTTCCAAAAACACAAACAATGATCTAAAATTCATATTCTTTGATTATAAAGGAGAAGGAAATCCAGAGCAACTCAAACCATTTTTAGACGCAACGAAATGTGAATTTGTCGACATTGTAAATGATGGTGGTATAGAATTTAATCCATTTTTATCAATAAGTTTAGACGAAAGACAAAGACCTTTTAGTATAAAAGCATTTGTTGACACTATAGCAACTTTCGTTCCTAGTGTTGGTGTTGCTCAAAAGAATATTTTAACAAACGTAATTACAGATTTATTCGACAGTAAAAATGGTTCTTACCCAACTATAAATGAATTATTTGAAAATTTAGAAGAATATTACGATGAAAATAATAGAAGACCAGATACATTATTTGCAGGTATCCAAGATTTAACTACCAATATATTTAATTGTAGTCCAACTAATATTGATATTTTAGACAAAAGTTTATATCTCAATCTACCACCTGCATTATCTGATACTTTAAGACAATTAGTTGTGTTTTTGTTATTGCGTTATTTTAACTCATTTTTTAGTTCTACAAATGACTGTGAACCAAAAGATCATATTTTTCCATTACGATATGTAATTGTAATTGATGAAGCTCACATATATTTAAAAAATAAAAATGCACGTAAAGCACTTGAAGAACTATTGAGGTTATTAAGATCCAAAGGAGTTATAATTGTAATGCTCTCACAAGGAGTTGAGGATTATAAAACGAAAGACTTTGACTTTGCATCGCAAGTAAAGTTACCAATATGCTTGAATGTTCAAAATAAAGATTATAAAGCAATAAGTAATTATGTTGGGACACCAAGTAGTAAATACAAATTAGAAACAGAAATCAAAAAATTAGAATCAGGAAAAGGCTTGATAAATATTGGAGAACCAAAAATTATTGAATTAAGACAATGGTGGAAAACTAAAAAAGAGGAAAACATTTAAGCCGAAACTATGTTCAAGCACATATATTTTTTTCCCATACTCAAAAATGCCAAGCCAAAAAAAATAAAAGAGCTTTCACGCCAAAGCTCACATTTGAACTAACAGAAAAACATCGGAAAACGAAGCTGAACGGAATAAAGCCAGTTTACAACAACGTATATAAAAAATAGCGGTTTAATCGCTTAACCGAAAGAAAATGAATAAATTAAAGATCAGTTATAATCCGAAAAGTTAGTGCTTAAAAATCCGCTACTTTTCATATACAAGACCGTTGCCAGTAATATAAAATGACCGAAGAACTAAAGAAATACGAGTCCACAATAAAGAAGAAACATAGTTTCAATTGGACACCTAAATTTGAAGAAGAAATAAGAACGGATTTAAATAAAACTGTAATTATTCCAATAGTAATTCAAACTTTTGAAAAGTTAGGTTGGGATTTAGTCTACCAAGATGAAAAAAGTGCTGAAGCAAAACGAAAAGGAGATTGGAATCGATGGACTGAAAAAATAGCTGTTTCTTTCGATTACGGAAAATTGACAATAAAAAGTGTTTCACTCGGAAACGAAATGTGGGATAATGGAAGAAATTCTAAAAGAGTAAAATTATTTATTCATGCATTTCAAAACACCGAAAAAGAATTTGATAGAGAATCTTTAGCTGAACTTGAAAAAGAAGTAGAGAAAAAAAATAATTGGGATGACTATGAAATACCCGAAAGTTTACCACAACCAAAAACTAGAAAAGAGCCACAATTTTGGATTCCAATTATTGGAGGAATAATTACTGCTTTATTATTAGGTTTTATTGTTGCTTTTTTATCTGTTAAAGGAATTTATATAATTGGTCTTTTTGAGTTAGGAGTAGCAATAGTAATGGGATTTGTCCTAAAACAACTTATAAAAGTAAGTAATTACACTTTTTATGACCATTTGCACTATCTATTAATTGGAATGATTTTGATAACATATATTTCAAATCAATATTTTCAGTACCAAATAATACTAAATGAAAACAACTTTCAACCTTTTAGTTTTTGGGAGTTTATGCAAGTTAGATTTGAATCAGGACTAACAATTAAAAAACTAAATACAGGTTGGATAGGATTATTAATCAGTTGGATTTTACAATTAGTTATCACCTATTTAATTGGTGTTTTAAGACTTTCTTCAAGTCTAATATCATATTCACTCGAAAGAGTGCCAATGGAAGTTGTGGATTTCGCTTATTACCACTTTGTAAAGGAAAAAACAGAAGACCAAGTAAGAGACGAATTATCAAAAATGGGTTGGACTGAAAAACAAGACCAAGAAGAAGTTTTCGAATCAATTGGAGCTATGCAAGGAGCGACTGAAATGAATCGAATGGAATAAATACTACTGGCAACAACGTATATAATTTATTGCTAGTTATAGACTGCTTACGAAAATCCTCGCGGATTTTCTATTCGGTTTTTATTTGCTAAATTAGGTGCTAAACCACGCAACAAACCATATACAATCACGTTGTGCACAATTTAAGAAATGAAGAAAACAATAGGAAAACCTGAAAATTGGCAAGATTTTGAATCACTTTGTAAAAAGCTTTGGGGAGAAGTATGGGGAATTCCCAACAAGATTAAGAAAAATGGAAGATTAGGTCAAGAACAAGCTGGTGTTGATGTATACGGAATACCAAAAACTGTAACTAAATATTGGGGAATTCAAGCCAAAGGGAAAGACGATTATTCTGTTGCAAAATTGACGAAAAAGGAAATTATAACTGAAATTGAAAAAGCCAAAACTTTTAAGCCAGAACTAGAAGTTTATATTATTGCAACTACTCAAAATAAAGACTCAAAAATTGAGGAATTTGTAAGATTAAAGGATATAGAAAACAGAGAAAATGGTTCTTTTGAAATTTTACTTTTTTGTTGGGAAGATATCGCCGATTTAATTGAAGAAAATCGTGATACATATCAATGGTACCTGCACGGAATTGGTCAAATAGGAAAGTTTGACTTTAAAATTTCTTTTAATGAATTAGAAGATGAACTTACTCTTAGACCAAAATTCGAAAAAAGAATTACTCGCTACAGACATACTAGTGAAACAGCTTCTGAAATTATAATGAAAAGGTTCGATGCGCATAAATCAATATTAAATAGTATAAATCCTATATTCCCTTTTCATTCCAATAAAATAAATAAATCTTGGTGTAGCTTTGACTTCGTAATGGAAAATACAGGTTCAGCGGTGATTGAGGATTGGAATATAAGTATTAAATTTCTAGAAGGTGTCAGTAAACTTAATGATGGTACACCTCTTTTTCCAAAAATATCTTTAACTGAATATGTGGATAATGAAACAAAAACTATTACCTATAGACCACGAGATAATGAACCATTAATTCAAAAGTCCAACAGATATTTCAAATTATCCCTACTTCCTGACCCTAATTCAGAAAAAATAGTATTTGAATGGGAATTACTGGCTAGAGATTTTAACCGTAAGGAGGTTTCAGAAATATATATTGAACCAGAATATATAGAAAAAATCGAAATAGAATTAGTAAACGAGAAATCTGAATTAAGTGAAGATGATGTTTTTATTTCTTATCATGTAGTAGAAAAAGAACAATAAAACAGTGCACAACAACGTATTTAATACCTAAATTTTCAACTTTTGACAGACCGTTGATGACCGTTGGTTGACCGTTGGTTGACCGTTGGTATTGGTTACAATTAACACCAATTTGGTTACTTTTATATCCAAAAAAGGTTAAATATTCACTAAATTTAAAAATAACAATTTCACAAATGAAAAAAAAATAAATATCCTAGATGGTTTCGAATAATTAGATATAATTTCAATTGTCTATGGTACCATATCATTTTTCCTTCAGGATTAGAAGATGATGATTTCTCAGAACAATAGAATAAAAGAGAATAGATTTTTAAATAGTTTTATCAGTACGTAAAACATCTTCTAAATCAAAATTATACCAACCGCTTTCCATAAGTTCTTTGTCGGTTTTCCCATAGGTTAAATCCCATATTTTTACATCTATTTGACGCTCTTCAAATTCTGATATTTTTTTAGTTATAATAGCAACTGCTTTTTCGCTCATATCTGGTATTAAAATTACTTTTCGTCCAATTAACACTTGAATTTTTTCATTTGTAAGCGCTGTAATTCCTCCATAAGCTAACCATATATATTCTGGATAATGCATAGCACAAACTATTGCTGTTTTTTCACTCTCTACTAACATTACTGCTTTCTCTTTATTCTCAATGACATCTAATAAGTGTTCTCCAAATAAACAACTATAATATCCGTCTTCATTTTTATAAGGCACCTTAAAACGGTTAGTTCTTCTTCCATTAGGTTTATAGTATGAAACCTTTGCCTTTTGTGCTTTTTTAGCACGATTGATACTCCAAAATACAGTACCTAAATCTCTTGAAGTACCTATATAATACATTCTTTTAACTATATCCGTTTTTATGTCACCGTATTTAGTACGTAAGTAAAGCAATAAATTATTCTCATTAGTATTATTAACGCATAATATAACGGACTCAAAATCAATAAATTTCTTTTCTCTAACTAAAGTATTACACATATCATTGACACTGTCATTAGGACGAATTACATCATTGTCATTCAAATGAGCTACAAATGGCTCCATTTTTTTTGAAATTTCATTCCAGATAAATTCGTTTCCAGAATCGTCACGATATCGAGTTCGTGGTAGAGTTGCTTTTCCACAAGAATGGCAGTAACCATAATTCAGCGATAACTCTTTATATGTAACAAACTTCCCATCCCTATTTAGGCTTTTACAGCATGGTGTAATAATATTACGATGACGTTTTGTGTCAAAAGTTAAGATTACATCTATTTTCTCTAACATTATTATTAGTTTTAAAAGAAACAGGAAACTTGAAACCTACAAGAAATTCAATATAAGAAACTAAAAACGTGCTATTTACATGATTAAATATTAAAGTTTCGAGTTTCCTGTTTCTAATTGCTTTTATACTTTGTTCCATTTTTTTGAAATTGTTCCCTTAGTCAAACCAGTAACTTCAGTTACCGCCTTTTGTGAAGCATTATTTTTTTTAGCAATCTTAATAATGTCTTCTACACTTGGCTCCGTCGTTTTATGATCGATATTTTCTTCTAATACAATTCTAAAATTCATCAAATAAAACTCATTTAGGGCTATTGCTAATTCGACATTTTCTAAAGTTAATAACGATTTAAATTCAGATTTAGAAGCATGAAACATCATAAATACGTTTATGCATAACTTATGAATAGATATTTGCATTTTAGAAATATACTCCTTAATAATAGGCTTAGCCATAGCTTGTCTATTGATAAGTCCTTGTGTATATTCAAAAAGAAGTTCATGTGCTTCATTTGTTACTTGAATTTCAAATTGCTTTATGTCCTCCTCTACTTTTTCAGATTGTATTTTATAATCTAATATATTCTTGATAGATGCAGTATAGTTATTCATTATCTCAGGATTAGACACCCCTTTATGTAATATTGAATTACTAGTTAGTTTTGGTGTAAATAATTGTCTATCGATAAAACCACTTTCTAAATTACCGTTAGCTATTAACTTAGGTATAAACTGATGTTGTAACCCTCCTAAGAGAGTTGGACAGGATTCATTTATTCTAAAACTTTCCGTTGTCTTTCTTGATATATCAATATATCCATTTGTATATCCTTCCAATAAAAAATTACGCCATGCTATACCATCGCGACTATTTGAATTTCCCATTTTCTCTACTAACGCAAAAATTTCGTCTATTAAAATCCCAATTGAGTTAGGGTTATCCGAATGAATCTTATGAGCTGCTTCAATTGAAGCGTTTTGAACCAACACCTGTTTGCGCTTTGGAGCATCATCTTCCGGATTAGCAATAACTAGGTCCTCTAGATGATCATTATAAAACATATCATCAATTATTTTGATAGGTTTAGTCGCTATTTTCATTGCTTCCGTTTTTGCATCTCCACGACTACCAATTATAGTAAAGTATAAATTTGCATAATTTCGGTAACCAAGAGCTTCTATATAAAAAGTAAGTCCAACAGATGTGCTTACTGTAAATAACATTGAGCATAACATGTATTCTTTTGGAATACGTTTATATTTAAAGCTACTTTCTATAAGCTCCCTATACTCATTTGGGAGCTTATTGATTATAGTAACTAACATATCTTGAGCTTTCTCTATATTAGACTTTGTCAAATTTTTAAGCTCGTTGCCAATGGTTTCATGATTAATATTTTCCATAATTATTCTAAAATAATATTATCATTTAAATCGTAATAATTCAAACCATCATTGTTATTAAACATCACATCATTCATAAAATGATTTGTCAATACTATGTATAGCCAAAAGATAAATTTTGAAAACTCTAAGGATTCAAATAATCTATCTTTGGTATTATTAAAATCCTTTTCAGGTTTATCATCCAAGTTGGACTCCTGACACATCAATTTGATAAAATCCACATTTAATAAATTGGGCTTAAAATAAGAAAAGCTTTTTCTGTTTAAACTACAAAGCATCTCTAAATCTCCTTTGAAGCAATCCGTGACATTACTATTAATTACTACATTCTTCATACTAATTTTGAGATTTAGAATTAATTAATAGACTAGCTGGTGATCCAAATAGTTCTTTTTGTATTGTTTTGCGTTCGCTCAACATACTGTGGTTAATCCCATGTTCTTGGGAATAGACATTTTTACTTTCTTTTAAATAAAATAGCTTCTTCACTACGTCATCTAAAATAACTTTCATTTTTAATATCATCGTATTATTTTTATAATTTACTGCAATGATATAAAGAGAAATAGGCAATATTAATTAGTTCGGAATCTCAACGGAATGCGTTCGGAATCCTCAAATACATGATAAACAACTTGTTCACACATGAATTAAGTAAGGAAAAGTATGTAAAAAGTGATAAAGTTTGATTGAAAAATTTGAAATTTGAGTAGTATCTTTTCTATTTATTAACTTGAGATTTCATTTTTGAAAGTTGATGATTGATAGCATCAATCTGAAATGGTTCCATTTTGACTAAAGTTCTATCTATAATATCAAGTTTTCTTTTTCCTGAATAATAATCAATACCCTTTGACACTTTAGCATAAGGAGTAACCGATTTTGGGTTCTTATAAAATATAGTTAAATCTTGAAAAGTTCCTACTATCCTAATAAGTTTTAAAAAATCAGTTCGTTTTAAGGAGTCTGGTGGAAGCGAATTAAAAATATTAATTAATAAATATTTTTCATCATCTTCAAAATTATTAATCAGATTTAGATAAATGTTATGCTTTTCAGAAACTTCTTCTAATAAAGTACTACCTTTTTCTACATCCATTGTTGATGAATTAAGAGACGCTTCTCGTTCTTGCTTTAGATATGGATGTTTAATATCTATCATAGATTTATATTCATTTGAACTTGTAAAAGTTATGCTCTCAAAATCTTCAAAGTAAAAATTATCATACATATCCAAATCATATATCAACTCATAATAATCTTTATAATTCTTAAAATGACGCTGTGCTTCCTTTAAAGATGATTCAATTGCTAAATCTGAAACAAACTTAACATAAGAGGACTTATCTTCCTTATTAAAGGCATTTAACACTTCGTCTTCTAAAACTAAAGTTATAACCACGTCATTATCTCCATCATAATAAAGATGCCTATCGCAAAAGAGTTTAAAAGATTGATGTTGTCTGGTTTTTAAATCTTCGGTATATTTTATAGAATAATAATCATATAAAAATTTACATATTTTATTATGAACAGTTGTAAACGGACGCTTTTTCAATTTCTCCTTTTTCATCTCATTAATTACCATTCGTTTTGCTATCGCATATGATTTAATGTAAAAATGATTATATGTTTTAAAATAATTCATGATAGGATTAATGTATTCTAAGGGTTATTATTTGAATTAAGAATGTGACTTATAATGTATTATTCCATATTAAATACTGTTTTTAAAAGAAATGCTGTTGCTTCCTCTTCTGTAACCAATATCTTCTTCTCTTTCTTTGTCTTCTTTATTTTTTCATTTTCAATATTTCCCGAAAACAACCCTGAAGGCTTAATCAAATCTTGAAACGATTTTAAATCATTCTTATTTAATTTTTCTTTATCAGAGGACAACTCTATTTTTGGTGCATCTTTAAAACTATCTTGAATATAATCCCAATGATCTTCAAACGATTTTTGTTGCAGGTCAAAAGACTGAAAGGTCTCTATCTTTAAATCCCTAACATCATTGCGTATGTTTTCAACAAACCACGAAGACATTCTTCTACAAAAATCTAACTGCGTACAATATTTGTTTAAAAGAAACTGAAATTGCATTTTATTCAAATCATTTTGTAATTCAAGAAGTTTAAACGTATTTCTATCTAAACGTTCTTTTTTAACGACTATATGATGAATTGATTTACCATTTTTCAACAAAGCATTAGAACCTTTGCTATTTATTAAAACAACCTTGTCAAATAAATTGTCGTATAATTTATCCTCCCAAACGTCTTTATTAAATTGTATCCATATTCTTTTTGGAATATAAAAAACCAGAGGCACATATAATTGCTTGGTTAAAGCTATATATACATCGTTTAACGTTTCGTTCATATTTATCTATTTTAAAGATTCTAACATGTGTGAATAATCTTCTGGTAATTCTGCGTCAATATCTCGCAAGTATTTTTCTAAAGCTGACATGGAAGAGTGCCCTGTTATAAGCATCAATTTACTTTTCGCAGCAAACGGAGAGGATTCTTTAGCCAAATGTCTGTATAATTTAGTGATATAAGTGTGTCTAAAACTATATAACCCATACTCCGCACCTAAACCAAAATGATCTTTTACAACACGTTTAAAACGCTTTGTGTAATAATCCCTTTTATTCTCTAAAGCAGTATCCCATTCTCCTCCTATTACTTCTGGAGTAAAAAATGAGTCTTTCTTATTTAACTTAGAAAGGTCTGGAAATTCCTTAATTAATAAATCAGGAATAATCTTAGTCTTCATTGGACTATTTTTAGCTTTAAATTTTACAGTCTTAGTCTTTAAATCAATATCCCCTACTTTAAGTCTACAAACCTCTATTGGTCTTAAAAAATTATAAGAGATAAACTTTATAAACAATAATAGATTTTTATCTTCCCTCTCTAAATATTCAAAAATTTCTTCTTGTTTATCTTGAGTATAAGTTTTGTTTCTTTTAGGTATAGCTTTGAGAACAGGTATTTGCTTAATAACATTAGAATTGATAATATCATTATCAAATAATACTTGCATTATACTGCTTAAATCTGCACGATAATTATTTCTATTTCTAGGACTTGTTCTTTCAAGAATATCGCTTAAAAAATGTGAAATCACTTTCTTATTAATCTCATCTATTCCAACAATATTTGGATGAGTTTGCTCAACCCATTTAGTAAAGTTTTTTAATCTATTTTCAAAACTACGTTTAGTCGTCTCGTTTATAAGCTTCTCTTTTTGTTTTAAACCAAAAGCAAAAGCATCCCTATAAGTCATTACAGGTTCTTTAACCTGTTCTACTTCAATAGGCACTAACACTTGATTAGAAATTTCAGATTTAGTCTTGGTATCCTTAACACTTAATAGCACTTCTTTATTATTAGAATAAGGACTATATCCTTTTGCCAAAAGCTTAAGTAGTGCTTTTCTATAAGTCACTAAAACAGAAAGTCGTTCTTCTTTAGTTTTAAACTTATTAGCATTTGAATAAATTGGAGTTTGACGTTTTAACTTTCCTGTATTAGGGTCCCGATAAGAAAAATAAACATACCAACGTTTTTTGAGGTCTCCGTTTGCTGAGTAAATCTTAGGGGGAGAATAATTTTTTTTCAAAGTTAAATCGTATTCAATTTCGTATTCATTTTGCAATTCTTGTGCAAGATAATCAAAAATAGTATGCATAAAAAAACGGTTTAGCGAAAGCCAAACCGTTGTTTTTGAAGTAATTCCAATTAGTAGCGGGAACTGGACTCGAACCAGTGACCTTCGGGTTATGAGCCCGACGAGCTACCTACTGCTCTATCCCGCGATTTATATTTCCGAAGATTATCTTAGCTTTTAACTTTCGATTCATAATGTCGACCTAATCGTTTCGGACTGCAAATATACAACCCTTTTTGCATATTACAAGCATTATTTCAACTTTTTTTATTGTTCAATATTAAGAGCTTCAAAACCAATAAGTTCAGTCTCCTCAAATTGTGGAGAAATTTGAATTGGATTGCAACACACCTCGCAATCCTCTACATAGGTTTGCTTAGTTACACTTGGATCTAGTAACATTGATATGGTTTCCCAACAATATGGACATTGAAAATAGTGCTCAAACATAACTTACTTTTTATCAAAAATAAAAATAGCCAACCAAAGGTTGACTATTTTAAATATATTTTAACAGGAAGTTATTCTTGGTTTAAAACAACTTCTGAGTCCTCTAAAAATAATGCCATTTTATTTGGCGAGTCGTCCACTACTGTAAGATAATCGTTATTTAGTAAATTATCACTTACCATAACTAATTTTAAATTAGATAATTGAGATAACTCAAAAGGTAACGTTCCAGATAACTTATTGCTTGATAACACTAACTCTTCAAGGTTTGACAATTCGGCAATGCTTTCTGGAATTTGACCTTCTAATTGGTTATCTAATAAGCTTAATTTTTTTAATGCTTTTAAGTTACTAATATCAAAAGGTATTGATCCACTTAAAAAGTTACTTCCTAACTCTAAGTTACGTAATTTAGTTAGACTTGTAATTGACAGTGGAATTTCTCCTGTAAATTGATTACTGTATAATGCTAGCGATTCTAAATTAGAAAGGCTACCAATCCAATTAGGAATTTCTCCATCAAATTGATTTAAAAACAATTGTAAAGAATACAAGCTTTGCATGCTAGACATAGTTTCTGGTAAATCTCCGGATAACTTATTAAAACTTAGATTTAATACTTGTAAGTTGCTTAATTGTGCTATTTCTGAAGGTATAGACCCTTGTAGATTATTAAATGACAAATTTAAACTTACAATTTTAGAGTCTAATACTGTAACGCCATGCCAAGTATCTATTGAGGCATCAAGATCCCAAGTAGTATTCCACTCTGGTCCATTAGTATTATTATAAAGCGCTATTAAAGCTTCTTTCTCAGAATTTGATACACTTGCGAATGCTACACAAGCAAAAAGAAACATCACTAAAGTTAATTTTATCGTTTTCATGTTAATGATTTAGGATTAACTACATCAAACTTAACACAAAAGAGGTTAAATGACAAATTATTTCGATTAAATGCATTAAACATTAACATTTAATTTGAAATTTAACTCCATTTTATAAAACTAAAGTCAATATCTCTTCATTTACTAAAATAATCAACCGTTTTAAAGGGTTGAAAATAAAAACTTTAAAACTTCACATTCAACAACTCTCCACTTAATTGTAGCAATTGTAATTCTGCTAATTTAGCTTCATATTTTGCTTGATTTCTACTTAATTCCGCATTAAGTAAATTAAGCTGAGCTTGTCTAAACTCGATTGAATTAACTTGACCAATTTTGAATTGCTCTTGAGTACGTTCAAAATTACTTTCTGAAGTTATAATATTTTGCTGTTGTATTGTATATATATTTAGCTTATTGTAGAAATCTTCCCAAGCATTTTCAAAATCTCTTTCAATACCTATTAGGATGTTTTGTTTTTGAAGTTGTTGCGTCTCTAGATTAACTTTAGCATTTTTCACTCTAGTTATTGTTCCGCCTCCATCAAACAAATTCCATGTTAAATTTAAACCCCCAGATAAGCCTGTATTTGTACTAACTGCTACAAAGGATGCTGCATTATTATTGTTTTTATTCCAACCGTAAGTTCCATTTAAGCCTACTGTTGGCAGGTAGCCTGATTTACTTGATTTAATATCCAATTGGCTTATTGCAATATTTTTATCTGTTTGAAGTAAAGCTACATTTCTAGTTTTTGCTTTTTCAAACAAGCTGTCTTTTTGAAACTGTAAAGTAAAGTCCACTGCTGTACTAACAGAAAAATCCGATTCTAAAGCATTACCTAATACAACATTTAAGTCACGCTTTGCATTTTTTAATTGTTGCGTAGCAGAGATTATATTTATACTATCGTTATTTATATCCACTTCGGCATTTAAAACACCTAATTTAGTGTTTTGACCGTAATCAAATTGGTATTGTGCACGTACTAATCTATCCTTGGAAACATTCAATGTTTCTGATAAGGCATCTAAATTTTCTGTAAGCTTTGCGACGCTATAATATACAGAAAACAACTGTGTAATTGTATTTTCAATAGTCTCTCTGGCTTGCAAATCAGACAATTGATATTGTTCTTTTAAGCTTTTATAATTATAACGTCTACCTAAACCATCAAATAGTGTATAATTTAAGCTCACTGAAGCATTATACCTGTCACTTTCTGCTCCATTTAAAACGGTTGATGTTCCGTTTGAAAATTCAGCTTCGGTATTATCTAAATTATAAGTTGCTCCTGCATTACCTGTAAGTGTAGGTAAAAAACCAGAATTTAAAATGCTTGTATTATTTTCGGCAACTCTAACTGCGTTATTCGCTATTTTAATTCCGTAGTTATTTTCTAAAGCTAATTTTACAGCTTGTTCTTGTGTTAAAACATCCTGCGCTTTACCTATAGTAACACAACAAAATATTGCTATAACTAGATTGTAATTAATGCTCATTTTCTTCATTTTGTTCTTTAATAGCACGTTCTACTTCTTCTTTAGTTACCTCATTACCTGTGAACAACCATTTAGCTTTTTGCTTAATAGTATTACTAAACGATAAAAATAAAGGCAATACTAATAAGGTCAAAACAGTTGCATATGCTATACCAAAAGATATAGAGATTGCCATAGGTTTTAAAAATTGTGCTTGTCTACTTTTTTCTAATAGTAAAGGTGCTAATCCTGCAATTGTAGTTAAAGACGTTAGAAAAATGGCTCTGAAACGTGATTTTCCAGCTTCAGAAATTGCTACATCAAACGTCATACCTTCTTTTAAGTTACTATTAAACTTACCAATAAGTACCAACCCATCATTAACCATGATACCTATTAACGCAATTATCCCTAATAATGATAAAATGTTAACCGGAAACCCTAATATCCAATGTCCCCAAGCTACTGCTGTTAAACTAAACGGAATTAATAATAAGAGTAATATAGGTTGACTGTAGCTTCTAAAAGTAAAAGCTATTGTAATATATATTAGCAATAAAATTGGTATTCCTGCTTGCGCTAAAGAACTTGATAATTTAGTTGCTTCCCTATTTTGTCCTTCAAATGAAGCTGTAATTGTTGGATATTTGGATTGTAATTGCGGAATAAAATTAGCTTTAATATCATCCAAAATATCTGTACTACTTGTACTAGGATCTTTTAAATCTGCAGATACTCTAATTTCTCTTAAACCTTCTAAGTGATTAATTGCGACATCTCCTCTTTCAATTGTATAATTAGCAATATCTTTTAAATTAACACGCTCTCCTGTTGGTGTTAAAATACGCATATCGTCTAAATCGTTAATCGAGTTTCTGTTTGGTCTATCATACCTAACCCAAACTCTAATCTCATCCTGTCCACGCTGAAAACGTTGTGCTTGCACACCAAAAAATCCAGAACGTACCTGAGTCATGACTGTACGTAAATCTAACCCTAAAAGATAAGCACTTTCTTTAAGTTGCAATCTAATTTCTTTAATACCAGCTGGATCATTATCCTCTATATCCTTAAGTAACGGATTAGTTTCTAAATAGTTTTTCATTTCTATTTTAGACGCTTTAAGCTCTTCGATATTATTACCTAATAACGATACAGATACAGGACTACCTCCAAAGTTTCCTCCAGATCCAAATATCAAACGCTCTGTACCAATAACTGGTCCAACTAATTCTCTTAATCTATTAGCAACCATTGACGCTTTAATGGCGTCTGGACGTTCTTCTCCTGGAAGCATATTTAATCTTAAAGACGCGCTAGAACTGCTACTTAGTGTCAAAATTGTGTTTTCAAATAATTGTTTATCTGATCCTTTTAAATACTTTTCTGTTAGCTCTTGATTAACTATAAACGATTTTTCTTCTATCATAGAAATAATAGAATCTGTCACCTTAACATTTGTTCCGTTAGGCATTTCTAGCTGAATGGTAACCGTATCACTAGCAATACTTGGAAACAAAGTTACACCAATAATACCTCCTCCAATAGACCCAAAAGTTAATACTAACAACCCTATAAAAATACCTAAAGACAATATTTTAAACTCAAGTACAAAGTCTAAAGTTGGTGTGTAAACTTTATCTCTTAAAAAGGACATCAATCTATCTCCTGCTTTATTGATAAACCTCATTTTACCAAAAAACTGTTTTAGTTTTGATGGATTTTCTTCTTCAACATAAGGTCGTAAAGCTTTAGAATGCGCTAAGTGAGCTGGTAAAATAATTAATGCTTCAACCAATGATACCACTAAGGTTAGAATAACTATGACGGAAACTTCACCAAAAAACTCTCCAATCCTACTATCTAAAAATAAGAATAGAGAAAAGGCTAATAATGTTGTTATAATTGCTGAAACCACAGGAGGAATTACTTCCATTGTACCATCAATAGCTGCTTGAATTGGCGTTTTACCTTTTTCGTAATGTTGATATATATTCTCTGCAATTACAATACCATCATCCACTAAAATACCAATAACAATAATCATCCCAAATAAGGATAATACGTTAATGGTAACATCAAATTGTCCTGCAAAAATAAACATTCCTAAAAATGAAATTGGTAACCCAAAGGCTACCCAAAATGCTAATCTTGTATTTAAAAAAAGTGATAGAAATACTAATACTAAAATCATACCTACTATTGCATTTTCTGCAAGTAACTCCGTACGCTGATTTAATGTAATAGATAAATCCCTTACAATATTTAATTGTGCATTATTATGTTGTTGATTATACGCAATGATGTAATCCTTAACTTTATCTGCAGAGATTATAAGATCTTCATTATTTGTACTTGTTACAGTAATATTAACTGCTAATTGTTGATTAAAATACGTGGCATTTGGTGTTTCAGAAAAACGATCTCTGACAATAGCAACATCCTTTAAACGCACTACTTTACCATCTGCTGAAGCTTTTACAATAATATTAGACATTTCGTCTCCATAATATTGTTTATTGTTAGCCCTAATCAGATACTCCTCAGCATCCGTTTTTATATTACCTCCTGTTACTAATATATTAGATGTTGATACCGCATTGGCAACATCACTAAATGTTATATTATACGCCAATAAACTGCCTTCATTTACAGCAATTTCAATTTCTTCTTCAGGATAACCAGACACTTCAATTTGCGAAATACCATCAATAGCACGTAAGTCATTTTCTACCTGACGACCTAATTGTTTTAATGTGGCTAACGGAATGTCTTTTCCGCTTAAAGCGAAAGAAATAGTTTGACGGACTTCTTCCTGTTTAGAAACGACTAGAGGTTCCATACCTGTTGGAAAGGTTGGCACTCTGTCCACTGCATTTTTTACCTCAAGTAGCATAAAGTCAAGGTTTTCACCTTTTTCAATCTCGACAGTAATTGTTCCGCTATTTTCTCTAGACACAGAGGTTACACGATCAACACCTTTTAGTCCTTTTAAATTTTCTTCGATTTGAAGTACAATACCTTCTTCAATTTCTTGAGGAGATGCTCCAGGATACGCAATACTAACGTTAATAATTTTAGACTCCACTAAAGGAAAAAACGAAGACTTTAAAGACGAATATCCTAGAATACCAAAAACAGCAAATGCTAAAATAAAGACATTAACTGCTACGTGATATTTGATAAAATAAGTGATTATTTTTCTCATTATTCTGCGCTATTGTTTGTTTTGTTATTTTCAACAAATGGCTGTACTAACATTCCTGCATACGCTCCTGGAACGGTACGTTTTAAAATAACTGTTCCGTTAGGTACGTCTTTTAAAACTACTTTAGTATCAGAAAAATGAATTGGTTTAGCTGGCATCACATCCAGCAAACTGTCCTTAATAACAAATATTTCTTGGTTGTCTGTTAGTAAGTTTCGGTCTATCTCAATAGCGTTATCAATACTTTTAGCATTTAAATTTGCCTCTAAATACATACCTTCTTTAAGGTTACTATCTTCAACTTCAATAAAAGCAGTAACTGTTTGTGTGGTTGCGTCAATACTACCGTTAACACGCGACACTTTACCTGTATAAGATTCTGTTTTATCTAAATTAGTTAAACTAACGGTTTCGCCTACTTTTAAGATATTGGCAAAGCTTTTACTAATAGCCACTTGCATCTCATAAACTGAAGGATTAATAAATTCTCCTAGTTTTTGACCATTTCTAATTAAAGATCCTTCTGTTGCCAAAGCCTCTGTTAAAATCCCATTAAAAGGCGCAGTTATAGTATACTTAGACAAACGTTGCTCTAAATTTTTTACATTGTAGTAATTTGTGATAATGCCACGACCAGTAATAAAGTAGTTTTCTTTATCAGATGATATTTCTGGTAATTTTGGTGTGGTTTTGTTTAAGTCAAAACTAGTCAAATAGCTTTGCCATTTTTGGAACACATCTGGAAAATCCAAACGTAAATCTGGCATTATTGCAGCTATCGAGTTGTATAAATTACTTTTTGAAGATTGTACACTAGCATAATACTCTGCAGCATCCACACGAATTAAGGTTTGCCCTTTGCGATAGTTTTGACCTGGTTTAAAAAGGTAACTACCATTACGAAATATACCTTGTACTTCCGAGTAAAGCTCTACACGTTGCTTAGCTGTTAAATTTCCATTTGCAGCAATTACAATAGGTATAGTCGTATTATTGACCGTATCTGTAAATACAGTTTTAATAACTTTAGCTGCTATGGGCTTTGGTTTATTTTTATTATCTACTAAAGATTTAGAAATAAAAATGGCAGCAATAATAAGTAAAACACCTAAGATTGATAGTATAATTTTGCGCATGTACTTGGTTTTGACAGTAAGACACCAAAATTAGCCTATAGTTTAGACGTTAAATGTTAAAAAAAACCTAAAAGAAATAACTAAAATGCTTCCAATTGCAACGTGATATCTTCCCAATCTTGCATTAGCTTTGCTAATTGGTCTTTTTTAGCTTGATAGTTTTCAAAAAACTTAGGTTTAGCAACGGTTTCGTCGTAGTTAGTAGCTAACTCAGCATCAATTGATTTAATTTCTTTTTCTAATTGATTAATTTTAGACTCGCAATTACTTAACTTGTTATTTAGGGACTTAACTTTTTTCTGGTCTTCGTAGGATTGTTTAGGTGTTTCTTTAGGCTGACTTTTAATAACCGTTCGTTTTTCTACTTCACGTAAGTTTTCAACATTACGTTGCTCTAAATAATAATCAACATCTCCTAAATACTTTTTAATGTTTCCATCTTTAAATTCAAAAACAGTATTAGTTAATCCTTTTAAAAAATCCCTATCGTGAGATACTAATATTAAAGTCCCTTCAAAACGCTGTAAGGCATCTTTTAAAACGTTTTTAGATTTAATATCCAAGTGGTTAGTAGGCTCATCCATTATCAAAACATTAAATGGCTGCAACATTAATTTAGCTAAAGCTAACCTATTACGCTCTCCTCCAGACAATACTCTAACATATTTTTCTGCTTCCTCACCTCTAAATAAAAAAGATCCTAAAATATCACGGACTTTACTTCTATTGGTTTCGTTAGCAGCATCAATCATAGTATCTAATACAGTTTTACTACCATCTAAATATTCTGCTTGATTTTGTGCAAAGTACCCTATTTGCACATTGTGACCTAACTTAAGATGACCATCATGCTTTAAGTCGCCAACTAAAATCTTAGCCAAGGTTGATTTACCTTGACCATTTTGACCGACAAAAGCAGTTTTAACATCACGCTCTATTAATAAATCAACACCTGTTAAAACTTGATTATCACCATAACTTTTTGAAACACTATTAGCTTCGACCACAACTTTTCCTGGCGTTATAGACACTGGAAAATTTAGGGTCATTACACTGTTGTCATCTTCATCAACCTCGATACGATCAATCTTATCTAGCTTTTTCATTAAAGATTGTGCCATAGTTGCTTTACTGGCTTTGGCTCTAAACTTTTCAATCAACTTTTCAGTTTGTTCTATCTGTTTTTGTTGATTTTTTTGAGACGCTAACTGTTGTGTTCTAATTTCTTCTCGCAACACTAAATATTGCGTATAAGGTTTTGGATAATCATAAATACGTCCTAAAGAAATCTCGATAGTACGATTAGTTACATTATCTAAAAACATCTTATCGTGCGACACAATTGCGACAGCACCTGGATAATTTTTTAAAAAACCTTCAAACCAGATAATAGACTCGATATCCAAGTGGTTAGTTGGCTCATCCAAAAGTAGCACATCATTATTTTGTAATAGTAATTTGGCCAGCTCGATACGCATACGCCATCCACCAGAAAACGTATCGGTTAGTTTATTAAAATCTTCACGTTTAAATCCTAAACCTTGTAGTATTTTTTCAGTTTCACCTTGATAGTTATAACCACCTAAAATCTCATATTGATGTTGTATATCACTCAGTTCTACCATAAAATCATGATACGCATCACTTTCATAATCTGTACGCTCTGCTAATTGCGTATTAATATGCTCAATTTTTGCTTCTATCTCTTTAATTTCAGTGAAAGCTTGATACGATTCTTCTAAAACAGTTCTACCTAAAACAAAATCTATGTCCTGTTTTAAGAAACCAATTTTTAAAGTTTTATCTGCTGCAATTTGACCAGAATCTGGTTCTAATTCCTTTGACAAAATTTTAAGCATCGTTGACTTTCCGGCTCCATTTTTACCAATAAGTCCTACTCTATCACCATTTCCTAATTTAAATGTGATGTCTTCAAAAAGGTATTCTCCTTGAAATGAAATGGATAAATTATGAATATTTAGCATGAATTGTGACTTATGTTACTTAATGTTGAAAGAATAAAACTTAAATTTGTAGTTGAAGTTTTAAACTTCACTACCAATTTTTTTGAATTGCAAAAGTACACAATTATTATGTTTAAAAAAGGCTCTAAATTATACTCTATTTTTACAGGTGCTTGTCCAAAGTGTCACCAAGAATCTATGTATACAAATCCAAACCCATATGTGCTAAATAAACTGTTTAGTATGAATGAGCGTTGTAGTCATTGCAACACTAAATATCAAATAGAACCATCCTTTTTTTATGGGTCAATGTACGTTAGTTATGGTGTTGGAATTGCTTTTGCTGTTGCTGCTTTTGTAATAAGCTACATATTTTTAGGCAGTACACTTAACACTGCTTTTATTGCTATTATTGCAGCAATGATTGTCTTTTACCCAGTTATAGTTAGACTATCAAGAAATATTTGGATTAATATTTTTATGAGTTATGACAAAAATTTAGCTGAAAAATCAAGCGCAAAAAAATAACACTATTTAGTAAAACCTACTGCAATCAATCTCAGTATCTATTGCTACATTATTTTCTATAAAATTGTATAATTGGTTAGCTACATAAGGTGCGATCATAACTCCACGAGAACCTAATCCATTAAAAAGGTACATGTTTTTAAAATCTTTATGTCTACCTACCAAAGGTTTTCTATCCTTAACTGTTGGTCTAACACCTGCTACTTGAGTCAACACTTTAAAATCACACTTTACAAAGGTTTTAAGCTTATCTAAAAGCATATCTCTAGCCTCTGTTGTAATTGTGTTGGTCTTATCTTTTTGTTCGTATGTAGACCCAACACGATAAGTATCATTACCTAATGGTATTACAAACACACTGGATTTAAGTACATAATCCAATTTTAATTCTGGTGCATGTATAGTTAACAATTGCCCTTTTGTACCACCTAATGGTAATGCTTTAAAAAATGGGTTTTGCTTAATTCCAAAACCTTCCGCAAAAACAATGTGTTTAGCCTCAATATCATTATACACGACTTGATTGTCTTTACAAACTAAACTATTATGATTAAATGACTGACTAATCAAGCAACCTTTAGATAATATATCAGATTTATATTTTTGAACTAAAAGTTTAGTGTCTAATCTTCCAGTACTCAAAACCTCTCCAAGCTTAAACTGTGCGTCTACATTAGGATTTACATTATCTATAAGTGTAGTATTTATAAAAGGTTTTAAACCGACTTTATCAGATGCTTCAAACCAATTATTTTGCTCCCCTAAAGACGTAAAACGTCGTCTGACTGGAACCTTATAATCTAAGTCAACACCAAAATCTTTTTCCAGTTGATTATAAACAGGTAAGGCTGTTTTTAATTGCTCTTCACTTTTCCAAACAGGAGTAAATCTTTTTAAAGTTACAGGATTATATAATCCACCTGCAACAATGGATGATTGCTGAGAGCTATCTTCAAAAACTACAAACGATTTATTATTTGCTTTAAGCTTTTCGCAAAACGAAATACCAGCAAGTCCACATCCTACAATTATATAATCTACTTTCATAATGCAAAAATAGAATATCTGAATGAATAAAATAGAAACTTGTAAAAACAAAAAAAACGTTCACTTTTCAGTGAACGTTTTTATAAAATTAAATCAAACTGTTATTAGTAAGACCACATGTCTAACTCAAAGTTTCTGATTTTTTCTTTAATTCTTTCAGACTCTAATAATTGCATTAATGAATTTTCAGCAATATATTCTTCAACCTTACGGTCTCCAAAAACATTCTCTTCTTTAAATATGATACCACTAAAACGACGTGCGTTTAATATATGATCAAAAGAGAAAGGCATTGCACTGTTTTTAGCATTAAATGCTTTAGCTTCATGTAAAATGTCTCTTGCATCTGGATAAAAAATCCAGAATAAAGGAATAGGTTCTTTATTAGCTTCGTCATTAGAATTAACATAGTTAACATCTGGTGCAGCTGGTGCTATACCTAAAAGTCTATATTTTAATTCTCCTTGACGCTTATCAAAATACCACATACCTTTAATTAAGTAAGCAGAAACATCATAAGATGAAATAGTAGTTGTAGTAATATACTCTGGATCAACATAACCATCAGCATTTAACTGATCGTATCCAATGTCCATAGTATCTACAGCTGTTCTAATTTGAGCTAACTCTTTTTTAGTACGTTTTCCTGTAAAATAAGAATCGTTGTATACATTTTCGATTTGACCTTCGTCAATAGCTTTTGTAAGCACATCAAATAAAGAACGTCTATCACTTCCAATGTTATTTGTATCTACTGGGTAGTACAATGGGAAATTTACACGTTCATCTAATACAACTTTCTCCCAAGTCATTTTAGCAAACATAACATCTCTATCATCAACATAACCGTATTCTAGAGGCTTATCGTTATCTAACGCTTTTTGTTCATCTGTTCTAACACCAATCTCTTTTGGAGATTTAGCATTAAGAATATTAGATTGCGCATTGATTTGTGCGGTAAATGCTACACCAAATACGACTGCTAATAAAGATTTGTAATTCATCTGAAAATTGTTTTTATAATTTTTAATTAATCAAATAGTTTGATTAGTTAGCTAATTCAATTGCTATTGGACTTGCTGGCTTAATTCTAACGCTAGAATTTGCTTTAGACTTAATATCAAATATTTGTACTGCGTCACCTCTTCTTGCTTTTCTTAATGCAGCTTTAGCAGTTCCATTAAGTTTATTACCGTTAACATTAACAGTAGCTTGACCAGGTACTTTAAATTTAAATGACGTTACTGATAAAGGTAAATCAAAATCAAAGTCAGTTAATTCTGCTTTAATTGTACCAATTTCAATGTTATTTCTTGGTAAACCACCTTCAGACTGACCTGCAATAGTTCCAGTAGGTTTTGGAATATCTTTAATTCTAAAGACCGCTCTATCTGAAGCATTTGAACCATCATCTAATTTAGCTGTTACGTTAATAGTAACTTCTTTACCTGTTCCTGGATTCATTGAGTATTTTCCAATACCACTAGCTTTAGATAATCCTGCTCCAGTAGCATTAACTTTATTATCAGGTACACCTGCAAAAGAAATAGTCATTGGATTAGAAACACCTCTATAAACCACATTCATTTTATCAGCTGATATAGTTGCTGAATTTGGTCTTGGTACTACAACGTAGTTTCCAATAATAGGAATTTCTAGTTCTTTACCATCTTCTACGAAAGTAAATTTACCGTCAATATCATGCTCTCCAACGTTACCAACATTAAAATCTAATGTTGCTGCTCCAGTTGAATCGATTGCTTTAGACAAATCAACTTCTTTACCTGCTACACTCATTTTAGTTGGTGCAACGTTTGCATATTTACCTAATACTACTTTTCCTTGAAATTTCTCTCCAGCAAAAAACGCAGATTTATCAGCTAAAACAATAGCTGTATAATTTTTTAAAGACGTAGCGTTACTAACTAAGTTTCCTAAAAATCCGTTGTAGATATTAGTCTCAGTAGCTTTAACATCATTTTGCATTGCAGTTAACTTAGTGTAAGATGCAATAGCTGGAAAACCTTGGAAGTGGTAATCTAACCATTTTTTCTCAACACCATCATTATCTTTAACTGGTGCAGTACTAAAGCGATCTTCAAAACTTTGAACTACAGGCTGCCATTTACCTTCTTTAGGTAATACAGCTTTGATATCTGCCTTATACTTCTCTATTCTGTCTAAAACCTCTTGTCCTCTTTTTGTTAATCTGTCTCCAGTAAACCAAAGCTCATCAAGTTTATCACCTTTATCCATTTCTTCGTAAGGTAAATCACCATTTGCTTCTAACTCATAACCACCATTTTTAACAATATCATTAGTTTTTACAGTTCCTAAGAATTTATAAAAATCGTCAGATATTGCACTAATTTGGTTAGCTAATTTATTTGCTGAATCAAATTCATCAGGCTTTTCTTCAGCTTGTGTTTTTAACTGCGTTAAAATACCATTATTTGATGCGATAGCTAACTCATTAGCTCTATCAAATTTCTTATCCATTAACCCGAATGCAGATAGCACTTCTTTTGACATAGTCATTGCAATCATTGCAATAAATACTAAGTACATCAAGTTAATCATCTTTTGTCTTGCGGACTGTTTTCCTCCTGCCATTTCTAATTAGTTTATTATTTATTAATATTAGTTGATATTAATCACTAATTAGTTTTTGTTCATTGCAGATAACATACCACCATATACTCCGTTTAAAGAAGATAAGTTAGATGCTAAAGATTGCATTTGCTCTTTTAATTTAGTTGCGTTTTCAACAGCTTCTTCATTGATTGAAGCTTGACGACTTGCACTTTCCATTTGTACTTTATAAAGACTGTTTAAAGACTCCATTTGTGCAGCAGCTAATGACATTTCTTCACCATACTTTTTAGTTGCAGCCATAGAATCTACTGTTGGAGAAATTCCTTTTGCAGCGCCTTCAAAGTTTTTGATGCTTGCACCTAAGCTACTCATTAATTCACCATCAATTTTAGCTTCTCTTAATAAGTTGTCTAATTTTTTAGATAATAATCCTTCAGCATCTTTTGGCTCTTCTTTAGCAGCTTTTTTAGTTGTTGCTTGTCCACCTGCTAATTCTGGGTATACTAATGCCCAATCCAATTCACCACCTTGCTTTTCAAAAGCAGATAAAGTAAATACGATTGCTTCAACAATCATTCCTATTGTTAAAATAAGAGATCCATAAGGCCAGTGTTGTATTTTAAATAAAGCTCCAATAATTACAATTGCTGCTCCAATACCATAAACCATATTCATTGTTGATAATTTCTTTTGTGCCATAATTTCTAAGTTTTTTTAGTTGTTAAGTTTTAGTTGTTAAGTATTTAGTTGTTTAGTTTAATTATTGTCTTGCGTTAGCAGTTACGTCTGTTCCCATGTAATCTTGTACAGTTCTGAAACCAATATAACTTCTTGCAGAATCTGCATATTCATAATCTCTTGAACTTACTTGCAGGTAATATGCAACATCTTTCCAAGAACCACCACGAACAACTTTACGTTTGTTATTAGCATCATTTACACTTGGGTTTATTGTTGAAGCATATTCATATGAAGAAGGATCGTAAGATGAGTCTACCCATTCCGAAACGTTTCCAGCCATATTATATAAGTTAAAGTCATTTGGCTCATAAGCATCAGCTTCTACAGTATATAAAGATTGATCTGCTGCGTAATCACCACGTAATGGCTTAAAGTTAGCCATAAAACATCCTCTATCATTTTTAGCATAAGGTCCTCCCCAAGGAAAAGTTGCAGCTTGAAGACCACCTCTTGCAGCATACTCCCATTGAGCTTCTGACGGTAATCTGTAACGTGCTACGTTATGCATTTTTCTTTCTCTTCTTGCATCATTATGGTGTTTTGTTCTCCACTCACAAAATGCTTTAGCTTGTTGCCAAGACACACCTACTACAGGATAATCACTGTAAGCATCATGCCAGAAGTAATCATTGTGCATAGGCTCGTTATAAGAATATGCAAAATCTCTAATCCAAGATGTAGTATCTGGATAGATTTCAACCTCTTCTCTAACGATTACATCTTTACGACGTAAGTTTTTATTTTTTGCAGCTTTGGCTATGTCCATATAAGTATACTGGAACTTAAATTTAGTTACATCCCAAGTACGTTGACCGTTGTAAGATTCTTCTAATGGTAAATACATTGTATCCATAACCTCTACGTAATACTCATCTGGATAGTCTGCAGTATCAAAAATTAAATCAACATCGTGATTTAGTTTTCTACCTTCATAACCAGTTTCTCCTAGACCACTATAGTTATCTAGCATGTATTTTTCGTAAGCTGAAGAATTGGTTGTATCTGCATCTTTAAAAGCAAATTCTCCAATACCACCATCAGCTTGAGTCATTCCAACCTCATCAGCTAATATTGCTAATTTAGTACGGATTGTAGAATCTCTTACCCATTCTACGAATTGACGATACTCACTATTAGTTATTTCTGTCTCATCCATGTAAAATGATGCTACAGTTACTGTTTTTGCAGGTGCGTCTTGGATTCCGGCTAAATCATCATCTGCTTTACCCATAATAAAAGCTCCACCAGGAACTAATGTCATACCGTAAGGTTTTTCTGGGTGCCATTTTTTACCTTTGACACCAACAAGCTGACCCTTATCTTTTGATCCACAACTTACTAATAGTGCGAAAACCGCTGTTAATAATACAAACTTCTTCATATTCATTTAAAACTCGAGGTTAATTTTATACTCTTAAATTTTTTAAGAGCGTAAACATATTTATATATTTTTTAAAAAACAACTTTTTCGACAAAAAAAAATACATTTCATCGTAAAAATTTAACATTTAAACGATATTAATTGTCGTTTATCTGTTCGTCTATATCGATTACACGCTATTTTTATGAAATGCCTTATACCAACGCTCTGGTATTTTGTCATTACAAGCATCTAGATAGTCTTGATGCGTGCATGGTAATAACGTGTGTTTTTTTAATTTATTATTAACATTTGCTAAAAATGGTATTTCTATCCACCAGCGTCCTGTTTTTGTGCTCTTATAAAAAATTAATTCGTGAGACTCCGCTAAAGTAATGAATTTTTGATGATTATCACCATTAGAAAAATCATCATCTTTAACTCTGCAATTTACACCTTCTATAAAATACCATATCATTTGAGATATTAGCATGGATGTAATGTCATCATCTTGAGATGGTTTATACTCGTAAATACCAAATGAAGATACTTTATTGCTGATTCCTGCATATCTTGCTACTGTGCAAATTTCTTTTCCATCCAAACCGTTTGGCGATACTTTTTGTTTTTGACTTACCTCAGATGCTTTTAAGGCTCCTAAGTCAACCGTAACTATATTAGCATCACGCATTACTGGCTCTACTAATGTAAGATCATTAGATATTTCTCCTAAGCGATAAGGTTCAAAATATAAACGCTCCATTAAATCTATCTCTTCTTGACTATTAAAGTAAGTTTGATAACCTATAATGGCGTAATTAAAAAGATTATAAGGCTCGTCTAAAATAATTTTCCCGACGAAGCTAGTATTTTTTATTGGTTTAGAAGAATCTCCTAAATCAAAAGATTTATCCACATTTACAATGTTAACCATTGGCATTAAACTATCATAAGCACGATAGTTTACGTAGGACAAATCTTGACTACCTCCTATTATTACTGGGATAATCTTATTTTCTATTAAAGTAATTAATGTTTCTTTTAAGGCAAAATAAGTATCGTCAACAGTATCTCCTTTTTGAATATCACCAATATCCGCAATCGACGAACTCCAACTTCCAGGGTATAAAGTGTAGAATGATTTTCTTATTTCATTCAAATTAAAATCTTCTCCAATGTAATTAACATCGTTTCGATTTTCAAGAACACCTACAATTGCAATTTTAACGTTATTAAGATCTGGCAGTCCATGCTGCTCAGAATGAATTTTAATTTTTTGACCTAAACTTAAAGGCGATAATAATTGATTATGCGCTAAAACAGTATCTGGGACTGGAGTAAGAAAATTAAAATTCATTATATAATACTATTTCTTTTTAGCTGTTGTTTTTTTCTTAGTAGTTGTTTTTTTCTTTGCTGGCGCTTTCTTCTTAGCTGCTGCTTTCTTTTTAGGCGCTTTCTTTTCAATCATATCTTTAACCTCATCCAAAGTTAAAGCTGCAGCGTCTACCGTCTTAGGAAGCTCTATTTTAATTTTTCCTTTTAAAATATTATGTCTTCCCCAACGTGCTTTTTCTACACGTATGCCTTCATCTTCCCAATTATGAACAACTTTATCTATTTCTTTTTGAATTTTAGCATCAACTAATTCTTCAATTTCTTCATTAGTTAAGTTATCCCAATCGTATTTTTTATTGACATTTATAAATAAACCATTCCATTTAATGAAAGGTCCAAAACGTCCTTTTCCTTTTGTGACTCCGTGTCCTTTATAATTATACACAGGAGCGTCTGCAATTTCTTTTCCTTTAATAAGTTCTATTGCATCTTCAATCTCTATATTTAATGGATCTTGACCAGGAGCTAAGGATACAAATTTATCACCATATTTTACATAAGGACCAAAACGACCATTATTTACTTCTACGGTTTCATCTTCATACTTACCTAAAGTTCTTGGCAATTTAAATAAATCCATTGCTTCTTCATAGGTTATACTACCTAATTGTTGATCTGGACTTAAACTAGCAAAGGTTGGCTTTTCTTCGTCGTCTACAGTTCCCATTTGTACCATTGGACCAAACTTACCTAAACGTACGCTTACTTGCTTACCTGTTTTAGGGTCTTTACCTAAGATACGCTCTCCGGATTCTCTATCTGCATTTTCTTGTACATCAACGACAACTGGGTGAAATTTCTTATAGAAGGTTTTCATCATTTTTTTCCAGTCTTCCTTCCCTTCGGCTATATCATCAAATTGACTTTCTACTTTTGCAGTAAAATTATAGTCTAAAATACTTTCAAAATGATTTACTAAAAAGTCCGTAACAATCATACCAATATCTGTTGGCACAAGCTTTCCTTTATCTGAACCTACTTTTTCTGTTAACGTATTATCCTTTACACTACCTTCTTCTAACATTAACTGTGTGTACTCACGCTCAACACCATCAATTGCTCCTTTTTCTACATAATTCCTGTTTTGAATAGTAGAAATGGTTGGTGCATATGTAGATGGTCGTCCAATACCTAACTCTTCCAACTTCTTAACCAAAGAAGCCTCAGTATATCTATATGGTGCACGACTATAACGCTCAGTAGCTGATATGTATTTATTTAAAAGCGTCTCATTAGTTTTCATTGCTGGAAGCATACCTTCTTGCTCTAAATCTTCATCATCAGTACCTTCTAAATATACTTTTAAAAACCCTTCAAATTTAATTACCTCTCCATTTGCTGTAAAGGTTTGGTCATGTGTATCTGCTTCAATTTTAACATTTGTGCGTTCTAATTGTGCTTCACTCATTTGTGATGCAATAGCACGTTTCCAAATTAAATCGTATAATCTAGCCTGATCATAATCAATATCTACACTATGCGTTTTAAAGTCGGTTGGTCTAATCGCTTCGTGAGCTTCTTGAGCTCCTTTGGATTTACCTTTAAAGTTGCGTTCTTTAGCGTATTCTTTACCGTAAGCTTCAATTATTTCTTTTTCTGCACCTTTTCTAGCTTCGTCAGATAAGTTTACACTATCTGTTCTCATATAAGTAATCAAACCAGCTTCGTATAAACGCTGAGCCATAGTCATAGTCTTACTTACAGAAAAATATAATTTACGAGATGCTTCTTGCTGTAAGGTTGACGTTGTAAATGGTGCTGCTGGAGATTTTTTTGCTGGCTTTTTAGTTAAGTCAGCGACCTTAAAGTTAGCAGCTGCATTACTTTCTAAAAAGTCAAATGCTTCTTTTTTAGTACCAAACGTTTTTGGTAGTTTAGCTTTAAAAGATTGACCTGCTTCGTTTGAAAACTCGGCATCAATCCTGTAAGATGCTTCTGGTGTAAAATCCTGTATTTCGCGTTCACGCTCAACAATTAATCTAACAGATACTGATTGTACACGACCTGCAGACAACCCTCCTTTTACTTTACGCCATAAAACTGGAGATAGCTCGTAACCTACAATTCTATCTAATACACGACGTGCTTGCTGTGCATCTACTAAATCATAATCAATTTGTCTTGGATTTTCAACCGCTTTTTGTATTGCAGTTTTTGTAATCTCATGAAAAACGATTCGTTTTGTTTTATCTTTATCTAGGTTTAAAGACTCGGCTAAATGCCATGCAATAGCCTCTCCTTCCCTATCCTCATCACTAGCTAGCCAAACCATTTCGGCTTTTTTAGCTAAATCTTTTAATTTTTTAACTAGCGACTTTTTATCTGAAGACACTTCATATTTTGGATCAAAATCTCCGTCTACATCTACTCCTAATTCCTTAGATGGTAAGTCAGCAATATGCCCAAAACTGGATTCGACTTTAAAGTCTTTTCCTAAAAATTTCTCTATTGTTTTTGCTTTTGCTGGTGACTCTACTATTACTAAATTCTTCGCCATTCTTCGATTTTTGTGAGTGCAAAGGTATATCAAAAAAAATTTATCATCCTAATTTTATAACTTTTAGCTAAAATTAAAGGTCTGTCAGATTGTCATAATTTTAAAATAATCCTATCTTTGCGTGCTTATTGGAGATGAGTGATTTCAATATATTTATGGAAAAGACAATAGACGAAAACAAACAAGGAGAGACATTAGTTATCCCTGAAAAAAAAGAGAATAGTAAAAAACTTTTTATAGAAAGTTATGGCTGCTCTATGAATTTTAGTGATAGTGAGATTGTCGCTTCTATCCTTCAAAACGAAGGATTTAATACGACACAAGTTTTAGAAGAAGCAGACTTAGTATTGGTTAACACCTGCTCTATACGTGATAAAGCAGAACAAACAGTACGTAAACGTTTACAAAAGTATAATGCTATAAAAAGAGACATCAACCCTAAAATGAAAGTGGGTGTGTTAGGCTGTATGGCAGAACGTTTAAAAAGTAAGTTTTTAGAAGAAGAAAAGATAGTTGATTTAGTTGTAGGACCTGATGCCTATAAAGACCTACCTAATTTAATAGCCGAAGTAGATGAAGGTCGCGATGCGATAAATGTAATACTGTCTAAAGAAGAAACCTATGGAGACATTAGTCCTGTAAGATTAAACAGTAATGGTGTTACCGCTTATGTATCAATAACTAGAGGTTGTGATAATATGTGTACGTTTTGCGTTGTCCCTTTTACAAGAGGAAGAGAGCGCAGTCGTGATCCACAAAGTATTATTGAAGAAGTAAATGATCTTTGGAACAAAGGCTATAAAGAAATTACATTACTAGGACAAAATGTAGATAGCTACCTTTGGTATGGAGGCGGAATGAAAAAAGATTTTGAAAAAGCCACAGATTTTGAAAAAGCGACTGCTACAGATTTTGCTAAGCTATTAGAGTTATGCGCCAAAGCACAACCTACTATGCGTATTAGATTTAGCACGTCTAATCCACAAGATATGCATCTTGAGGTTATTGAAACCATGGCTAAATACGATAATATATGTAATCACATACATTTACCTGTACAAAGCGGAAGTAATCGCATATTAAAAGCAATGAATCGCTTACATACACGAGAAGAATATTTTACCTTAATAGATAATATTAAAAGAATAATTCCAAATTGTGCGATTAGTCAAGATATGATTTCAGGTTTTCCAACCGAAACTGAACAGGACCATCAAGACACATTAAGCCTAATGGAATATGTAAAATATAACTTTGGATACATGTTTACCTACTCTGAGCGTCCTGGGACTTTAGCGGAACGTAAATTTGAAGACGATATACCTGAAGAAACAAAAAGTAGACGTCTAAGAGAAATCATAGCACTACAATTAATACATAGTGAATATAGAACTAGACAGTTTTTAAACACAACAGTTGAAGTTTTAGTAGAAAGAGAATCAAAAAAATCAAACCAAGAATGGTCTGGTCGCACACAACAAAACATTGTTGTTGTTTTTCCAAAAGAACATTATAAAATTGGAGATTTAGTAAACGTAACTGTAACAGATTGTACTAAAGCTACACTTATTGGTAAAGCCGTAAACAGCGCAAACAATTAATCGTATTGACCTTATTATAACATATCATGAAAAAAATAATTATACTACTAGTAACACTTAGCTTTATAACCTCTTGTCAAAACGAACCTTTAGAAGGCTTTGCTGCAGACGACACAATTACAGGCGAGCCTGACCCAACAGAAGGAACAGGTAGTGATGATTTACAATTATCAAGTTACACTTGGGATGTTGATACAGAAGTCCCTTTTTTAGGACCAATAACCATAAATACAGATTTTACTTTTAATGACAACAATAAGGTATCAGATTTAGATGTCGAAACTGTTGCTTTTGGTTTTCCTATAGTAGCCAGCGGAACGCTTACTAGAGATGCTTCTGGAAAAATTATTACAGTTAAAAACTTTGAAGGATCTACTCAAATCAATCAAACTAATATTAGCTATTCTTCAGACAATATTTCTCAAATTGCATATGATGACTTTGAAGACGACACAGAAGATTACACCTATAACTTTACAACATCAGGAAATACTATAACTAAAACAGAGGCAGGAAATCCAGTAGAGACCCAATACAAAAAAGATGCTTCAGGTAGATTAATTGAAAAAATATCGTTTGAAGACGGTTTTAGCATCCAGCAAGAAATTTTAACTTATAATGCTAACGGAAACTGCATATCTGTAATTTCTTCTGGAGAAAATGATAACAACACAACCTATGGTTACGACAACTTTACCAATCCTTTAAAAGCAGGATTTAGTGATCAATATTGGTTATCTATTTTGGATGATGATTATACTGAAGAGGCTGGACCAATCATAGTTCAGTTTCATAGTACAAATAACTGGAATTCTGTTACAGCAGAAGGAAACACAGTTACATTTATGATGACTTACAATACCGCAAACCGAATTACAAGTAGAACAGGTGTGTTTTCTTTAGATGGCATAAGCTTAGTACAAGAAGAAAATTTTAATTACACTAACTAAAAAGTTAAAATGGAATCTATACAATCAATAAAACAACGTTTCGGAATTATTGGAAATAGCCCGACATTAAATCGCGCTATTGAAAAAGCAATTCAAGTCGCTCCAACAGATATTTCTGTTTTAGTAACAGGAGAAAGTGGTGTTGGAAAAGAGAGTATTCCAAAAATAATCCATCAATTATCGCATCGTAAACACGGTAAATACATTGCAGTTAACTGTGGTGCAATTCCAGAAGGAACAATAGATAGCGAGCTTTTTGGTCATGAAAAAGGTGCCTTTACAGGTGCTACTGCTACTAGAAGTGGCTATTTTGAAGTTGCAGATGGAGGAACCATTTTTTTAGATGAAGTCGGAGAGTTACCCTTAACTACACAAGTCCGTCTTTTACGTGTTTTAGAAAATGGTGAGTTTATAAAAGTTGGATCCAGTAAAGTACAAAAAACCAATGTAAGGATTGTTGCAGCAACAAACGTAAATATGTTTGATGCTATTAAAAAAGAAAAATTTAGAGAAGACCTATTTTACCGTTTAAGTACAGTAGACATCAATCTTCCGCCTTTACGAGAGCGACAAGAAGACATCCACATATTATTCCGCAAATTTGCTAGTGATTTTGCATTAAAATATAAAATGCCAACCATCAAGTTATCGGATGATGCCATAAATTTATTATTAAAATATCGCTGGAGCGGAAATATAAGACAACTGCGTAATGTTGCAGAACAAGTTTCTGTTTTAGAACAAAACAGGACCATTACAGCACAAGTTTTAGATAGTTATTTACCAAGCGGAAATAATCTTCCAGCAGTTATTAATAATGCCAAGTCCGAAGGTGATTTTAGTAGCGAGCGTGAGATACTATACAAAGTATTATTTGACATGAAAGCCGATTTAAACGACTTAAAAAAGCTGACCATGGAATTAATGAAAACAGGTAATGCAAAAGATGTTCAGAAAAACAATGAAACATTAATCCAGAAAATTTATGGCGAAAATGAAAGTGAAGCCGAGTTTGATGAGCATGTAGAAGACATGGAAGTATTATCTATAGCACAAAATTCTGGAATTTCTAATTCCAATCCTATGGATACAGCTCAAGATAAATACCACTTTGCAGAAGAAATTGAAGAGGAAGAAACCTTGTCATTGCATGATAAAGAACTAGAATTAATAAAAAAATCTTTAGAGCGTCATAACGGAAAACGCAAACTGGCTGCAGAAGAGTTAGGTATTAGCGAACGTACACTTTATCGTAAAATCAAACAATTTGATTTATAATCTAACGTTTTAAAGTAAAACAATAATTACATGAAACCACTTAAATATATTTTATTACTAACCATTATTGCAACCGTTTTTGGTTGTGGTGCATATTCATTTACAGGTGTACAAGACCTAGGAGATGCTAAAACGTTTCAGGTTAATTATTTTCAAAACAACGCACCTTTGGTAGAGCCAGGATTAGAAAGAGATTTTACCATAGCTTTACAAGACTTAATACTAAATCAAACCAGTTTAAGCCTAGTTAACTCAAATGGAGATTTAGTGTACGAAGGCGAAATTACAGAATATCGTATTTCTCCAACTACTGCAACAGCAAACAGTACCGCAGCACAAAACAGATTAACTATTGGTGTAAATGTTAGATATTATAATAAAAAAGATGACGAAAACGATTTTGAAAAAAAATTCTCTTTTTACTATGATTATACAGGTAGCGAGCTATTGTCAGGCGCAATCAAAACCACTGCTTTTGAAGAAATTTTTGAACGTCTAACACAAGATATATTTAACGCATCACTTGCTAATTGGTAAACAAATGACTAGCCAAGAATTATCCAAAATACTTCAACAGCCTCAGCTAATAAATACGGATCAAACAGACCTGCTTGATAGTATTATTAAAGAGTTTCCGTATTTTCAATCGGCTAGAGCCATTTACCTTAAAGGTTTAAAAAACAAAGAAAGTTTTAAATACAATCAAGCGTTAAAAACTACAGCTGCTTACACCACAGACCGAAGTATTTTATTTGACTTTATTACCTCTGAGACTTTTAATCAAAATGAAGTTTCAGAATACATAAAACACAATTTAGACTACATCAATAGCATAGAAGTCGTTACAGAAGATATTTCTGCAAGCAATATAACAAGCCATGACGCTGCGCTTAATCAACATATTGAAGACGCTAGACATACTATAAATCCAGAATTATTTCAGCCAAAAACTGAAAACAATAATTTTGAAGACAGTAATTTAGACACCGTCAAAACTAATAACGATACTGAAAAAGCAGAAGCTATCCTTAAAATAGGAACGCCTCTACAATTTGAAAAATCAGAAACACATAGTTTTAACGAATGGTTAAATTTAGCGCAATACAAGCCCATTGAAAGAGAAACAGTTGATAAAAAAACAACTACTGCTACCGCTGAAACAGAAAAGAGTAATGATATAAATGAAATTGAGCGTGCTAAAAAGTTTGAGTTAATTGATAAGTTTATTACTAAAAACCCAAAGTTAGAAGCAAAAAAATCAAACATTACAAACCACAATATAGCTAAAGAACAAATGATTCAACCAGAGTCATTAATGACCGAAACTTTAGCACGTATTTATGTGGAACAAAAAAACTATAAAAAAGCGATTCAATCTTATAAAATTTTAAGTTTGAAATATCCAGAAAAAAGTGGTTTCTTTGCAGACCAAATTAAAGCAATAGAAAAATTACAAGAATAAATAACATATTATAATGAGCACATTTGCAATCTTTTTAGTCCTAATCGTGATAGTAGCATTTCTACTAGTAGTCGTAATAATGGTACAAAACCCTAAAGGTGGAGGATTATCTTCTTCTTTTGGAGGTGGTGGAACACAACAATTAGGTGGTGTCAAAAAAACAACAGACTTTTTAGACAAAAGTACTTGGACATTAGCAACTATCTTATTAGCATTAATCTTAGCTTCTAGCTTAGGTATTGATAGAAATGGAACTGCTGGAGAATCTAAAATTTTAGAAAGTGACAATATAGAGTTACCAACACCTACTACTCCTGCTCCAACTGCAGACGAAGCAACAAAAGAAATTACACCTGAAGCTGGAGAATAATCCTTTTTCAAAAATATACTTTAAAATGCCAACTTAATCAGTTGGCATTTTTTGTTTCTGCAAGTTTGTCAGTTGTCTTCTATTGGCACATTTTTAGCTTATTATTAACCACAAATATTCTAATTAATTAAACATATATATTATGAGTAAATTAAACATTAAACCACTTGCAGACCGTGTGCTAGTTGAAGCACTTCCTGCGGAAACACAAACAGCTTCTGGTTTATACATACCAGACACAGCTCAAGAAAAACAACATAAAGGAACTATCGTTGCTATTGGAAACGGTAAAAAAGACGAACCTTTAACGGTTAAAGTTGGAGATACAGTACTTTATGGAAAATATTCAGGATCTGAAATCAAATTAGACGGAAAAGAGTATTTAATGATGCGTGAAGAAGACATTATGGCTATTATCTAATATGGCTTACAATTTAGGACAAAGCGTTCTAAAAAGTTTTCAAAACAAAATTATTACAATTAATCAATCTTATAGTTCATAGATAATTCTTCAAACTGTAAGTAAAATAAAATAAAAATGGCAAAAGACATAAAATTTGATGTAGAAGCACGTGATGGATTAAAACGTGGTGTAGATGCATTAGCAAATGCAGTAAAAGTTACTTTAGGACCAAAAGGAAGAAACGTTATTATTAGCCGATCTTTTGGTGCTCCTGTCGTTACTAAAGATGGAGTAAGTGTTGCTAAAGAAATAGAATTAGAGGACCCATTAGAAAACATGGGAGCTCAAATGGTAAAAGAAGTAGCTTCAAAAACTAATGATTTAGCAGGAGACGGAACAACTACCGCAACTGTATTAGCACAAGCTATAGTAAAAGAAGGTTTAAAAAACGTTGCTGCAGGTGCCAATCCAATGGATTTAAAACGTGGAATTGACAAAGCAGTAGAAGCTATAGTAACTGATTTAGGTAAACAATCTAAAGAAGTAGGAAACTCTTCTGAAAAAATAAAACAAGTTGCCTCTATATCTGCAAATAACGATGATGTTATTGGAGATTTAATTGCTAAAGCATTTGGCAAAGTTGGAAAAGAAGGTGTTATCACTGTAGAAGAAGCTAAAGGAACGGAAACGTACGTCGATATTGTAGAAGGTATGCAGTTTGACAGAGGTTATCTATCTCCTTATTTTGTGACTAACAGTGACAAAATGATTACTGATTTAGAAAATCCATACATTTTATTATACGATAAAAAAGTATCTACAATGAAGGATTTATTACCAGTATTAGAGCCAGTTGCTCAATCAGGTAAACCTTTATTAATTATTGCAGAAGATGTTGATGGAGAAGCTTTAGCGACTTTAGTAGTTAATAAATTACGTGGATCTCTTAAAATTGCTGCAGTTAAAGCTCCAGGGTTTGGAGACCGCAGAAAAGCAATGTTAGAAGATATTGCTATTTTAACAGGTGGAACAGTGGTATCTGAAGAGAGAGGTTTTACTCTTGAAAATACTACTTTAGAAATGTTAGGTACTGCAGAACGTGTTACAATTGACAAAGACAACACAACTGTTGTTAATGGAGCTGGAGACAAAAGCTTAATTAAAAACAGAGTTAATCAAATTAAAGCTCAGATAGAAACAACGACTAGTGACTACGATAAAGAGAAACTACAAGAACGTCTAGCTAAGTTAGCAGGTGGTGTAGCAGTACTTTATGTTGGTGCAGCTAGTGAAGTTGAAATGAAAGAGAAAAAAGACCGTGTAGATGATGCTTTACACGCAACTCGTGCTGCTGTAGAAGAAGGTATTGTTGCTGGAGGTGGTGTTGCTTTAGTTAGAGCAAAATCTGTTCTAGAAAAGATTACTACTGAAAACTTAGACGAAACTACAGGAATACAAATTGTAGCGCGTGCTATTGAAGCGCCTTTACGCACTATAGTTGAAAATGCTGGTGGAGAAGGTAGCGTTGTTGTATCTAAGGTTATGGAAGGTAAAAAAGACTTTGGATACGATGCGAAGACAGAAACTTACGTAGACATGCTTAAAGCTGGTATTATAGATCCTAAAAAAGTAACAAGAATTGCATTAGAAAATGCTGCTTCTGTTGCTGGAATGATCTTAACTACTGAATGTGCTTTAATTGATATTAAAGAAGAAAGCGCTGGAGGCGGAATGCCTATGGGTGGAGGTATGCCAGGAATGATGTAATACATTCTAAACCTATTATTAAAATACAAAAAAAGCCTCAACAAATGTTGAGGCTTTTTTATATATTTAAATCTAAATTAGTTAATCGTAACTTTTTTAGATAATGTTCTTCCATCTTTTAAAGTAACATCTACAATGTAAACTCCAGTACTTAAGTTACTAAGTTTAACTCCTGAGCTTACTTGGTTTGCATTTACGTTAGTCATTTTCATTACGTTTTGACCTAGCATATTAATTAAATTTAAGCTTTTTACATCCTGACTCAAACCTTTAATATGTAGTTGGCTTAGATTATTATTAACAAAAATTGAAATATCGTTAGCAGCTTCAAAGTCTTCGTTTGATAAAGATTCACCTGAATTAAATACAATTTTAAAACGTGTAGCATCTTCTCCAGCTGTCGCACTAAAGTTATAATCTCCTGTTCTTAAATCATGATATACACCTTCTAAAGTATCATATAAATAGATTACTTGATCATCATCAATATTTTCTGCCTCAGTCATTCTAATAGAATAAGTTACAGTTGCATCACTATTTAAAACTAATGCTACTTCTTTATCAGATTGAATTGTAGAATATGCTTGAATAGCATATTTTTCGTTATTTAAAGTAGACAATAAATCATTTGCAAAAAAATCATTTGCTTTAGCGTCATATCCGTAATCAAAAACATCATCTCCAGTATTATTCCCAAATCCTAAAACTAATTCTCTAATTAAATGATTAGATGTTTCAAATTCTAATCTCATAATTTGCATTTCTGAAGCATCATTATTTTGCGTTGTATTTGAGCTAGATCTTAAAAATTGAGATTCACCAGAAACTTCCGTTTTAAACACACGTTGATCATTGTTAAATTCTACATTTCCACTTCCTACAATTTCAGCCATAAAACCCTGAGCAACTGGAATGTAACGTTTTGGAGTTTTAGTTCCGCTTTGCACACCTGTATCTGCACCATCTAAACCTACAAATTGATATGCTTTAACTCCTGTTAATTTATTTAAAATAGCATAACCGCCTTCATATTGATTTAAAACGTGGCTATTACCAGCCCATTGTTCCCAAAGGTAGACTGCTCCATTAATTAAACCCTCATTATCATCTATAAAAGCATTTGCATCAATAGCAGATGGATAAGGATTACCCAATAAATACTGTGTTTTAGAGATACCTCCTACAGATCCAGGTCCACCTGCATCATTTACACTAATTAAAATATCTCCATTATTTGGTTTTCCTTCGAAAAAATATTCAAAATCAGTAGTCCCTACTCCTGTTCCTTTTTGTGAATAACCTACTCCTGCTTCAATACCAGAGTTTTCATCCAATGGAGCCCATTGATAATAATTAAATCCGTTTTTATAAGTATATAACCAATACGTACTTAAAGTTGCGGGAGTAGTAACAGGAGGTGTATAACCTGTAGTAAACTGTATTGCTCCATTAGCATCACTTAACATATTTAAAGAGAAGTCTGTATTATTAGCCACTGTACTTTGTGCGCCTACAGGAGAGCTCCAATAGTTATATCTGTAAACATTATTAGTTCCTTGCTGACGTCTTATTATCTTACCCGAACTTGTAACCTTTAATTCACTTAATCTAGTTTGTACTAACTGAGATTCATTTTTCAAATTTAAAACTCCATTTAGCTCTAAATACCAAGTGTTTTTAATTTCATTATCACCATTAACAACAAGTGTTTTATTATTGTCTATAATTAAACCTAAATGTGTGTGTGACGCATTTGTAGTCACTCGGTTTTTAATATTAACTATTGACCAATCTTTATTTGGTAAGTTTTCAATATCCCAAACATCACCATGCAACCAAGTGCTTTCATTTGTCCAAGCTCCATTACTTGAAGACTGATAAGGCATAGGTGCAGTTTGCTCTTGTACTGTTGTGATATTATTTAATTTTAAATGACGTGATGCATTAGATTCGTCATAAGCCAAACCATTAACAATATTTGTCATTGGATAATATGCTTCTAATGCAGCCCATTGTATTGGTGCTGACGTTGTAAAATCAATAATATCTTTTTCAATAATTGCTCCTTGTATTGTTCCAGAGTTATTTTCAATTTCTTGATAAACCATACTCTGTAGTTGATCTGTAGTTAACGCTTTTTTAAAGACTCTAACCTCATCAATATTACCATCTAAATGTCCAAAACCTGCTGGACTAGTATTGGTTGGATACCTTCCTACTGTAAAAGGTCTACTTGAATAAATATGAGAGGTTCCATTAAAATTTTTAGTTAGTAATTCTGAATTTAACAATGGATCTGTTTCAGTACCAACTAACTCACCATTGACGTATAGTTTAACAGAATTTGTTGATGCATCAAAAACACCTGCAATATGATACCATAAATCACTTTCAATTTTTAAATTAAGTGAAGGGTCAGGTAATGCTGTAAAACTTGTATCTGGATAATTATCTGATGCAGTAACTTGATCCTGAGTATACACAAGAAATCCTGGCACTCTACCATTACTTATGTATAAACGCATATTTTCTTGTCCTACTATGCTAAATAGGTTAGGTAACGCAGTATTATTCCCTTCAATTTTAACCCAAGCCATCATTGTAGCTTCTGTCCAATTACTAATAAAATTAGGCGCATCTAAATAATCATCGACACCATCAAAATCTATGGTATTAGATCCAATAATAGCCGTATTGCTATCTCTATAATCTAAATCACCTCCTGTTGCTGCATCATTATCAAAATCTCCAAAAGAAGACACAAGATTTGGAATATCTCCTGTAGTCACTTCGTCATTAGAGTCGTAACCTACAGTTACAAAATCAAAATTATTATCTAAACCATCTTTATCAGTATCAATGTTAGATAATGAGCTAGCCTGACCGTTTTCGTTAATATCTAAAATTCCGTCATTATCAGTATCTGTATCTAAATAATCTGGTAAATCTGTCCCATCTGTATTTACAGGTGTAAATCCAGAACCATAATTATTATACATACCATTATTAGCACCACTAGTATTTACAACTCCACTTGGAGCTATATATCCTGAAGTTGACTGTGCTTCAACATTGTCAGGAATACCATCATTATCAACATCAATATCAAATTGTGGTTGACATAAAAAACTATAAGCCAAACTATCTAATCCATGAGGATCATGTGTTCCTGCTGCTAAACCACCGGAAACTGCAATATGCTTTATTGCAACATGACTAACAGGCTCATGCGTTACAAATCCTATTGTATTTTCTATATTTTGACCAGCTAAAACAGATCCTCTAAAAGTACCGTTAGCATCATATAGATTAATATTTCCTGTAGCATCATCTCCAAAGTAAGCATTGCTAAAATATGCAATTAAGTTTCCATCTGCATAAACTTCATAATTCATTACTGCAGTATCTGTATTAGTATCGTATATATCAACAAAATCAAAACTAAAAGATGCTACAGCTTCTGTGAAATTAATATTTACTGTATAGTAATCTCCAGTTTGAGAGCCTACTTCTGGTTTTACGTATAATCCATTAGAAGGCCCACTACCTGAGGTAGCACTCCCAAGTGTTGTCGTTCTGAATTCATTTATTTCATATAACCTATAAAGATAATTATGTTCAAAATCTAACGTACCATTTGCAAATGTCCCTAAAGTAGTTGTAGCTGTACCTGCTGTAGTTTGCGTAAAAGAATAATCCGAAGCGCCATTTAAAACTGTTAAAGGCTGACCTCTATCATACACTTCTTTTTGAAAACCAGACTCTTGGTAACCTAAACCATTTGCATTGGCTCCAATTGTGTAGACTTGAATATTATTTAATTCCCAAGAAATTTTATCACCTTGTGCATTAGCAGCTCCAGAAATAGCAGGACACTCTACAGTATCTCTAATCCCATCGTTATCGTCATCGACATCTAATCGATCAACAATACCGTCACTATCAAAATCTGATTCTTGCGCTTGGGCTGTAAAAGACAAAAATAACATCGCACACATAAGCGCACTGAAAAACAAAGTAGTTTTCTTCATAGGTTAAGATTTTTAATTTGAGGGATATATCATCACTCGGGCAAAGTAAATGATATTGAAGCAAAAGTAGGTTTACAGACTTAGACTGAAACCATTTAATCGCCAAAAGACACCTATAACCGACCAAATGTAAGAAAATGATTATTTTAACGACAAAAAGCTTTGACTTTAAACACATTAGAATGTTACAGCATTAAACTATCGACGTAGTTTATTGTAATAAAAAGCAGGAAATAGCAATAAAAGAATAACTGGTTGTATTAAAAAACGACGAAGGTTAAAAAAGATATAATAGTTTTCTTGTTTTGGATCTAAAACAAAATACAAATAACACATTATCAAGACTATAAACGACACTAAATAAATTATACCTGAAAATGTTATCAAACTTTTTTCTTTAAAAAAAGCATATAATATAAGTAACGAAATTATTGTATTTAAAAAATATCTAAACGAGGTATTAACCACTAACTTAAACACTTCTTGTCTTGGAGAATCCATATATAAATAATCGTTATGAAAAAACAATAAATAGGGATCATAAAACAACTCGTTTTCAAACCACCTTATTAATGCCAAAAGGATAAATAAAAAAGCTACTATACCATATTTATACCATTTTTTCATCTACTTATTGATATTGGAAAACCGATTAACCCAAAACATCCAAAGTAAAAAAACCATTCCATAAATTATAGCAGGAAAAATAACTGTATGCAACTCTTCCTTACGCCAGGGATAATGGTATAATCCAATAGACAATATAACGATGCGTAAAAGATTAACTACATACAATAAGACACTACCTGATAATAAATATAAAACTGTTGTTTTAATTTTTCCTGAAAAAGCAACAATAAAAGAAACAAATAGAATAATTATACTCATACCATTGCAACCCTCTATAACCCTAGCCAAATACTTACCTTCTAGTATTAATTTCATCGATGGTTCATTTGGATGCGGAATAACTTGTGTCGAATATCCAAAATTTTCTAGTAAGTTTTTAGATTGATTAGCGACCAAATTAGTAATGTAATCGGGATAATACAGACTACCTTTTGAGGCGTCTAAATAAAAGTTATACGCCAGAGACAAAAATCCGTATACCAACAAAAAAGTAAGTATAAACTTGATTACTAGTCGATATTTTACAATTAAATCTTTCAATAAAAAAGAATAAATTTTAAGTTTTTATAATGGTTAAAATTACGTCTTTTTAAATACTTTTACCAAAATTTTCAAATAAATGGCTTTCGAAACTTTAAAACCTCAGATTGAAACTATTGTTTCCAATACAAATAACACTAGAGACGAAAAATTATTACAAATTTGCCAACTTCTAGATGATAACGTATCCTATTATAATTGGGTAGGTTTTTATTTTAAAAATGGAGATAAAAACGAGCTTAAACTAGGACCATACGTTGGCGCACCAACAGACCATACCATTATCCCTTTTGGAAAAGGTATTTGTGGTCAAGTCGCAGTTAGTAATCAAAATTTTGTAGTACCTGATGTTGCAGCACAAGATAATTACATTGCTTGTAGTATAACTGTTAAAGCAGAAATTGTTGTTCCTATTTTTGTAAATGGAGAAAATATAGGACAGATAGACATCGACTCCAACACACCTGATCCTTTTACAGAAGCTGACGAGCGCTTTTTAGAGTTTGTTTGTAGTAAAGTTTCAGAAATACTTTAGATGTTAATAACTACTTGTTTTAGTTGAAAAACCACTCAAGTTTTTCAACTAAAACAATTTCCTTTTACCTAAATTTGCTTGCTTATTAACACAACTATAATGAGCAACAAAACAATTAAATCTGCATTAATCTCAGTATTTAGCAAAGATGGATTAGAACCTATCGTTAAAGAGCTAAATAAACAAGGGGTAACCATCTACTCTACTGGTGGAACCGAAACTTTTATTAAAAATCTTGGTATTGACGTCGTTCCTGTAGAGGATGTGACATCATACCCTTCTATTTTAGGTGGTCGCGTAAAGACATTACATCCTAAAGTATTTGGAGGAATTTTAAATAGACAAAACCATGATGGTGATGTTAAAGAAATGAAAGACTTTGACATACCACAAATAGATGTCGTAATTGTAGATTTATATCCTTTTGAAAAAACAGTAGCTTCTGGTGCTTCTAACCAAGATATTATCGAAAAAATTGATATTGGAGGGATTTCTTTAATTCGTGCTGCTGCTAAAAACTATGCAGACGTCATTTGTGTATCTTCTGTAGACGATTATGCTGAATTTTTAGAATTGATTACTGAGAAAAAAGGAGATTTATCTGAAGCTGACAGAAAAGCATTTGCTGCCAAAGCATTTAACGTGTCATCGCATTACGACTCTGCAATATTTAACTACTTTAATGTAGACCAAACTATTCCTGCTTTAAAATTAAGTGAAACAAACGGTAAAGTCTTACGTTACGGAGAAAACCCACACCAAAAAGGATTTTTTTACGGAAACTTTGATGCACTTTTTACACAACTACATGGTAAAGAGTTAAGTTACAATAACCTTTTAGACGTAGATGCTGCAGTAAATTTAATTCAAGAATTTAAAGGTGAACAACCTACGTTTGCAGTTTTAAAACACAATAATGCTTGTGGATTTGCACAACGTGACACAGTATTAAATGCGTATCTAGATGCATTAGCTGGTGATCCAGTATCTGCATTTGGTGGTGTTTTAATAAGTAATACTGAAATTGATGAGGCTTGTGCTTCAGAGATTCATAAATTATTTTGTGAAGTTGTAATTGCACCTTCTTTTACTGCAGAAGCTGAAGCAATTTTAAAAGGTAAGAAAAACAGAATCTTGCTTGTTTTAAAAGACACTGATTTTGCTCCAACAACGGTTAGAACTTGTCTAAACGGAGTTTTAGTACAAGATAAAAATAATAAAACGGACCAAATTGAAGATTTAACTTATGTAACAAATAGCAAACCTTCTAGCGATGCTATTGATGATTTAATTTTTGCCTCAAAAATATGTAAGCACACTAAATCAAATACTATTGTTTTAGTAAAAAACAGACAATTATGTGCTAGCGGAACTGGTCAAACTAGTCGTGTAGATGCTTTAAATCAAGCCATACATAAAGCTATGTCTTTTAACTTTGATTTAAAAGATAGCGTCATGGCTAGTGATGCGTTTTTTCCGTTTCCGGATTGTGTAGAAATAGCTGGTAACGCAGGAATCACTAGTGTAATCCAACCTGGAGGATCTATCAAAGATCAATTAAGCATTGATTATTGTAATGAAAATAATATTGCAATGGTTATGACTGGTACACGTCATTTTAAACATTAATTAGTTTTATTTTAAAACGAAAGTATATCAAATATCTAAAAGCTTCAGTTTAAACACTGAAGCTTTTTTTTATACCATTTGGCTCAATTTCCGCGAAAGCGTTAAACGTCCAAAACTTGTTTTTTATCGTATCTTCTAATTGTGTGACAATTAATAAAATTTGTAAGGTATTAAATCCTTATATTACCATACTTTTATTACTTTTACTGCATCTTTTTAATAACGCCTTATAATTACAAATAACACATGGGATTTTTTGATTTCCTGACAGAAGAAATCGCTATAGATTTAGGTACTGCCAACACTTTAATTATTCATAACGACAAAGTCGTTGTCGATGCACCTTCCATAGTTGCACGTGACCGTATTAGCGGAAAAATCATTGCTGTTGGACAAGAAGCCAACATGATGCAAGGTAAAACGCATGAAAACATTAAAACTATTAGGCCTTTAAAAGATGGTGTAATTGCAGATTTTGATGCGTCTGAACAAATGATAAGTTTGTTTATTAAAAATATTCCTGCGTTAAAAAAGAAATTATTTACGCCTGCTTTACGTATGGTTATTTGTATTCCGTCTGGAATTACTGAGGTAGAAATGCGTGCGGTAAAAGAAAGTGCCGAACGTGTAAATGGTAAAGAAGTTTACTTAATACATGAGCCTATGGCTGCTGCTATTGGTATTGGTGTAGATATTATGCAACCAAAAGGGAATATGATTGTGGATATAGGTGGTGGTACTACTGAAATTGCAGTCATTGCTTTAGGAGGTATTGTTTGTGACAAATCTGTAAAAATTGCAGGTGACGTTTTTACTAACGATATTATTTATTACATGCGCACGCAACATAACTTATATGTTGGAGAGCGTACTGCTGAAAAAATTAAAATACAAATTGGTGCTGCTACTGAGGATTTAGACCTTCCGCCAGAGGATATGAGCGTTCAAGGACGTGACCTTTTAACTGGTAAACCTAAGCAAGTACAAATTAGTTATAGAGAGATTGCTAAAGCTTTAGACAAATCCATTTTACGTATTGAAGATGCTGTTATGGAGACTTTATCTCAAACTCCTCCAGAGTTAGCTGCTGATATATACAATACTGGTATTTATCTTGCTGGTGGTGGATCTATGTTACGTGGTCTAGATAAGCGTCTGTCGCAAAAAACAGATTTACCTGTTTATATTGCAGAAGACCCTTTACGTGCTGTTGTTAGAGGTACAGGAATCACACTTAAAAATATTCCGAAATACAAAAGTGTATTGATAAAGTAGTAACAGAAACTGAATGCAACAAATTGTAAATTTTATACTTAGAAACAAATCGTTTTTGTTTTTCTTGTTGTTGCTTTGCGTTTCAGTAGGACTGACAATACAATCGCATTCTTATCATAAAAGTAAGTTTATAAACTCGGCTAATAATTTAACTGGTGGTGTTTATAATATAGGAAACTCGGTTAGTAGTTATTTTCATTTAAAGGAAGAAAATGACAAACTGCATGAGGAAAATACACGTTTACGATCTATATTAAATAATCAAGCGGAAAAGTCTGAGACCTTTATAGACTCGACCTCCTACAACACTAAATATAAGTTTACAACCGCAAAGATTATTAAAAATAGTTACGCGTTACAAAACAATTTTTTAACTATCAATAAAGGTAGTAAAGACAGTATTAAACCAGATTTAGGGGTAATTTCGTCTAAAGGTATTATTGGTATTATTGGTAATACTAATAGTAAATATGCAACTGTAGTATCAATTTTAAACACGACTAATAAAATTAGCGGTCAGTTAAAAAAATCAAATCAGTTTGGTACTTTAAGCTGGAATGGTAAATCACCAAGATATATTCAGTTATCAGATATTCAAAAAAATACAAAACTTAACAAAGGTGATACTATTATAACCTCTGGACGCTCTTCCATTTTTCCTAAAGGAATTTTAGTAGGTCAAGTTGAAGGTTTTAAACTAGATGCTACCAAAAATTACTACGAAGTAGAAGTACTATTATTTAATGACATGACTAATCTTGAGCATGTTAGTGTGATAGAAAATAAGGATAAAAAACTAATTAATAATTTACTTCAATCTAATGAATAACCTACTATCTATACATACTGTAAGATTTGTTGTTCTTATATTACTGCAAGTACTTTTATTTAGTAAAATAAACTTTTTAGGTTATATAAACCCTTACATCTATATCCTTTTTATCGTTTTATATCCTGTTAAAAACAATCGTATTCTGTTTTTATTTATTAGTTTTTTAATGGGACTAATAATTGATATTTTTATGGATTCTGGTGGTGTAAATGCTACAGCTGCTTTGGTAGTTGCTTTTATAAGACCTGCTGTTTTAAAGTTTAGTTTTGGAGCAGTTTACGAGCATCAAGCCTTAAAATTTAATAACATTGATTTTGGTCAAAGACTAACGTATATAACGATACTAACATTTATTCATCATTTTACTTATTTTTTATTCGAAATATTTAACATATCAAAAATAATTTTAGTCCTTCAACACACGTTATTCTCTAGTATATTCACAATAACGCTATGTATTTTGATAACTTCTATATTTAGCACAAAATCTAAATGAGAAAATTATTTCTACTTCTTTCTGTAATAATTGTAGGCCTTGTTTTTACTGGACGCTTATTTTACTTACAAGTATACAAAGCAACCTCTACAAATTTATACGAAGATAATGCGATTAGAAAAGTTTTTGACTATCCTAAACGTGGTTTTGTATATGACAGAAATGGCAAACTTTTAGTATCCAACCAACCATCATACGATGTCATGGTAATTCCAAGAGAGGTTAAACCTTTAGATACTATTGAGTTTTGCAATCTTCTAAAAATAGACAAGCAAACTTTTATTGAAAAATATAATAAAGCTTATAGATATTCGCCACGATTACCATACGTATTTGTATCGCATTTATCCAAAGAGGATTATGCTGTATTACAAGAAAAAATGCGTAAGTACGAAGGGTTTTATATTCAAAAAAGAAATTTAAGAAAATACGAAACAGCTATTGGAGCCAATGTTTTAGGAGACATTGGAGAAGTTAACAATAGAAATATACAAAACGACAGCTATTACCAATCTGGAGACTTAATTGGTAAACAAGGTGTTGAAGCTTCTTACGAGAAGACTTTACGTGGACAAAAGGGAATTAAATTTATACAAAAAGACAGATTTAATAGAAACCTTGGACCTTACCAAGACGGTATCCATGACACGTTACCAGAAGCAGGTAAAGACATAAAAATAACTATTGATGCTACCTTACAAGCCTATGGCGAGTTATTAATGACTAATAAACGAGGAGGTATTATTGCCTTAGATCCTAAAACTGGCGAAATTTTAGCTTTAGTGTCTGGACCTAGTTACGACCCTAATATATTGGTCGGTAGAGATCGATCAAAAAACTTTACAAAACTTTACAACGACTCCATAGCTAATCCAACTTTTGATAGAGGATTACAGGCACAATATGCACCAGGTTCTCCTTTTAAAGTTATTAACGCACTTATAGGATTGCAAGAAGGTGTTGTTAACCCAACCGAACAATTTAGTTGCAGAATGGGTTATTATTATAACGGTAGAAAATTACATGGATGCCACAGTCATAGAAGTCCTGTTGATATGAATTTAGGGATCTACGAATCTTGTAATGCTTATTTTGTGAATGTTTACAGACGTATCGTAGAAAAATATCCAAATACAGCCACAGGAATGGACGCATGGAGTAACCATGCTAAAAGTTTTGGTTTAGGTGATTATCTTGGATATGATTTAGTTGTGGGTAGAAAAGGACGCATTCCTGACAGTAAATTTTACGACAAATGGTATGGCAAAAATAGATGGAGCTCTACCTTTATGACCTCTAACGCAATTGGTCAAGGTGAAGTCGAAGCAACACCTATACAACTTGCAAATATGGTTGCAGCAATAGCTAATCGTGGCTATTTTATAACGCCTCATATTATTAAAGAAATTGAAGGAGAACCAATTGACGAAAAGTATAGAACACCAAGATATACTACCATTGACAGAAAACATTTTGAGCCTGTCGTACAAGGTATGTTTGATGTTTATAATAAGGGTACAGCAGCAAGTCTTCAAGTGGAAGGTATAGAAATTTGCGGGAAAACTGGGACTGCAGAAAACTATGCGAAAATTGATGGCGTACAAACTCAGCTTACCGATCACTCCATATTTGTTGCTTTTGCACCAAAAGATAATCCTAAAATAGCGATTGCTGTTTTTGTTGAAAATGGGTATTGGGGAAGCCGATTTGCTGGTAGAATGGCAAGCTTAATGATTGAAAAATATTTAAAAGGAACCATATCACGAACAGATTTAGAAACTTGGATTTTAACACATAGTCTAGAAAACGAATATGCTAAACCACAATCCGGAGCACCTTTTAAAATTAACAGAGAAACACAAATGCAAATTGTGCCTGCACCTACATTAAAAGATGCCGACTTATTGCAAGAAGTGACACCTAAAATAAAAGATGAGGCAAACTGATAGATATTATAAATTTGATTGGTTAACAATCTTCCTATTTTTTATTCTAGTCATTTTTGGTTGGGTAAACATAATCTCTGCATCACATTCTGGTGAAGCGTTGGAGTTTACAAATTTCTCTCATTTTTACAGTAAACAACTAGTATTTATAGGACTATCTATAGTACTAATTGTTTTGGTACTCTCCATAGAGTCTAAGTTTTACGAGCGGTTTTCTAGCATTATTTATTTTATTGCCTTAATATCCTTAGCTGGTCTTTTTGTTTTTGGTAAAAATATAAATGGAGCAACATCTTGGTATCCAATCGGATCATTCACCTTTCAGCCAGGCGAATTTGCTAAGGTTGCTACTGCGTTAGCTGTTGCTAAATATGTTAGCGATTTAAATACCGATATAAGACGATTTAGTGATCAACTAAAAACCTTTGCTATTATAGTTGTACCTGCTCTTTTAGTTTTACTACAACCAGATGCTGGAAGTGCTATAGTTTATGGTGCATTTTTCTTTGTTTTATATAGAGAAGGATTACCACATATTTACTTAATTATTGGTGTTTTATTAATACTACTATCTATATTTGCTTTAAAATTTGGAGTTATTAGTACACTATTAATTACTGCAATTGTAGTACTTACATACTATTTTACAAGAAAAAAGAAACCTTCTATAATACAACCAATAATTGTAATACTACTATGCACGTCTTTAGCATTTACTGTCCGTTTTTTTTATGAAAACATACTGCCTGATCATCAAAAAGATCGTATTACAGTTTGGTTAAGTTTAGAGAAAGATCCTGATAAACTAGAACGCATGAAAAAGACCGTTGCTTACAACCTTAACGAGTCTGAAAAAGCAATTAGTAGTGGTGGGTTTAAAGGAAAAGGCTTTTTAGAAGGAACACGTACAACTGGTAATTTTGTACCAGAACAACACACAGATTATATTTTTAGTACAGTTGGCGAAGAATGGGGTTTTATTGGTAGCTTCTTAACAGTCGTTGTATTTTTACTTTTAATTGTAAGAATATTAGTTTTAGCTGAAAGACAGAAGAATCAATTTAGCAGGATGTATGGTTATGCTGTAGGAGCTATTTTGTTTTTACACTTTTTAATTAATATAGGCATGGTTATGGGATTAATACCTACTATTGGTATACCTCTACCCTTTTTTAGTTATGGAGGTTCTGGACTTTGGGGATTTACTATATTAGTTTTTATTTTCATTAAGTTAGATTCTAATCGTATCAATCAATGGTAAGTCTAAATAATAATTAAACTTATCTAAGACTATATTTACTATAACCTAGACCAAAACAAAAGCCCTTTAAACATTAATTTAAAGGGCTTTTTAATATGACTTTATGTAGCTTATAGATTATAAATAAACCTTGCAGTTAAAAATCTTGGTTGTATAAAATACTCGCTAGTACTAACTGAAAATGCTCCATTACTATTCTGTATTCTAGAATCTGTATCTAACAAGTTAGTTGCTTTTAATTCATATTCCCATTTACTATCACTAGTTTTACGGTAAGCTAAATTAGCATTCCATAATCCAAAACTATTACTATTACCATCAATAGTTTGACGACTATAAGTATAATCAGTTTTAAAAGTAAACTTTTTAAATATTAATGCGTCAAACTCAACAGCTGGTGCATTAGTATATATTTTAGTAGTTCTATCTCCTTGAACACTGTTGTTTAAGCCATACGTATAGCGTAACTCAAAATTAGGTGCTTCTCTGAAGTTTGAACGCAACTCTGTGGTGTAACTTTGGTTATAGTTTTCGTTAACCGAAATTTGAGTATTAATAAATTGATTAAACTTAGAATAATTAAATGTACCTCTTACACTGGCTTGTAACTTACCAAAACGTCTCTGAAAACGTCCACTAGCACTTAAACTTTCATCCTCTAAGCCAGAATTATATGGTGTACTAGTTCTAATAACTGATCCAGGTTGAAACTCTGATACGTTTCTAATGTTATCAATATTCTTAGAATAATTTATAAAGGCAAATACATTAGTATAATTAAACATATTAAAGCTAAAGTAGCTTAAGTTTATATTATGTGATAATGCACTTTCTAGCTCTGGATTACCAATAAACTGCGAGTTATAATTATTTAAAACTAAACCTTGAGCAAACTGATTTACATCTGTAAATTGGGTTTGCATTTTGTATGATAAATTTAAGTTTTCAGTTCCTTTTAATTGCACACGTACATTTAAATCAGGAAGCACTCTAAAAAAGTTATCTTTAGTTGTTGTGTTAAATTGATCATTAACTGCACTATAAGCATGCGCAGATAAACCTGGGCTAATAGTAAATTTACCTGTTTTAAATCGGTAATGCGCACCAAGATATATATCGCTAAATGTATATTTAATATCGTTTATATCTGACACTCCTGGTATTGATGTGTTGGTGTCAACCTCACTACCATCATCCAAAGTCTGAAACACGTTAGAATCAAACTGTTGATTACTATATATGGTACCAACAGTAAAGTTAATATCACTTTTTTTGTTTAAAATATTCCAATAGTCAACCTTAGCATCTAACTGATTGGTCTTAACACGTTTTTGTTGATTTACATCGTAAGAAACCTGAGTACCATCTAAACCTAAACCTACTGCAGTATTATCAAATGGATCTGCCGAACTTGTTGGATCATTTTGTAAAAGTGCATTATAAAAAGGATCTTCATCTTGTAATAAATGTTGAACAGATAATGCAAAAATATTATCTTCATCCATAGTATAATAATAATTCAGGTTTTGATTTATTTTATACGGATTAGTTTCTTCAAATTGCTCAATTGCGCCAACAACATTAGAAAAAGTTCCGTTAAATTGCTGATCCTTAGAGGTACGTCCAAGTATGTCATAATCCAATTGATTATTAGCATTTGGCTTATACTTAGCACTAAATTTAACTAGTCCTAAATCGCTTTTTTGTTGCGTATTACTAGCTGTAGTTTCATCCGGAATCCCTAATGTCTGATCTGTATATAAGACTTGACTGTCTTCTTGTAATTCAATTCTGCTACTAGCAAAAATCGCAAATCCACTAACGTCCAAAACACTTGTTGGCGAGTAACTAAAGTTAGCTGCACCAAATTTGGTATTTAAACTTTTAGCTTGATTATTTTGAAGTTGTCTAAAGCCCAAATCGTTACTTCCTAAGCTAATATTGGTTCCGCTTTGTTGGCTAGGTTGTTGGAAACCACCTGAGAAATTAAAAATATCTCGTCTAGATAATGCCAATTCTCCAATGTTATTTAAGTCACCAATAAAGTTGATACTTTTTTTAGGGCTATAGTAAAATAACTTAGGTTGTGCTAAGTACAACTCGCCACTACTAGAGTCTCCTGCTCCAGCTGTTACTGTTCCAAACCAAAAGTTTTTCTTACCTTCTTTTAATTTAATATTAATAGCAATATTATCTTGATTATTAGTCACACCACTTAACTGTCCAACTTCAGAATAGTTTTTTAACACTTGTACTTTATCAATAGCATTTGCAGGAATATTTTTTGTCGCTAATTTAGTATCACCATCAAAAAACTCCTTACCATCAATCATGACTTTACCAACCTTTTTACCTTCTATTTCTACCTCACCATCATCATTAACCTCAACGCCTGGCATTTTCTCTAATACATCACCAAGTTTACGTTCTGTTCCGTTTTTAAAAGAATCTGCATTATAGGTTATTGTATCTCCACTAATGGTAACAGGCATTTCGTAAGTGATTTCAATTTCATCTAAACTATTGTCCATAGCCATTACATAATCTTTAAAAAGATCCGCTTCCTTAGTTTGAATGGTTTCAGAAATTTGTTTCATTCCAATATAACTAACCTGAATGCTATAAGAAGAATTAACATCTAAATTTAATTTATAACGTCCTTTATCATTAGTGATAGAATACGCTTCCAGTGTTTTTGTTGCTTGGTTTATAGCAACAACATTAGCTAACTCTAGTCCATATCCTGTACTATCCTTAACGACACCTTCAAACTTGACTTGAGCAAAAGTGGTACTTACTACTAAAAATAGTAGTGCTGTAAATAAGTGTTTCATTTGTTATTATTGATTGGTTTTTATTGAAAAAAATTAATTTCTACCTCTTCCACCACGTGATCTAAACATCTCGCGCATTTCTTCCATTTTTTTCTTTACAATGTCCTGGTATTCTTCCATAGTCACTTCTTTTCCTTTGGTTGGTTTTTTAATTTCGTTTTTATCAGAAGGATTCATAACAATTTTAGAACATAAAATAGTTGTTCTACCTGCATTAACCTCTAATATTAAACCTGGAAGTCCCCAATATTCACCAGGACCACTATTAACTGGTATGTCCATTGTGTACCATGCAGTCACTTCAATTTCTTCTGGAATTTCAATATCATCAAATGGATCTTTTGGTGCATCAGTTTTAGTGCTATCTTTTTCTACTTCTGCAACTTCTTTATTATCGTCCTTCTTTTTATCTCTATCATTTCCTCTTCTTCTCATATTTGTCCAATCTGCAGCGTCTACTTTTTTAGTAGCAGTTGCTTTAAAAGCGGTGTATTTACCGATCTGCTTAGACTCGCCACTCATTTTCCAATCTAATTTTACTAAACTATCTTTAATTAAAAATTGCTTTCCAAAAAACTCTTGGTCATGTAATAGTACGTTTTCTTTTACATCCTTATAGATTGTTCCAGCAGCCATTCCACCCATCATAAAACCTCTTCCTCCACCACCAGGAGCATCTAATGCTTCATCTTCTTTATAAGTAGATTCTGATTTATTAAAATCTAGTATAAATGTCTTTTCAAGCATTGTTTTCATACGCTCCATTATCATTTTTTTTCGCTCTGGACTTAACTCACGACCACCAAAATTATCCATATCCATAGTCGTTTTTGACATGTAAGTTGCCTGACCCTGAAAAGCATCTTGCGCAAAAACGCTTGAAGTGATAATCAATACTAACAGTGTTGCTAGATTTTTAAAAGTTGATTTTAATTTCATTTTATTTAAATTTTATTGTTTGATATTCCACACTTTAGACTCTTATTTTTACAGATAGTTTAATCCATAACAGATAAAAGTTACTAATAAAAATATTAGTCTACTTGACAAACTAATTGTTACAGGTTTGGTTTAGTTTTTGTACATTGTTAACCCATGAAACAACTAGTGCTTTTCTTTTTTATCAGCTGCTTAACACTGTCCGCTCAAAACAAAATATCTGCAAATTATATAGCAGTGGACAGCCTTAATGCTGATGTTTTTATTTCTAAAAATAATTTTGAAAACCTGTATTATGTTCAAAATAATGTACTTTTTAAAAAATCTGATAAACACACTATTAATTACAGCAATATCCAATTAGGCAATATAACGTCTGTGCACACTTTTAATCCATTAAAAATTAATGTGTTTTATGGTGACTTAAACACTGTAATTATATTAGATAATAGATTAGCCGAAGTCTCTAAATTAGACTTTAACACGTTACAACCTTATAAAAATATTTCTCACATTACAACGGGTTTTGACAATACGATATGGTTATTTAATCAAGATTTTCAATACTTAGAGTTGTATGATTATCAAACCAAAACCACACGATATAAGACAATTCCGGTTAGCTCCAAAGTATTAGACCTGACTAGTAATTATAATTATTGTTGGCTTCTTACCGAAAACAACTTGTATTGCTATAATTATTTTGGAAGCTTAGTTTATAAGTTTAAAAATGATGGCTACACAAACATTAAAGCTTACAACGAAAATTTAATACTTGAGAAAGAAAATATATTAAATTTTTATAACCACGAAACAAAAACTATAAGTGCGATCGATATACCAAATATGTTAATAAGTCAGTTTTTTGTAACCAATCAAATCCTGTATATTTACACTCGCAAATTACTTTATCAATACCAACTTAAAACAGACTAACTATGCACGTTGCCATAGCAGGAAATATAGGCGCAGGAAAAACGACGCTTACTAAATTATTAGCCAAACACTTTAACTGGGAGGCTCAATTAGAGGACGTTGTAGACAACCCTTACCTTGACGATTTTTACAATCAAATGGAGCGTTGGAGTTTTAACTTACAGGTTTACTTTTTGAATAGTCGTTTTAGACAAGTATCGCAAATTCGCGAAAGCGGAAGAGATATTATTCAGGATAGAACAATATATGAGGATGCGCACATTTTTGCTCCTAATTTACATGCAATGGGTTTAATGACCAATCGTGATTTTGAAAACTATAAATCGTTATTTGATTTAATGGAAGGTTTTGTTGAAGGTCCAGATTTATTAATTTACTTACGTAGCTCTATCCCAAATCTAGTATCTCAAATACATAAACGTGGTCGTGATTACGAAAACTCAATTAGTATTGACTATTTAAGTAGATTAAACGAACGTTATGAAGCTTGGATCCATGGATATACTAAAGGTAATTTATTAGTAATTGATGTAGATAATATGGACTTTGTTGCTAATCCTGAAGATTTAGGAACTATAATTAATAAAATTGATGCTGAAATAAATGGGTTATTTTAGAATAACTTAACTTGTTTAAAAAACAGTTTAAATATAAAAAAGGTTACATAATTATGTGACCTTTTTTTATGACTATAAGGGTAACTACTTAATAAATCCGTTTGTCCTAGCATGTATTATAGCGTCCTTGCTAGAATTAACTAATAAAACAGGCGTTGTATTATAAGCGTTAAGTAAACTTTTTACTCGTTTAATTTTTTTATTATCGTTTACGCTTCTTAAATAAACCGCTTTAATACGATTGGGAAAAGTATTAACAATCTCTAGATAAATATCTGGATCATGCTCTCCACTATCACCTATTAATATAAAAGTGAAGTCTGGATATGTCTTTAATATGTTTTGTATTTCTAACTGTTTTGCTGGCTTACAAGTAGATGACTTTTTCTTAAAAATAGTTCTGAAACTTCTAAGTAAAATAGGGCCTTTTGGGAAATTATTTTTTTTGAGAAAAAACTCTAAGTAGCGATACAAATTCCATGGACTATGACTAACATAAAAAATAGGATTAGCCTTATTTCCATTTGGTCCTTTGTGCAATAAATGATAAAACTCAGCAGCGCCTTCCAATGGTATTCTATTTTGAGCATGCTTAAAAAAAGTATTATATAGTACACGCCATTTTAATATAGAAA